>NZ_JARESO010000127.1:0-6670 GCF_046030175.1 Paraburkholderia sp. RL17-373-BIF-A
GGTTGTTGCACGGCAGGATAGATCCGACCCGTCGCACCGGCAAGGCGTAACAGGATCGCCACCCTGACATCGGGCAGCAACACTGCATGCTAATAGTCTCGCGGCGAGCCAGCTATCGAGTTCTGCCGGGAGCATCGAAAATTGACTTTGTTATAAACCTTAGCTCGGCAGAGCCCTGTTCAGCCGGGCGAGTTGCACCAAGGCGACGGACTCAATTCGTCCTCCGCGATGAAAGTGGCAAACCAACGATGGTTACGACGAAGAAGACGCACGCGGCCACACGGGCTGGCAAAGGTGCTCACGCGGCTGCACTACCTGGTGGACATGATCCTGCTGTGCGTGCGCTGGTACGTGGCACACTGGTTCAGTCGCGATAGCGATGGGTGGCGAGCACGCCCCGTATGATAAGGACTGTCACATCATCAGCGAATAGCATTGCTCGGCCGCCGTTCGCTAAATACTGGCTTCTTTCATTTGCCCGTTCCTGTGATGCACGAGCACCGAAAGTCCTTGGAGCTCGTCATCGGTCTGATACGGCGTTTGATGGCGCGATGGTCCTGCTCGAGGATGTCCACAAACTCAACGCGACTGGAAAGGCCACCTCCCAGTTGCGCTCGCCGGCCAGATCGATGAGCTACCTGGAGGGAACCGGCATTGGCCTTTGAAAGCCTGCTGGCGACCGCTCGCGAAGTCGAAGTGACCGGACAGCCTATAGCAGCCCTCGCCGGCCAGATCCATGCACTGCCACTTCCTGAAGCGAAAGGGCAGGCGGTCCGCGGTAGTCTGGATGCAGCGGACCAATCTTCAGTATGAGCTCGCAAGCGCGCAATCAACGAGCCTCTTGCGGTGCATTGCGACGCGGAGACCATATGTTGTGTCTGCCGTGTGAGAACCTCCAATTCCGTCGAAATGAGGAACGCGTCTCGTGCGACCAACATATCTCTCCCACAGCGGCTGGAGATTTGCCTCGTGTAGTAGTTAAGCAAATTGCGAATGTCTTGATGAGATAGAACCGTATTTTCTGCCCGGGCCACACAGGAATCGCTTCAAAAAACGGAGCACAAAGCACGCTAAGCGGATGAAACCTCGGAGCCTGATATCGGTCGATGGCGCGGCGAACGCCTCATCCATCTGTCGGTAGCGTTTGATTCTATTCGCCTGAAGCGACATCAAGGTCGTCGCAACTGGAGCATGGCGCGGATTGTTCCGCACCGCCCACCAGTAACGAAGGCTTCGGATCCCAGCGCTGCGGCGTAACCGGTAGGCGCGCTCAGCTTCTACAACTGGGACGGCATGACGCCCGAGACCTTCATCGTCTTGCGAATTACGTCGAGCTGTTCCACGCCGACACGTTCTATCTCGCGCTGAAGAACGACCTGCTCTGGCTCGTGTTCTTCCTGCTCGCTCGGCCGCTCGGCTTGCTTTTCGCGTTGTATCTGAACCAGCAGATCAAGGGCATGCGCGTGGTGAAGTCGCTGTGCTTCGCGCCGTTCGTCCTGTCGAGCGTGGTGGTGGGACTCGTGTTCAGCTGGTTCTACGATCCCGCTTTCGGTCTGCTCAAGCTGATAGTCGGACACGGCATTGCCGTGCTCGGCGACCCGCGCACTGTGACCTTCGGCATCGTCTTCGCCGCGCTATGGCCGCAAACGCCCTACTGCATGGTGCTGTATCTGACAGGCCTGACCTCCATCAATCCGGAAGTCGCGGAGGCCGCACGGATGGAAGGCGCGAAAGGCTGGAGCCTGCTCTGGCACGTGATTCTTCCGCAACTGCGCCCCGCCACCTTCATGGCGGTCGTGCTGACGGTAATCGGTGCATCGCGCAGCTTCGATCTGATTTCGGTGATGAGCGGCGGTGGTCCTTTCGACAGCTCCACCGTCCTCGCGTACTACATGTACGACCAGGCCATCAAGTACTACCGCGAAAGCTACTATTTCTGGGCGCTGTGCCTCACGCAAGGGGACAACGCCGCGCCGATCACCGTCGCCGTCGCCGCGCTCAAAGACTAATGGACGACCGCCTGGAACCTGGTCGCGGCGGGCTCGATGCTGGCCGCGCTGCCGTCGGTGCTCATGTTCTTGGCGATGCAGAAGCACTTCGTTGCCGGACTCACTTTCGACGCCAGCAAGGGCTGAGCGGTCGCAAATCGTAGACCGCGCGTGCGAGCGCAGCGCGGCACAACACCGATCTCTGGAGATCACGACAATGCAACTGGGTGTCTGCTACTACCCCGAACAATGGCCCGACACGATGTGGGCCGACGACGCGCGACGCATGGTCGACATGGGCATCACGCACGTGCGTATCGCCGAATTCGCATGGAGCAGCATGGAGCCGCGCGCGGGCGTCTATGAATGGGCATGGCTCGACCGGGCGATCGACACACTTGCGGGCGCGGGCCTCAAAATCGTGCTCGGCACGCCGACGGCGTCGCCGCCGAGGTGGCTCGTCGAAGCGATTCCCGACATGCTGCCGGTGCGCGCCGACGGCACGACATGGAACTACGGTTCGCGCCGTCATTACGACATTTGCAGCGAGCCGTACCGGCGCGAATGCGTACGCATCACCGAAGCAATGGCCGCGCGCTATGGCGCGCATCCGGCCGTCGTCGCGTGGCAAACGGATAACGAACTCGGCTGTCACGAGACCGTGCCGAGCTATTCGAGCGCGGCTCGCCGGCGGTTTCGCGGATGGCTCGCGCGCCGCTACGAGACCGTCGGCGAACTGAACACGCGCTGGGGCAACGTGTTCTGGAGCATGGAGTATCCGTCGTTCGACTCGATCGAATTGCCGAACCACACGCCGGCGGACGCGAACCCGGTACATCTGCTGGACTTCCGCCGTTTCATGTCCGACGAGGTGACGAGTTTCCATCGGGAACAGGCCAAGGTAGTGCGGCGGCACGCGCCGCATGCAGACGTGCTGCACAACTTCATGGGCTTCTTCACCACCTTCGATCACTACCGCTTCGCCTCGAACGGCAGCATCGACGTGGCAACGTGGGACGGCTACCCAATTGCCCGCACCGAAGTGATTGCGCTCGCGGAAGCCGACAAGGCCCGCTATGCGCGCACCGGACATGCCCACGTGTCCGCGTTCGATCACGATCGCTATCGCGGCATCGTACTCGAACGCGAGCGTCTGATAGTCGAAGTCCTTTGGTGTGGCGCTGGATCTCGAACATCCATTGTGTCTCGTAGAGAGCGATGGGTGCGCCGGCCCGCTTTGCGCAAGCGCCAACAGCTCCGCAGACTCCTCGACTTCCCGCGTCGCACCCGCCACCTCGCGACCGCCAGGCGACGGCGTGTCGTCGGGCAGGTGCAGGCCCGAATGCATCTGCCCCTGCGCAAACAGCGCCTGACGCCAGCGGAAATACGACACCAGTTCCGCGCCGCGCACGAACGCTTAGTAGGCCGACAGCCGCAACAAGCCGGGCGCGGGATCCCACGGCGCCTAGTTCACCGGTCCCGCTTCCTGCTCCATCACCCAGAAACGGCCGTGGCCACTGAATCTACATACCCGCCTTGCGCTTTCCACGCGTCGACGTGGTTACCCAAGCCAATGAGCGTGCGCGGATCAGCTGTGTCGGGCGTGGACGGAAACAGCAAGCGGTCCTGCATCACAAACAGCGAGAGCGCCGCGCTCAGATAGGCGGCGACAGCAAAGCATAAAAAGGTGAGTAGGCGCATGCTTCGTCTCGCCTGCGGGGCTTTATCAGCTTTGTCGCCACTATAAGGACAATCGCCAGCTCGATACGCCAATCGCCGTGCCCCGCTTGCCGCCATCCCATGTAGGGAACCTACCGTTTAACCAAACTTTGCCTGAGATAGCGGGTATTGTCAGAAACGTGTCTGGCACAATGACCGGCTTATAGGAAAACGTCACGTCGCTTTATAAAACGAATGAAAGTCAAAAACTCTCGACGGTGGGCTTCGCGAGGCCGCAAACGGTGGATCATCGCGGCGGCTGCACTTTTTACCGCCGCCACCATCCGATCGATACTTCACCCGCTGCTCGGCCCGATCATGCCAGGCACCGCCTTTCTTATCGCCGCCGTGCTCGTAGAGTATTACTGTGGCCTCGCGCCTGCACTCTGCGTGATGCTGGCGGGACTCTGTCTCGCGGATTACCTTTTCGTCCCTCCCTACGAACGCATCGACATCATTGATGCGTCGGATATCCGCCTGCTGCTCTCGTACACGATCATTACGATTGTTGTCATCACGCTGGTCGAGCGCTTGAGACGCGCGCAGTATCGTGCCGAACTGCTGGCGTCCGTAGCGCACTCGCGCTATGAAATGCTGCTGCGTGGCGATAACGAACGCCTGCTCGCGCGTCGCGCCACGGATGAAATGCATCGCATGCTGCATCACATCGCGCAGCACAA
The DNA here is from genome assembly GCF_046030175.1 of Paraburkholderia sp. RL17-373-BIF-A. Lineage (NCBI taxonomy): Bacteria > Pseudomonadati > Pseudomonadota > Betaproteobacteria > Burkholderiales > Burkholderiaceae > Paraburkholderia > Paraburkholderia sp. RL17-373-BIF-A. Next base: position 4,388 of record NZ_JARESO010000127.1, read on the forward strand.
CCGATCGCTCATTCTAATCAAGGCGCTCGATCCGGCAACAAGCGCGCCGCCCGGCGGCTTCGTCGCGGCGGAGGCAACCTCTGCGGCTGGGGGAGTCGTCGACAACGAATCGTTTATTACGGGTATCGCTTACGGCGCCAGGCATTCGCAAGTGCATCAGGATGATCTCGCGCGTCTGAACAACCGCCTGGTGCCCGGTCACTACCGCATGCGTTTTCTATCGAGCGGACACGGTTGGCACGCAGTCGAATGTGTGTGCGAACGCTTCATTACCCCGTCCGGCGAATTTCTGATCCTTCGGGCGGAAGACTGACTATGAACCCTTCTCAATTTCCGGCTGCTCCGGGCAACGATCATGTTGCTCTCATTTTGCACGGCCTTTCAAGTTCTCCAGCGGAATTGCGGTTCCTCTCTCGCACGCTCGGCGAGGAAGGCTTCGCGACTCACACGCCAGAACTTCGTGGCTACAGCGCCGGCACCGGACATGTACCGATGGAACAGTGGATCAGCGCAGCCGTCGCCGAATTTGACGCGCTTGCCGCGCGACACCGGCATGTTTCCGTGTGCGGCCTCTCCATGGGCGCGACGCTGGCCGCCGCCGTCGCTCTAGAGCGCCCGAGCGCGCGCGCGTTGATGCTGTTGTCGATCACACTCAGCTATGACGGCTGGGCGATCCCTTGGTATCGATTTCTGCTCGACTACGCCTATTACACACCATTGCGCTCGCGCGACCGTTATCGCGAGACCGCACCATATGGCCTGCGCAACGAGGCGTTGCGCTCGAAGATTGCACGCGCGATGCAGAGAGACGGAATCAGTGAAGTAGGGCCCGCGTCCATTGCGATGCCAGCGCTTCACGAAGCGAGCCGGCTTGCAAACTCGGTACGCAGGAAGCTGAAGAGGATAAGCACCGACTGCCTCATCATTCACGCGATTGACGATGAGACGTCCAGCCCGCATAACGCGCGCTACGTTGTGGCGAACGTCGGGGCGTCATTTCTTCGCACTATCTGGCTCGACGACTCGTACCACATGATCACATCTGACAACGAACGCGAGGTCGTCGCGCGCGAATGCGCACTTTTCCTGCGCGAAAGTGCTGCAGCTTCGGCGTCCTGCAACAATCCAGCGCCAGTCATATCAAAGGCGCTCGCGCGGCGCCTGAGACAGTTGGCCGCCGTGGCGAGGAAAGCATGAGGCTCGACATCACCTCTTTTGGACGTCGATGGTTAGCGCTCGCAGCGGTAAGCGGGTGTTGCAAGTCGAACCGACGCCCGAATGAGCATGCCCTGCAGACGGGTCAGTACGCGATTCGGGCGACGCACGTCACCGCCCGGCCTATCGCCGCGGCCGGGCATAAAGCCAGACGGCGTCGGTGATTGATCATCTCGCGACACTGTTGCGATTCTGCACGACGTTATCCGGACCGGCGCATGACAGCGAACGTGCCCCACCACGCCATCGAAGACCGTGGCGAAAGCTCATTGGCCTGCATGTCTGGCAGGTGGGCTCTGGCCACATGAGCGCGGTGGTGTCAGTCTCGACCAGTGAGCCTGAGCGAAATTCGCGCTTCTATCATTAGTTGCTAGAACGCTTAAAGAGGCTGCCACCATGTCACGGTGGATGTGCAACTTCACAGGCGGCGGCCTCAGTCATCCAAATCAAGTCGTCGTGCATCGATGTCAGCTTCTTCGATGGCAAGAAAAGTTTGTGCGTCGGGTAACCCTTGTACTTTTGATGGATCAGGCGAAGGTGCACGTCAGTACCAGACCAAGAACTGCCAGCACGGGCGTATCCGACCAGGAACCTACCCGTCTCCATATCCCGCGTGGCGACAACCGCCGGGTCTCTTACTGGTTTGCTCGCCATTCGAGCCATGGCATGGCCTTGTTGAGGGGCGTCGTCGTGTGCGGACTGCTGAAGGTAGGCATCCCACGCGTCGCGAGGCCGTGCACTGCCGACTCTGCCTAACCAATGCCCACGCTGGGCCCCGGTGATTGCTCCGCCAGTCCATGCCGGCTTGCGGATCCGGCATCAGCGTCGGCGGGGAACACGCGCCGCCGACTTCCGTGCCGTCTTCAAGAAGCAGCAGATGCCAGCCTCCGCCCAGATCGGCAGGGCGCGGCTTGATTTCGTAGCTGTAGCCCGGTGCTGATAGGAGCTGCTGCGCCTCGTCGCGTCGATTCACTCGGGACGCGTGAGCGCAAATGTCGCTTTGCAGCGGTTCGGTAGCGCGGCGCAGGGTGACCCCGTGTACCGGGCGGCGGACCACCTTGGCAGGCT
>NZ_JARESO010000128.1:0-6601 GCF_046030175.1 Paraburkholderia sp. RL17-373-BIF-A
GATAAATTCCCGTGGGCAAGCAATCTTTGTTCGTTTCCCTTTGCAACGGTTCCAGATGCATACTTCTCAGCGTCGCACGGCCACAGTACGTTTCGTACCCGCCATCTTCGGAATCTCTACAGACTGACATACGCCGGCTTAATCCGGTCAATCTCTTCCTCCAGACATTGTTTGAGTGATGTGAAGTTGGTATTTTCAAGCCTGCCGACTTCCCGTGAGTCTAAGTAGATACACAAATACGCTCGACCGGTGTGGCTGCTATAACTTTCCTCAATTTCCAGCGACTTGCCATCGACACACACCTTCGCATAGTAGCAGTCGGGATTCTCGCCAATTTGCCGGTTGAGGTCCTTTATGGCCTGCTCCATCTCGCGTGCTTTCCGTTCCATCTCTGATGCTTTGACAAGGGAATAGATCCCGACGGTGACGATCGAGAGGATAATCTCCCGGATACCATTAGGGTTGCCATAGGAGGCGGACTTTGCAACCATGCCGTTACAGCTGTCTGCTCCGCCGACGAAGGAGCCATTCAAAAACGCCCTTGAGATGGTGGAGGAAGTTATTGTCATTTGCCGTCTCTATCTGAATTTCGAAATGTGGGGAGCCGTGCCAATCGCTTCCGTCTGTCGCTCCTCCGAGGGAACACGCCGCGCAAGCCCGCCTAGCATCTTGCCAGATGAAGTTACCCCAGACTACACCTTCGGGCCGCCTCAATCTTTCGAAAAAAGAATCAACCATCAGGTTTGAGCTGATCGTGTCAAGAGTTCGTCCGCTGTTTGCACCCACGCTGTCCACCGAGTCGGGAATATCGAGCCGTGCCGGATCTTCTTTCATTTCGAGGCTGGTTGATAGCGTTCCGCGCAATAGCGATGGTGGTCGAGCATGCCCCGATACGACAAGGACTGGTCGGCACGCCTTGCGCTGAACGCCGAAGTCATTTATCTGCCCTTTCTTGATCATATGCATGACATCGTGCCGGACACAATGATGCACGCGCACCGCAAGTCCTTTTTGAAGCTCCTCGCGGGTCTGAACTGCGGTTGATGGCGCGATGGTCCTGCTCGACGATGTTGTTAACATATTTGTTCTGGCGAATCGTCATCGGTGTTTCCCACTCTCCGTCGATGTGCCGGTCCAGGTCAAAGTCGTTGTACCAACGCACCGCAGCTGCTGACCGATGCCGGGAAACGAAACCGCAAAAGGGCGACCTATTTCTCCATTGCGCCATTTTTACCCGCTCGCGCAGTCGACTTGACATTGCCGACAGAACGGTGAAGTCCGGGGCCACTTGATGATGCAATTTTTCGAAAATGTCGGAAGAATTGAGAATGCGTACAACTGCAGATGCGAGCATGCTTGGACCAGCGTAAAACCTAAGTCGCCGTCGTTAAGTCTGCTGTGACGCACAAGCGTTGGTCGGGCGTTCTTCAATAGACGTTCCTAGGCCGGGTCGTTCCTGGGCAGCCAGAAAGAAAATGCCGTGAGGCGGGCGGTAGTGGACCTTCACAAGAAACGTCCTCGATCGAGCAGCATCCGCTGAGGAGCGTTGCGGCGAGCGCACCGTCTCAGTGCCGTTGCTGCATGGCGGATAGCTGACGGTTCTTGAAGATGCAAGGAAGAATGGCACAGTACCGGATTACTCTAGCAACAGACGCGATCTCTGACTCCTCTGCGATCCGTGATGGCACGCTTGATCCGTTGCGGGCAGTTCTTGAGCAGGAAGTTGTTCGGCACGCGACTACCCCTACAGAGATCGCTAATGGTGTCCCGCCTGCCAAGCAAGAGTCGCCACGACGGGAGATCGTGGATCTGAGCGGAGCGGACCTCATAGGGACGAACCCGAGCGGCTGGGACCTGTCTGAATCGGACCTAAGAGATGTGATCTGGAGCGACACGATTCTTGGCGGGGCGGTCCCGAGAAAAGGAAAGCTGAGGGGGACTGAATCGGTGGGATGGATCTGCGCTCGGCAAGACGCTGCCTGACGGGCGACGAAGGCGCTCAAGCAGTTGCACTGCCCGTTGGACATAGCCACGCTGCGCGTGCGCTGGTACGTCGCGTACCCGCGACGGTTCGCACACAGTATCTGGGGGTGCAGGTTGGGAAGCAGGAACAGTGTAAATCGTGAGGTAACGCACGACTATGCGAGAGACTCTTGGGAACCTCCCCGAGTCTACCCACCGCCATGTCAGGATCCATGCAGTTGGAATTTGCTGTATAGCACCGTGGACAAGGGCCGCTACACCGCCGATTTCCAGTTGCGCGCGCACTGAGCAAGGCGGCAGTGCGGGTCGCTACTTAGTGAGAGCCTTCGACCGGAACGCCCCCGCGATGATTACTGTGGACCCGGGTGGCGCGGATCTGACCGCCTTGGCGATCAATGCCGCGCGAGAAACGCCCATCAAGATCGCGGCAGAGCAGATACCTGAACGACACCGTGGAGCCGATCAACGGGCTACAGACGTATTCTCAAATCGATTATGAGCTTCAGGAGTTGTGTTTTGCCACATCATCCTTTCCGGCATCAAGGTAATGGATATGATAATTTAGAGACCCCATATATGTCGTCGACGGTAACATCCAATACTCTTGTTAGAGCTTTCGCTGGGTTCGCAAATGCCGACGACCGCTCCGTCGCCACACATCGGAACATCGTCTTGCGAAGCGGAGATGTTGACAATGCATGGCGATTCAAAGACCTGATTCTTTCAATGTTGACCTTTGGAATTTATGCTGTTGCTAGAACGGAGTTTCTAGATCGCAAAATGGCGGCGGTCGAGGAATTGTTGAGAGACCATTGATCAATGGATGATGACTTCGGAGGGGAATTACGACGATACTTACACATCGTTTGCTATAAACGGACATCCAGTGCATATTCGGGAGATTGATGGTCTGACGGATGATCATGAGAAATGTCGAAATATAGTGGTTCATTTTGGTGATGATCGTGATGATCCGTGTGTGACACTTCGGCGGATGAGCATGGGCGAGTTTCATGCTCGCCTCAAGGATGAACTGAACGAACCCATCAAGAGTTTCTCCAAACGTGACGCCGACCCTCACATTGCCGAGCGGTCGGGCGTCTGTCCAGCGCCGACAAAGGCGCTTTATGCCAAGCGGGCGGGGATGTTGTCAGTGTACGTGGGCGAGGAAAAAGGACTTGTGTGGGGCACGAAGGTGCGCTACCTCTCGCCAGCGGAACGAGCGAAGTTTGAGCTAACCGTCGACAACAGCGGCCTTCTACACATTGCGGACGGTAAACTCTTCGACACCACGCGATCAGGCGGGGCAATATTCGTCATGGACCACGACGGGCGCATCTTCGCCTCGTGTAACGAGATAGTTGGCAAATTTCATCACTCGTCCTTCTTGGCCGGGGCGCCGGTCGCCGGCGCGGGTACGTTGGAAGTCGTTAATGGTCGGCTCAAGAGAGTTACGCGAAACAGCGGCCACTATCGGCCGACGGTCGGACAACACCAGCAAGTTGTCGACAGGTTCCGGCGTCTTGGTGCCGGAGCATTCATTTCTTCGACTGAAGTCTGAATATGAATCCTCCCCAGAATTTTCCGTTGTTCTTGAGGATCCCGGTCGCCATTATGGATGGCATGCACGAACCGCTGTCGTTCGCTGGACTTGACGCAGACGAGGCTTCGCGGTTCCTTGAATCTTACGCACCTGGCGAGCGGGCCGGCATTCAACGCGCACTCGAGTTCGCGGAGCGCCATCCTAACTACGATTTTGCCGGGCTCGTCCCGGGCATCCCTTACTCGAATCCACAGATCCACCAGTTTCTTTGCAAGCTGAAGCGTTCCCTGTTTTTTTCTAGATAGGAGGTCGGTCGTCAGTGAGGTACAAACGCTGCCACAGGGTTGCGTAACCGTCCGACAGCAACCGTTGTTGACAATATGTTGATGTCGAACAGTGGAACGCGTCGCCTCGAGTTAGGCGACCTCGTAGTTAAGCTGACCGGTAACAATCCATGGCAATAGTTCCTCGACGCGCTTGACGGAATGTTCGTAAGCGGTAGATCTGTCACATTGAATAGAATTACTTGGAACTGAGGGCGAGCGTAGCCGCATCGCGACGGCCGGGATCCACCGACGATGTCCGCGTCTGGGTTCGGGTTGTGCGAGGGCGCGGTCGGAGCGCTCTCGATGCGTTAGCTCCTGCGCGCCTCGGGTTCCGCCGGATGAAAGCGGCAAACCGACGATGGCTACGACGAACTGCGCGACCTGGTGAACGTGATGCTGCTGTCTGTGCGCTGTGCGTGCGCGTACTCGCGTACTCGCCTAGCCCGCGCGATCTTGGAAAGATGATTGCTGGGCGTGGCTTCGAGGCGGATCATTCGTAACCGTCCGACCGTGACCGTATAGACGCCCGATGAAGGCGACGCCATGCTTTCCCGGGGCACAAATGTGACTGTGTCCACAAGGGAATCATGGACACAGTGACCGAATTCACCGAAGTCAAAGGCGCCCGGAAGTATCGCCGGCGTACCGTGGACGAGAAACGCCAGATCGTCGAAGAGACGTTATCCAGTGGGCGTTCGGTGGCGGAGATTGCACGCAGTCACGAAGTGAACGCGAATCAGGTGTTCGACTGGCGCAAGCAGTATCTGGATGGGCGACTTGGCGTGAACGGACGCGAATGCGCCTTGCTGCCAGTCACCGTGAACGAGGTCAACGATAGCAGCGTCGACGAGGCGGCGGCATGTCCGCCGGCAGCACCGTCGCCTGGCATAATCCGGATTCAGTTGCCACGAGGGGACGTGCACGTTGAAGGGAGTGTTGATCCCGACACGCTGCGCGTGGTGATCCAGTGCCTGAGCCGATGATCGGTCCGCTGGCTAACACGCGAATCTGGGTTGCCGCCGGATTTACGGATATGCGCTGTGGCTTCGACGGCCTAGCCGCGAAGGTGCAGACCGTACTGGCGAAGGATCCATTCTCTGGCCACATCTTCGTGTTCAGGGGCAAACGTGGCGACCTCATCAAATGCCTGTACTGGCGTGACGGTGGGCTATGCCTGTTCGCCAAACGCCTGGAGCGTGGGCGCTTTGCCTGGCCTCGTGCTGACGGCGGTGTTGTTTCGCTGACCAGTGCGCAACTCGGCCTTCTGCTCGAAGGATTCGACTGGCGACAGCCTGTCGAAGCAACCCGACCCCGCAGCGCTTTGTAAACGTATGTGACAACGCGCGCGTAGCGCAATGCACGCGCGTAAACTGCCTGCATGGCATCCAGCGACGCTACCCTTCCGGACGACATCGAGGCCTTGAAGGCACTCGTGTTGGCGCGTGAGGCAGCGTTACGCGAGCGCGAAGATGATGTTGCGAATCTGCGCGACACCGTGACGACGCTCCAGAAGACGCCCTCCGACCGGGCGCTCGAGATCGAGCACCTGAAGCTGTGGATCGCGAAGCTCCAGCGCATGCAGTTCGGACGCAAGTCGGAGAAGATTGATCGCCAGATCGAACAGTTGGAACTACGCCTCGAAGATCTGCAGGCCGACGACGGCGCGGCGGCGGTCGACGCACCGAAGCGGCCCCGCCCTGAAGCCGGCAATCCGACAGGACGCAAACCACTGCCGGAGCACCTGCCGCGTGAAGACGTTGTTCACCAGCCCGATGATGCGTGCTGTCCGCAATGTGGCGGAGCACTTGGTGACCTTGGCGAGGACGTTGCCGAGCAACTCGACTATGTACCGGGGCATTGGCGGGTGATCCGTCACCGGCGGCTCAAGAAGGCCTGTACCTGTTGCGACTGCATTGTGCAAGCCGCCGCGCCCAGCCGGCCAATCGATCGCGGCATGCCGGGCCCCGGGTTGCTCGCACACGTTCTGGTCGGCAAATTCTGCGACCACCTTCCCCTGTATCGGCAGTCAGTGATTTACGCCCGCGACGGTGTCGAGCTCAGCCGTTCGACACTCGCGGACTGGGTCGGCCAGTGCAGTGCGTTGCTCCGACCACTCGTAGATGTCATTCGACGGTACGTGATGGCGGCCTCGACGATCCACGCTGACGACACGCCGGTACCGGTGCTCGAGCCTGGGAACGGCAAGACCCGTACCGCCCGGCTCTGGACGTACGTTCGGGATGACCGGCCGGCTGGTTCGAAGGAGGCGCCGGCGGTCTGGTTCGCATACAGTCCCACACGAGTTGGTGAATATCCACAAGCCCATCTGAAGGACTTCAGGGGAACGTTGCAGGCTGATGCGTTTGCGGGATACAACGCGATCTACGAAGGTGGTGATGTGCGCGAGGCTGCATGCATGGCGCACGCGCGCCGCAAATTCCATGATCTGTTCGTCGCACGCAGGAACGAGGTCAACACTGAAGCGTTGCGCCGGATCGCCGAACTGTACGCGATCGAGGCCGCGATTCGAGGCAAGCCACCCGACGAGCGACGATGTGTCAGGCAGGAGCAGGCGCGTCCGTTACTCGATGCGTTCGAGATCTGGCTGCGTTCGACATTGAGCACGGTGTCGCAGAAAGGCGATACCGCCAAAGCCATCAACTACGCGCTGAATCAGTGGGCGGCGCTGACGCCGTATGTCGATGATGGCGGCGTCGAAATCGACAACAACGCCGCTGAACGCGCGATA
>NZ_JARESO010000129.1:0-6559 GCF_046030175.1 Paraburkholderia sp. RL17-373-BIF-A
TTACATCCTTGCACTCGTCGCTGCTATCGCATTCGGTCTTAACCAACGTACAACGGCCGACGCCGATAAGGAGCCGCAGCTATCGGCTGCTCGGGCCGCGAACGAGCAGATTCAGTTGGCGATGAACGAAAGCAAATGCGGCGACCAAGGAGAGCTGGAAAGCCTGTGTACGCGCCTGAAACAAGCGCAAGTGGATGTTGACAACACGATATACCGCATAAACGGCGGTCATGAATAGACCGAATCGGAAAAGCGCTCTCGCCGTTAGCGTGGGCCAAACTGGAAAACAGAACATGGCAAAGTTTGAGGAATCGTGGGAGATTCAACGGACTAGATCCGAGGATCATCACGATCTGGCCGCTGCAGCGTACGCGGCCGCAAAGATGCATCTTGAAGCGATCGTCCCACTGACAACGACTTATAACCCGCAGAGCAATGTCGAGCTGTATGCCCGCATTCGCGCCTTCTTCTGGGAGCTGATGGCCGCTTACGATTTGATGCACGTCTGGGCCAATAGCTTCTATCATCTTGAAGTGAAGCCAAAGCGGTTAAGGCCAGAGGAGGTGCAGAGCAAGATGAAGGGTGAACCTCGATGTGCGAATGCGTATGCGGTGTTATCGGAGGCTGAGAATTCCGCGTGGCTGTTCGAGGCTCGCACGTATCGGAACTACGCGCACCGATCATACGTCGAGGCCCAACAACTTGTCGTTCAACGGGACAACAGTGCATTCACGCAATTGCTGCCATCGAGAAAAGGGCAGACCGAAAAGGGAATGAAGCTAATCGAACCACAGCTAAGAGAATACCTTTCCGCGATGGACCAAGTTGGCAAGAAGCTTGGTGCAATCAAGGTCGCGCCAACCCAAGCTGCGCTTCAAATCTAGTCGTGGTCGGGCGGCTTACGTTCCGTCAGGCAAAGGGTTTGTTATTGTGCAACCGCGAAACACTAGCCAGACACACCGGAAGAGCATATGGACCAGACCGTCGATGACAACAGCCGAGCCGTGAATGTGCTCTATTGGGTTTGCTTTGTCCTATTTATGCTTTGCATGCTGTCCATGTGGGGCGCGGCCATTTTGGGGATGATCGGCGCGGCGGTGTGGGCGTTCGGAATGCCGAGCTTTGTCGAAGTGCCAAGCGACATGATGATTCGATATTCCCTTATCCCCGCTGGCGTTTTGGCGAGCGTGTGTGCCGTGTGCGCGGTTGTGCTTGTCTGCTTGAACACTGGACTAAATCAGGTTAGCGCGCGCCAGCACGCACGCGCTGCGATCCGGCGTGCGCGCAATGGTGTCCGTCCGAGACGTTAAACAATCGGAAAATCGGTTCTGGCCACAACAAGGAAAATTGAAATGCAGCCGCGAAAATTTTGGCGATCGCTTATGGAAACGTGGGACCGCTTCGACAGCGCAACCCTCGACAGTGACGGAAATCCGATCCCGGTTCACGGCGCGCTTACGTGGTTGATATCTGGAATCGCTATGGGCTGCGTCTGCGTCGCGTTGGGGGGGGCTGCTTGCATTCGTTGCGTGGTATGTCGTCGGTATGTCGGCGGTTTGGCAAGCCAGCGTTGGAGCGGTGTTGATCATGCTTGGGATTTGGCAGATTGAGGTTGGTGTTCGACAAACCGCCACGTATCTCCGCGACAAAAAGGTTCGAATCCGCACGGCGATTGCTTCGAACTCGAAAACGTAGGAAAAGAAGGACGCACCATGCGCATGTTGACAATCTGTGCTCTAGCAATCCCTGCGCTACTGGCGAACATGAGCGCTAGTGCGGCAGACGCACTGCCGACTGTTGTCGTCTCGTGCACTACACCACGTCCAGATTTCCCCCGGCAGGTGTCTCTTGATGTCTATGAATTCTACGGTACGAGCGCGTCATCTCGATGTGTGTACACCAACAAAGGAGCCGGTCTGCGGGACATGGAACAGGTCGTTGAGCAGACAGCCACACAATGCCATGCCAATGTCAAACAGCAAATCTTGAGTGGCATTCAGTGCACGAGTCTGAAGTATTAGCACTGTGAGACAAATAGGAAAAGCGCGCGCGCCCGGCGCGCGGGCCACACAGGAAAACAACCGGCGCGCGAGCGCCCCGCACCGGCCGGCCGCCGGCTACAACATGAAGGGAAAAAAATGCTTCGGGGTTTTATTGTTTCGCTAGCTGTCGGCGTTGTCGTGATTCTTGGCGGCTGCGGCAAGAAAGACCGTGACCAGTTTGTCGGCAAATGGGAAAGTCAAGGGCGGAAGGAAACCGTGGAAATCTCCAACAATGGAGATGGCTTTTTGATTGTGGACACACATCCGAACTATTTGGTTGGCGGCACGAAAACCGACAAAATCCCGGCGACGTATCAGAACGGCGTGCTCCAGGTTGCGACAGGTTTCGGTACGGCGAATGTCGGCTACGACAAAGAGCACGATACTTTGCTCATGCCTACTATGGGTGGAAGTGCCGAATTGACTCGAGTCAAATAGGCGACGTTTCCGTAGCTTTCTTGATCCGGGCCGTTCGCGATAAAGGCAATGCGCGACCGTGCCAACGGAGAATCAGTTGGCGCGAGAGCGCCCCGCCACGGCCGGTAGCCGACATACAAGGTTTATTGAAATGGAAATTCTGTTCATCGGTGGCGTTGCTGACGGAGAGACCTACGATCTTCCTGGCAACGTTATGCAGTCGCGTCATTCTTTCAAGCCTTCGGGAGACTTTGCGTCCGATTCGCTGCGCCATCACGACTATGAGCGCCAAGTGTTCCTTGTTCGTCATCGTCACGCTGAGAAGGACGAAGGCGCGCAGTTTATGGTTTGGAACGGCCTTCCGAAAAGCGCTGTCGATACGCTGGTCGAGGCACGCGCCGGGGTGAAAGTGGTGTCGTAACGAAGACACGGAAAAGGGAACGCCACAATCAGATGAACCAAGGGCTCACGAACATATCGCATCCGATCTCGATCGCACTTGCCATTGCGGGGCTCATCGTGGGCCTGATTGCGGCGTGGTATTGGCTGCGCTCGGCACGCGTGCCACTAGCTTTGCACGAAGGCGAGGCTTACGATACAAACGCGATCGAACCGGTTGAGTTGGATCTCAAAGTGCTTACCTGGCATGCGGAGCAGTTCCGAGCGAATCAAGCCACGTGGGAAGCGCAGGTCCGTGCGAGCATGGAGATCGGGCGCTTGAACGCGATCGCCGCGGTGTCGACAGCGATAGCCTTGGGGCTCAGCACAGCGTCGGCCGTGATCGCGGCCTTGTGATGAAGCGCGTGTTGCGAGCCGCTAAGGGTAGCGTGACTAACGCGACGGCGCTCTCACGTGGCTTGCCAACGACGAGTTGTAGGAAAAGCATGCAATGAAATCTACGGTGATTGCGGTTATCTCATTAGCTGCTGTCATGCCATTCACCGCGTCTGCGCATAGCGTTGAATGGTATGCGGATAATTTGCCGGAGGCGCAGGCAACCAATAAGCGTTGCACGGAACACCTCAAGCAAGTTGGGGCACTCTCGAAGGTCGAGATGGAAGAATGCCAACGAGCCAGCACGGCCCTTCTTCACGCGACGAGCTTTGTCCCAAGTAAGCCTGTCTCGTATTGATCGGAATAACCCGGATCAGGCAGGCACGCTGTGAAAGTTCAAACAAGGAGAATGCGAATGACGAAATACCGATGCGAAAGCGTTACCGACGTCGCTTCTGGCAAGGTTTATATTGAAGTCTTCTATCCGGCCGATTCACGTCAAGTGTTTCGCACAAGTCCGGCCAACTTCGATGCGCACGAGGCCGCAGAGCGTGAGTTCACCCAGTTCGCCAATGCCGTATTGCCCGACTTCACCTCGTTACCCGCAGACCCGGATAACCAGGGCTGGGTTCTCGGCTTCGCGTTGGTAAAGAATTCGCCTTGGCACTTTGGCGGAATCTACGCGGAAGAAGAGATGGCCGCACATGTTGCGGCAAACCTCGGAGGAGACTACGAGGTCCACTATGGATCTCACAAGCCAGATTCAGACGACTTTATGCGCATCTCGCGATAAGGCAGAGGATTTTTTGGTTAGCGATCGCGGCCGCAGAGTCATAACGGAGCCGATCAGGATCAGCCCGCGAGCGGTAACTAAAAAACCATTTGTGCTAAGCCGCTCCGCAGGCGGTGACCGCTATGGGCGTTGAATGACCACTGCGGTAATTTCTGCTGTCCAGCGCGAGCGGCCGCAACCGGACTTCCAGCGATCGCGCAAAGCCTCGCACGCGGAAGACTTTGGAAAGTAAGCGCCGGCAGGCCAGTGACCCGCAGTTTTGGCATATTCTGACGCGATCGCGGATCGATGGCGCGAGTGCGGCTGCGTTAGCCTCGTCGGGAAAGGCAAACGTGTGCGGAAACAGATGTGGTGGCAACTAGCGCGCATGGTCAGGACCTGGCGGGGCTCGTGGAAGGCTGCCGGGCATGTCTTCGATGCGAAGCATGTGTCCCTTGCCACATACGGGGCAGTCGCGTAGTGACTTGCCGGTGAGTCGCTGGTAGCGCTCACGGTAGTCTTCCCCGGGCTCGGCTGCGGCAGCAGCGGGAGCCTCGACACCGAGCAGTTGCCTGCAGGTGGCGAGCTTGTCGGCACGGTGGCAGTTGGCAAGCCACCCGTAGCTGCGGATGCGCTTGAAGCCGTCAGGCAGCACATGCAGCAGGAAGCGACGGATGAACTCGTCGGCCGTGAGCGTCATGGTGCTGTGCCGGGCGTCGTGCCGGTAGTCTTTCCAGCGGAACTGTACGGCGTGTCCGTCAAAGCCCAGCAGCCGGTTATTGGAAATGGCGACGCGATGGGTATAGCGGCCCAGATAATCGAGCACGTGTTTGGCCCCGCCAAAGGGTGGCTTGGCGTAGACGACCCACTCTGACCTGGCAGCGGGCGCAAGCCAGGCAGCGAACGCGCGGGCATCATGCAGCGGCTCGAGCTGGCCGTGCAGGCGAAGCATGCCGGCATCGAACGCGCGGCGCAGCTGCTCGAGGAACAGCCGGCGAAAGAGCCGTGAGAGCACCCGCACGGGCAGGAAGAAGCCGGGGCGGCAGGCGATCCAGCGTTCGCCGTCCGGGGAGATACCACCACCAGGCACGACACAATGCACGTGCGGGTGGTGGAGCAGATTCTGCCCCCACGTGTGCAGGATCGTAATGAAGCCGATCTCGGCATCCAGGTGCTTCGGATCGGCGGCGATCGTGCGCAGTGTCTCGGCGCTGGCGCGAAACAGCAAGTCGTAGAGAACGCGTTTGTTCTGGTACGCGAGAGCCGCGATGGGTTCGGGAAGTGTGAAGACGACATGGAAGTATTCGATCTCGGGAAGCAGCTCGGCCTGCCGGCGCTCGAGCCATTGCGCGCGGGCGAGCGACTGGCACTTTGGACAATGTCTATTGCGGCACGAGTCGTAGGCGATGCGCTGATGGCCACACGCATCGCACTGCTCGAGATGGGCGCCAAGTGCGGCGGTACGACACAGCTCGATGGCGCTCATCACGCGCCGCTGGACACGACTGAGCCCCTCGGCATGGGTTTGCCGATACTGTGGGCCACAGCGGCGAAATATGTCCGCCACCTCGAGCGCCGGACGCATGGTTGCGCTCAGAAATACTCGGGCGCAGGAGGCGGAGATGGAATGGGTTCGGGATGCGGGAGCAGGTCGAAGGGACTGGTGGTGGCGCACACGGTGCTGGTCGCGATGCGTAAGTAGCGCGAGGTAGTCGATAGGGACCTATGGCCCATCAGCAACTGGATCCTTCGTACGTCAGTACCCGTTTCCAGCAGGTGCGTGGCGAACGCGTGCCTCAAGGAATGTGGCGTTATTGGCTTCTTGATGCCGCTGCGCTCCCGTGCAAGCTGGCATGCCTGGCCGACGGCATCGCGGCTGATGGGTTGTCCGGGAATGTTGCCTGGAAACAGCCACTCGCGCGGGTGGGCGTCGTGCCAGTACGTTCGCAGGATCTCGAGCAGCCGCGGCGAGAGCATCACGTACCGGTCCTTGCGATTCTTGCCCTGGTTCACACGGATGACCATGCGCTTGCTGTCGATGTCAGTGACCTTCAGGTGGACGACTTCCGACACCCGCAGGCCCGCTGCGTAGGCAACCATCAGAATGGCCCGGTGCTTCAGGCCGGGAATGGAGTCGAAGAAGGTGGTGATCTCCTCGAAGCTGAGGATGACCGGTAGTCTCACGGGCTTCTTCGGCAGCGGGAAATCCTCGTCGCTCCAGTCACGTTTGAGCGTCACCCGGTAGAGGAAACGCAGTGCGCCGATCGTTGCGCCGAGACTGGCGGGTGCCAGCTTGCGTTCTTCGCGAAGGTAGATGAGCCAGGCGCGGATCTCCTCGGGACCCAGCAGTTCGGGCGAGCGGCGGAAGTGCCGGGCGAAACTGCGTACCTGAATCAGATAGGACGTCTGGGTATTATCCGCAAGGTTGCGGATCTGCATGTCATGCAGCATGCGTTGGCGCAGCGGCGTCATGGCGAGCCTCCTGGAAACAGTGGGTGAATGCCCAACCGGGCGTTCACATACTGCTCCTGGCGACACCGCTCACCGCCTCGCT
>NZ_JARESO010000130.1:0-6539 GCF_046030175.1 Paraburkholderia sp. RL17-373-BIF-A
GTTGATCCAACTTCGGAATTAGATCAACGTACAGCCCCATATTTTTCTTTCGATCGCGCACCAGCACTGCATTCTGACGCATGTCTGCGGAGAACGCCGGCAGACCGGTTGCGCCGGCCGTGGCCGCAGATTTACCGTCTGACGGCGATAAAGTCTTGCCTTGCGCCATTTCGCGCAGCACCGATACCACCCCAGGCACCACCACTGGTTGATTGCGATAGGTATAACTCGTGTCGGCGGCGTTGGCATACTTGAGCGGGAAAAGCGATATCGTTTCCTTGTCTTGTTCCTGATATAGCTTTTGCTCATCAAGCTGCTTCGCAAGAGCAGACACCCGAGCTAAACACACAGGCACTCCATTCACCTGCAGAGCGTTGAAGTGACTCATAGTTCGCAGTTGACAAGAGGCGTCGTCCAACAAACCGCTTGACTCGACTAGCCCGTACTGTTCGCCCACACCTAAGTAGTTGGGGATAAGCGTGACCCGATCCACCTCCGTCGCCTTGTACACATAGAGCGTGCTGCCATCGTAATAAGGCAATAGCTGATAAAGTCTGGCCAGCTCTGCTAACGCACTACCTGGCGGATTGTCATGTAACTCCCCGACGTAGGGCTCGGTAATCTTCGCACTTACTACGACGGGCAACTTGTAGTTGGCGCCGATACTTCGAAGTACCGAAGCTACTGTGGTACCGTGACTAGAGAGAAAGAATGGCGGACCGCGCCAAGTAACGGGCTGTGCTGTTGTAGAACAGGCGATCAGGAATCCGGCTACCAGCAGAAAGAGTCTCATGCGTACCCCCCTGCGATGGGCAAAATGCGTGTCGTACCCTCTCCCCGCGCAGCCAACAGGGCCACGAGCGCCAGTTGCTGCTGGAACAGCAGATCTAGTTCGGTTTCCGTCAGAACAACAGGATAGCGGCGCAGTAGCCAGAGCCGGTTTCTACAATATAAAGGGCGTCATCGCACGCCTCCGGTGTGGCGGCGAGCATCAAGCAGACATCGGATACATTCGAAACGGGACGCTGCAAAGTGATCGCCACGGCTGTTCCGCTGGTGAAAGCGCGTGCACGTATTGCGCCAACGTCTAGGCTGCCAATCAACAGGGACCCTTCCGCAGCCCATCGAGGTTCGTGCACCCGCTCCGCTATCCAGCGCAAGACGAGAAAGGGGTCCAGTACCTTATTCATGGACCATATGTTGCCGCCGGAGTCTGCAACGGCGAATCGGGTCTAAACCTGAAAGTGGCATTGCATCCTTAGGCTATGTTGCTCTGATCGTTTTAGCCTCGTTGGCCTTAGTCCTCCCACAGCCTCCCGTTAGGCCGCCGAATCCTAGCGTCCTTGGAGATGGTCTCAACGGCCAGGCGCTCTATGGCTCTCCTCGATGCGGGCGTTTCAAGAATCCTGCGGCTGGCAGACGAGTCCGGGAAGGGTAAAGACGGGCACTGACTGCGGCTACACCGCGTTAGCGATTGTCTATCAAGGTATAGCGGGCTATATTCCCGCGTCATCGCCAGGTGACAGACGAGTACCACCCGCGCGCATACGTCGATGATCACGAGCAGCCATACGCGCTCCATCTCAAACTCATGCTCGAATCCGAGCGGATCGCGAGGTGACCGTCTAATTCGACGGCCTGATACGGGCGAGTCGCCGCTGGAGAAAGTGTATCGTCAGCATGCGGCCGACCCTCAGGTGTAAGCCACAGGCAGCAACTGCGACGTTCCGAAGCCGCGCAACAGCTCGGTCTTTACGCGGAAGAGACGAGCCAGGCAGCGAGCCTGAATACTGATCGAGCAGCAAGGAAAAGGCACCGACGGCACCGTCCCGTTCGCTACGCAAGGTGACGGGTAGCAGGCGAGTATATTCCGTCACACGCGCATAAACGGCAAGTGCACGAAAGCCTTATTATCACCCGTCGGCGTGCAGCGAAAGTGCCCTGTCGAGAAGCGGGTGGAGCTGTCTGCGGTTGACTCCAGTGGCGTTCTCGATACTCGCTGCTGTTTCTCCGCTCGCATAACGCTCAATGGCGCCGACATGTCTCCGGACGCGATCGCGCACGGTAGCGTTGAGCTCTGTCAAGGTCATGTCGGCCATGAGGCGAGATCGACTGCCTGGAAATCAGATTTGCGGCGACTCATGATGTGGTTCGGATCGCAACGAAGCGCGTCATACACGGCTAGCTTTCGGTGTGCAACTCCTGAGCCGGGATGCGGCCGGGGCGTAAAAGTTCGAAGACTGCGCGGACGGGCGGGGTCGCCCGCAGAAAAATCACCTCAATCATCATTAGCGATTGAGGTGACGCGACAAAGCGCTCGAACGAATCGGCCAACGAAGGCTCGACGATATCGCGTGCGGCGACAAGCACGGGCAGGATTCGCTGCCAGTTTCCAGTCCAGACAGGCTCAGAGGCCCTTTCGGCTGCATCGATGTGTTGCATGGCGAACGCTTCCGGTCAAAGTCAATAAGGTTTCGCGGGCGATCGCTTATATGTGTCGTTTTCGATGGCAGGGGCCAGGCATTCGTAACCATCAGGCGTCGTCGAAAAGTCGACGACGCGACGTTGCCCGTGAACTGCCATGAAGCCTGGCCGTTCACAGAATGTCTTTGAAGCGGGATCTCCCTCCAACATCAGCCAGGCTTCGAAGGCGCGCGCTTGTCGAGCGTCAGGCGTCGCCCGAGCTTTGGACTGAAGACGTCATACCGTGCGCGCCCACGGGGACGCGGCAGGAGTAGCGGCTCGAAGCTGAGCAAAACGTTGACCATGTGTTCGGCCTGCCTGGGGAAGTCATGCTCTCGGACGAGCGGGAAAGTGACGATTTTACTTCGCTGGCAAGCGGAGTAATCTCGTCAACTCTAAGGCTCCAGCCCCGTCCTGGGGTATTGGCCGGCGATATTACTCCGCTTTACGGCCCGGCACTAAAGTCCGGATGCTTGGCTGTAGTCAGGATCTCTGCAACGTCGCAACCATGAAGCTTGGCAAACCGGGCGCGTCCATGCATGGCACTGCCACTTGCGCAAAAAACGTAAATTATGAGGAAATGCCAAAGCTCGTCCGACCACCCGCGGGGATCATGAGGTAGGGTCCCGACCCGGTAGCGCTCGACTTCAATGCAACAGCTCAAGTGCTGATTGTCGGGCATTCGCGTAGTTGGGTTTCAACCGCTTCTGCAGTGTGACTAGAAAGGTGTTAATCGTGGGTGGAATGTCCTTAAATTCAATATGCCGTGCAACGAATCATGGCATATCGGCGGCCGGAAAATTCGCTATGAAGAACAGCACCGACATAGTCGGGCGGATTCTGAGCGCGTTGACTTTCGGTATCGCTGCAGGCATATATGCTCTATACAGCCATCTAAATTCGAGGGAAAAGACCGATGAATATGCCAATTTGGCCAAGGCAATACTGACTGAAAACGCGAACGAGCAGGAGCGCTCCATTACCGTCCGATCTAACAAGCATGGTGAGATAACGTTCAGGGAGAATGGCATAGGATTGGACGTCTCCATGCATGGCCAATCGACTTTCATCCCAAATATGAGTCTTGACGAATTGAAGAGTAATATTAAGGCAGACATGCTACACAACTACTCTTCTTATTTCAACGACGAGTTCGATGCTGCTTTGAATAGTGTACAGCAACATCGTGTTACTAAGCAGGATGCCAGTTTGCTCAACCAAATATATGGGCTTCCAAGTGATTGGGATTCGGCCAAGTGGAACAGCATGCCGGACTTGAATGACAAGGAAGTCGAACTCTTGATGCGGTTGAGAATTGAGCGCATGTGCGCCGAGAACTATCCGACGGGAGGAAGCGTCGACGTATTTACGTTTCGGTCATGCCATGTATCCGATCTGAGGTCAATCTACCGTCCTGGCGAAGTGAACAAAGACACGGCAACAATGCTGCAAGAGAAGCCTTTGACAGTCGAGGAAGAGAAGCTTGTCGCCAAGCTGAATGGAGGGACAGTGGACTACTCGACAATGTTTCAAAGCTTTGGTTATGACGCTAAAGGGCACAAATTTTGTGTAATACATCCCTTGGTATCTTACGCCTTGAATTACAAGTCAAGTCTGCCCAATCTTGACTTGGAGGAGGTCCTGCCAGGATCAACTGCTGTGAATCGATTTGTGATGGAGCAATCATGTCTGAAATCGGTCGAATACAAAGAGAACAAAACCAAAATAGACGCTGCGCTCGCCAAAGTATTTGAAAAATACGGAACTCTTAACATAGAGACGACTGGCAGTAGCAGAAACGAACTTTGCTAGCGATAACGATCGCTATGCATGGATACCCCGGCTTGCAATCCTTACTTGATGCGATGCATCGAAAGTCCTCGTTACAACCATGCAACCGGACTTCGGCGCAGGACCGGAGGGCGGCGGGGAAAGTCGACCCTAGCTGGCCGGCTCGAGATATCAATGGAATCGTCAAGAATCTGTTTTTGCCCAAGCTCTTGCATCGCTGCATCCGCTTCGGTCTTGATATCGCGGTGTTGATTTACTGAGATGGACCCGACGCCCCTTCGGGGAAGCGCGATACTGCTGAATGTCGTCTTAGCGAGACTACTTGGGAGGTTCGTCATGGAAATCGATATTCTCGGCATTGATCTTGCCAAGCACATCTTCCAGCTTCACGGCGCTGAACGCAGCGGACGCGCGGTGCACCGCTCCAAGGTCGGGCGTGGAGCATTGATCGAGACCGTTCAAATGCTTCGCCCGCGAGTCGTAGCGATGGAGGCTTGCAGTTCAGCGCATCATTGGGCGCGTCACTTTATCGGCATGGGTATCGAGGTCCGCTTGATAAGCCCTCAATATGTGACGCCGTTTGTGAAGACAAACAAGAACGACCGTAACGATGCAGAGGCAATCGTGGAGGCAGCCTCGCGTCCGTCGATGCGCTTTGTTAGCGTTAAATCGGTCGAACAGGAAGACATCCAGGCCGTGCATCGAATGCGTGCCGTCTTGGTGCGCCAGCGCACGGAGGTTGTCAATCAGTTCAGAGGACTGATGGCCGAGCGCGGCCTAATCGTTGCGCGCTCGGTGCAGGCTTTCAAACGAGCCATCCCGACCTTATTGAGCAACGAGAGCTCCGAACTGACGACTTTCTGCCAGGCGCTGCTTACCGACATGCTGCAACATCTGCAGGCACTGGAAGCTCGGATTCAATGGCTCGACGTGGCGATAAAGGACTTCGTAAAGAACTCGGCATTGTGCCGCAAGATAACCGCGATCGAGGGTGCCGGTCCGCTAACTGCGAGCGCCGTTGTTGGCGCCATCGGCGATGCCAAACAGTTCTCCAACGGACGCCATCTTGCGGCGTGGGCTGGGGCTGGTGCCCCGTCAATACTCCTCGGGAGGCAAAGCCCGGTTGCAGGGCATCAGCAAGTCAGTATGACTCTAGGTGAGTAGCCCACGGGAATCGCACCCGCAGGCCCTCGCAGGTAGGGTCGAGAACTGGCGCGCGCACCGGTAGGCGCCGGTGGTGATTCCACCGCTTTCGCGATGGCCCGCAATCCGGCAACCATAGTCACGTTTCCAGCTCCCGCCACGTCGAACGCAGCGGGCCGGTTTCCGGCACTACGCTCTCCTGTCTGCTTCATGTCAGGATTTATGGGACCTATCATGCTGGGCGCGCTTTCGGTGCGGCAGCACGACGAACACGATAGCCGTTGAACAGCTTCAGTTCCTCATACAGCCAACGCCTACTCCACCGCTTCCAGCCGAAGCCGCGTCGATTCCGGGAGCGCCCCATGTGGCGCCTGATCTTCTTTTCTACCCAGTCTTTGATGAAGCGTAAGCAACTCAGCAAGGCCGTTCGCTGTTTCGCGTGAGCGCGTTGCATGATCCGGACTCAGTCTGGATGCCGAATGAAATGGTGTCCATGTTCCATTCTCCGGATCGGCCAACATGTCAGAAACCTTAGATAACGAAGCCGGCGCACCTCGCCGCACCCACCGCGTGTATTCACTGGAGCTGAAGCAGCAGATCGTGCTGGAAACGCTGCAACCAGGAAGCTCCGTATCCGCCGTCGCGCGTAAGCATGGCATCAACGACAACATCGTGTTCGAGTGGCGCCGGCTGCATCGCCTTGGCAGGCTGGGCTTGCCGGCATCGACGATTCCGCCGTCGCAATGCAGCGAACTGCTGCCGGTCCACGTCATCGATTCACCCGCGCAGTTGCCTGCGGGACGTGCACTGCCGCCGGAGCCCGCAGATGGCGTGCATGGCGTGAAGCCGTCAGGGTGTGAGTCGAGATCGAGGTTGGCAAACGCCGTGTGCGCATTCGTGGCCTGTCGATGGAACGTGCCGAGCAGTTCCTGCGCGAGTGCCTGCGATGATCGGCCTGCCGGCGGGCACACGCATCTGGATTGCCGCCGGTGTGACCGACATGCGCTGCAGCTTCCAGGGGCTGGCCGCAAAGGTCCAGTCGGTCCTTGAAGACAACCCGTTCGGTGGCGACGTCTTTGTGTTTCGGGGCCGTCGAGGGAGTCGTGTGACATAGTGCATCCTCCGGTTAGAATCCAGGTAAC
>NZ_JARESO010000131.1:0-6473 GCF_046030175.1 Paraburkholderia sp. RL17-373-BIF-A
AGACCCCACCAAATCGAACGCTCTCGTCGCTGAGCGCGGGGCATGCCGGCGGTTCGCCGCCCATCGCGCCTGTGCGCGCATTCCTGGCGGCAGCCCGCCGTTCGCGTCATGGCCGGTTCGCGATGACGCCAGTGATCAGATGGGGCGATTTCTGAACGGATGGCAGAAGGGCGGATTTTTCGTGCGCACATGGCCTCGTCGATGGATAGCGCGAATGGCAAGGTGACGCGTGAGGAGGGCGTCACGTCGCCTCCGTTTCGCTGACGCCTTTTACAGGCATGTCATTGACACCGCGACGCCCGGCGCGAGCGCCGTGCCCGCATGGCGTGTTGACGATGGTGGTCGGTCCGGCCAAATCAGATCGTCCCTGAGCGCGGCGGCTGCTCGCTTTATTTGTTGATCCGGGAAGAGCGCTCACATCCATTCATACTGCGCGTGTTGGGCGACAATTCTTAACCGGTGTTCTGAGCGCAGTGTTTGAGCCGGGCCTTATGCAACCCGGCTTTCTCGTCCCAACGCGTACGTAGTAAGCATACGTAGCAAACGGGCGAGTCTGGATGTTACCCCATGACGATCGCCGAAGCTATTAAGATGTCGGCAGCCTGAGAGGAAGGCCGTCGCCGACCTTTTGTCGGGCGAGGCGACAGTGAACGATGAATGCCGGCGACCCGATGCGTCGCGGCGGAGAAAGTGAGAATGAGTATTCAATATACCTACGCCCGTTTCTGGCGCTGTGCCTTGCAGGTCAACACAGTCGGGTACAACAGCGTCTATCGGGGCAACGACCACGGTATGAGCGAATCCGCGTACAACGACGCGGTGTTGCAGAAATGCCTCGAGCTGGACATCAAGGTCGTTGGACTGGCGGATCACGGGAGCGTAGACAGTATGGACACGCTTCGTGGCGTACTTGAGCCGCACGGGATCGTTGTTTTTCCGGGTTTTGAAATCGCGTCGACTGAAAAGATCCACATGGTGTGTCTTTTCGAGGAGGGCACAAGCCGAGATCAGCTTAATCGATATTTGGGCAAACTCGGATTGACCGATCCGGAGGAAAAGGTCTGGCCCTCCCGTCTTGGATGTCTGGAGCTGGCGGAGGCTATCAAGAATGTCGGCGGCTTTTGGTATGCGGCCCACGCGACCCAGGCGAGCGGCATCCTGTTCCAGAAATCGACCCATACATGGCGGCGTAACGACCTGGTCAAGGCGATCCAGATACCCGGCGCGGTGAGCGATTTGCCGCCCGAATACAAAAACATCGTTCTGAACAAAGACCCCAATTGGAAGCGTGACCGTCCGGTTGCGGTGATCAACGCGCGCGACGTGGCGAAACCGGCAGACCTGGACGACCCCGGTGCGACGTGCTGGATAAAGATGACCAGGCCGACTTTCGATGCTTTCAAAGTCGCATTCCTCGACCCCGAGTCACGCATTCGCCTGCATTCGCAGCGAGACGATCACCCATCGGGGGAAATCGTCTCGCTGAGCATCTCCGGGGGATATCTCGACGGGCTGCGGATCAACTTTTCTCAGCACCTGAATACGGTCATCGGCGGCCGGGGTACGGGTAAATCAACCTTGCTCGAATGCCTGCGCTACGTACTTGACATTCCGCCCAAGAGCCGGCAGGCACAGAAAATTCATCAAGAAATCATCAAAGAGAATTTAGGCAGTGAAAATGGCCGGATAGAAGCAGAGGTGATTTCGTCTGCCCAGCATGGCAAGCGCTATCGCGTGTCTCGACGCTACGGCGAGCGGCCTATCGTTCGGGACGACGGCGACAATGTGTCGACGCTGCAACCGCGAGACCTTCTGCCCGGCATCGACATATATGGTCAAAACGAAATCTATGAACTGGCGCAGGACAAGCAGAGCCGGCTGCAGTTGCTGGACCGCTTCCTGCCCAGCGACAACGACTATGGGCCACGTAACAGTGCACTCAGGAAGCGCCTGAGCGACAACCAGCAAAAACTCGTCAAGACACTGGATGAGGTCGATGACGTCAAAGCTCAGGTTGCACGACTGCCGAAGTTGGTCGAGCAGTTGCAAGGATTCCAGAGTTTAGGCATCCAGGAAAAACTGTCCAAAACGCCTTTGTTCGAACGCGAGCGCCAGATAGCCGGACGGGCAAACGATGAATTGAGTCACCTGCGGGACGGCGTAACCGCGCTGCACGACAACCTTCCCGATCTAACGTTTATCAGCGACAAAGCGTTAGAGGGCTTGCCCAATACGTCTTTGCTCATCGCGCTTCGAGCAACGCTGGAACAGCTCAGGACCAGCTTCGAGCATCATGCGCGTGCGTTGCAGGAAGAACTCGCTCGCGGCGAGGCGCAACTGAGCATGCAAATCCAGACGTGGAAGCAGTCGCTGCAGCAGGGTGAGGCGGAACTGGAGAAAGCATTGCGCAGCCTTCCAGCGTCGTCGGGTAAAAGCGGTCAAGAGGTCGGCACTGCCTATCAACGATTGCTGCAAGACATCGAACGCATCAGGCCGCTCGAGTCTCGCATGGCGAGTTTCGGCCAGTTGCTGGACTCGCAACTGCAAGAACGCCGGAACCTCCTCGCCGAGTTATCGGATCTGCGGGACGAGCGTACCCAGCGCTTGCATGGCGCAGCGAGGAAACTGAACCGTCGGCTCGACGGCAAACTGAAAGTCGAAGTGGTGGCAGAGGCGGACCGTTCGCCACTCAAGATGTTCTTTCTGGAGAGCCGACTTGAGGGGGTGGGGGAGAAGCGGCTGTCATGGATCGACGAACGGGAAACAGTGAAGCCGGCTGCGTTGGCGCAAGCCATTCGCGACGGTCAGGGAACGCTTCAACTCGACTGGGGGCTGACACCGCTTGTCGCGGAAGCACTCACCAAGCTCGCGCCCTCCCGGCTGATGGAACTCGAAGCCTTGGAACTTGAGGACCGGGTGGAAATTTTTCTCAATGTTTCTCATGGTCAGGCCTCCCCGGTATTCCGGCCGTTGGAGAAGTTGTCGACCGGCCAGCAATGCACGGCGATCTTGCACATGCTGCTTCTGGAAAACGTAGATCCGCTGATAATGGATCAACCAGAGGATAATTTAGACAATGCCTTTATCGCAGACCGAATTGTGCACGAGTTGCGTGCGGCCAAGACCAGGCGCCAATTTTTGTTCGCAACGCATAACGCCAACATTCCAGTGTTCGGTGATGCCGAGTGGATCGGGGTATTTACCGCATCGGAAAGCCACGGTTCGCTGGGTTTTGAAGCGCAGGGCTCGATTGACGTGCCGACGATACGTGATCAGGTCGCTGACATCCTGGAGGGCGGCCGGGATGCCTTCATTCAGCGAAAAGAAAAGTACGAATTTTAGAGGTAAGCGCTCATGTTGAAATCGGAATTGCTGGAGATCATTGCCAATGGCGAGAATTCCGGCGTGGAATTCAAGCGCGATGATTTGCGCCCAGAACAGCTCGCGAAGGAAATTGTCGCGCTGGCCAATTTCCAGGGCGGGAAGTTGCTTTTAGGCGTTGAAGATGATGGCGCCATTAGTGGGGTGCAGCGCGCGGACCTCGAGAGGTGGGTCATGGATACGGTTTTTGGCCGCTACGTCCATCCGTTGATCCTGCCTTTCTATGAAGAGCTTGTTTTGGACGACGGGAAGAGAGTGGCGGTGATATCCCTCATGCAAGGAACGTCCAAGCCGTATGTCGTCCGTCACAACAATCGTGAAGAAGCGTTTATTCGTGTGGGTAGCACGTCGCGCCTTGCGACGCGTGAGCAGCAAGCCCGCCTCTTCGCGAGCGGCGGGATGCTCCATGCGGAGATGCTGCCGGTCTCGGGGAGCAGTCTGGACGAACTTGATCAGGTGCGTCTCGGCGATTATCTTCTTAACATCGTTGGGGATGTCGCCGTACCGCAATCTGCTGCCGACTGGGAGCAACGGTTGATCGGCTTGGGATTCATGGTGGAACGCTCGGATGGTCCCGCGGTGTGCAGCATCGCGGGGATGGTGTTGTTCGGGCGAAGTCCGCGTCGCAGTCTGCGCCAGGCGGGGGTACGCTGGATGTCGTTCGCAGGAGAATCCAAGGAGTATCAGGCGCAAGACGACTCACTGCTCGATGGCCCGCTTGTCGCCCTGTGGGAAGGACGACTTGGCGGCGGCCGAAAAATTATTGAGGATGGTCTTATCGAGCGCCTGGCTGATCGGATGCGACCGTTTGTTTCCAGGGAGGGCACCGAAATTGACGCAGGTATGCGTCGCGAGTCAACCTATCTCTATCCGCTTGACGCCGTTCGCGAGGCGATTCTTAATGCCTTTGTGCACAGAGACTGGACCCGATCAGTCGAAGTTGAAGTGGTCAACTATTCGAACCGCCTGGAAGTAATCAGTCCAGGTGCGCTGCAGAATTCCATGACCATTGAAAAAATGCTGGCCGGCCAGCGGTCACCGCGCAATCCAATCATTGTGGAAATCATGCGTGACTATGGCTATGTGGATTCACGCGGCATGGGCGTGCGCCGGAAGATCGTGCCGTTGACGCGCGACTATGCAGGTAAGGATGCCGACTTTGATTTGACGGATGACTATCTGCGCGTGGTTATCCCGGCGCGGCTACCTCTCTAGCGGCAGGGCGGCCTCTGTTTCGGGGAGGGCAAACCGGTGCAAAACTTGGTTTGCCCGGCGTGGTTCAAAAGCCGCATTTTTTGCGTTACACAGACGAGCGAAAACAGCCCGCGTCTGACGGCGGAATCGGCGTTTTTGATGCGGCCTGACACGGCGACCGGGTGCAGCTACGGCGTGGCTCTGTTCGGAAGGGGCCGAGTTCGCTCGCTGTGGACGGAACTACAGATTTTTGACGTGAACGGGCCTGCCAAACGAATTCTGAGGTTCCCTCCAAAAATAGTGTTCCAGGAGGTCGAGGTAAACTCGACTAAAAAGGAAACACGAGAATGTTAAAAGTACCGAACCAGCAGTACACGCCGGAATTCCGGGTCGCAGCCGTGAAACGCATCAAGGACGGACAAAGCATCCGGGGCGTCGCGCGTGAGCTGGGCATGTCGGGCGTAAGCGGTCCGTGAACCCGCACCTTGCGCCTTGGCGTCGGGTGGGTTAGCGATCAGGTGGTTGGCTTCCGCACGGGCTTGCCGAGCTTCCAGGGCAGCAGGGCTTCGTAGTCGTCGGCGGTCTTCGCGTAAGGCAGCGTCCTGAACAGATCGACGAGATACCGGTACACGTCGACGTCATTCGCCTTCGCCGACTCGATCAGCGAATACAGGTTCAGGCTCGCCTTCGCACCCGCCACCGTGTCGCTGAAGAGCCAGTTTTTTCTGCCGACAACAAATGGCCTGATCGAATTTTCGCAGGCGTTATTGCATATCGGCCATGTCTCGTTTTCAACGTAACGGCACAGCTTCGGCCACTGGTTGCCGAGATAGCCCAGCGCCTGCCCCAGCTTGCCGCTGGGCAACGTTGTCTCCAGATATTGATCCAGTAAAGCCTTGATCTGGCCCAGCACCACGCGGCTGTAACGCCGGCGCAGCCGCATGCATCGCTGTGGGGCCTCGCGCGCACGCGCTTCGGCTGCATACAGCTTGCCGATCAGATGCAGGAATTGCGTGGCCGGCTGATGCATCCCGTGCGCCTCCTTTGGCAAAACCTCCTGGGCTTCCACAAAGCCACGTCGCGCATGGGTCCAGCAACCGAGGTGGACCAGACCATTCTTCTTCGCGATGAGATCATATACGGCACCGCCGTCGCTCATCAATGCGGCACCCTCGCGCATGCCCGCCCATAGCCTGTCGCCATGTTCCACATGATGTCCGGGGGCATAGCTGTACAGCCGCACCGGCGGCCCGATGCCGTTCATCTGAGCCCAGACCGCACTTTTTGATTGCGCCTCACGCCCTGGTTCCTTAAGCACCTGAACGTTGGTCTCGTCGCCATGGCCCACGGCGCTGTCGAGCAGCACATCGCGCATCAGGTTGATCACCGGCTGGACCGCCTCGCCCACGCGGATCACGCAAGCCGCCAGCGTGTTGCGCGAGATGTCGCCGCCGAAGCGGCGCAGCAGCGCCGCGATCCGGTACAGCGGCAAGGCGTCCATGAACTTCGACAGGATGATCCACGCCAGTGCGGCTTCCGTGAACAGTCCCTTCGGGATGATGCGCAGCGGTACCGGGGCGACCTTCAGTCCGTGATCGCACCGCTTGCGCGCATACTTGACACGTTCGTGACGGATCACGCGGATCTGCTGCGGGATGATGTCCAGCTGCTCGCTGACTTCGACGCCAATCCCGACCAGCTCCGAGCCGTCGTGCGGGCAGACCAGCTGGTGCGCAGGCAATTCGTATCGAACCACCTCGCGCGGCAGCGCCGGATCGAGCGGACGGCGACCGCCTTTCTTCCGTTTGTGCGCGGCCACCTCGATCTCTGGCCGCTCTTCCTGCGCGGGCTGCGTCGCCGGCGTCGGGGCAAGCTGCTCCGCTTCATTCAGGAACAGG
>NZ_JARESO010000132.1:0-6431 GCF_046030175.1 Paraburkholderia sp. RL17-373-BIF-A
TTCGGTTTTGTCGTGTGCTACGCAGTCCTGCTGAACAGAAATAGAAATCTTCCGACCGAAGCGGCTCATGACTTTTGTTTGCAACAAAACGGTGAGCCGGCTCAGTAACCCTCCCCTCACCATGAAGACTCCTGCGCCGCTGATGATCCGGATGCATCCGCCGCAGCTGCATTGACTTCGTCCAACGTATTGCCAGCGCGCGTCGATGGTTTTGCCGCACGGGCCAACGTCGGCGCTGGCAGTTCTGGCATCTCCTCACCCGCACGCCAGATCCACGACGGCATGTCGCTTTCCTCGATCATGCTCGACAGCGCATCCTCGTCTTCCTGCTCAACACCCGGCGGCTGCACATACAACGCAACAGGCTTCGGCGACACGTCAGCCAGCACCACGCACGCGAGCGGCTTGTTCTCCGCCAGGTTGTAGCGCAGCCCCTTCACGAAGCGGCGCTTCTGTGCCGTGAGCGCATCGAGCATCAGCTTGTCGTATGCATGCTCGAACGGGATCCAGTTGCCCGACACCACCATCACGGCCAGCATTTCGATTGTCGCGATACCGGTAGAAGACAGGCCGAACGTCGCGATGAAGACGAGGTGCGAGTCTTCTATGCTGTCCCACAGCGCCAGCTCGTTCACAAAGCGCTTCTGCAGGCGGCGGTGCAGATCTTCACTAAGCATCAGCGGAAAATCCGGCAGGTGCTTTGCGACGATCTTGAAGCCGTAGCGCGACTCGGTGATTTCCTTTACCTCGCCGATCGCAATCATGAGCTTGCGCGTCTTTTTGCTGGTGGCCAGCTCGGCCATGTGCGCGATGCGCCGTTGCGTGATGCCCCCTGCGTGTTCCGTCGAAAACGACTCGGGCACGTACAACGATCTGCCAAGCGGCTCGCCTTTCGACACCTTGCCGGCCGCGGCCTGCAGGAGGAATTTACGCACCACGTACCAGCTGCGCTTGCCGGCCATCGCCGGATACCAGCGGTTCAGTGCTGCCTCTTCCCACAGGTAATGCAGCGTGCCGCGCAACGTCAGCTTCGCGCCATCCGTTCTCACCGTGTCGGCCGCCCCGCCCGACGGTGCAGGCGCTGTACGTCCACCCGTCTTCGAGAGGCTGAAATCGAGCCTGAGTGTCGTGATGCCATCCTCGATGTTCTCCTGAATAGCCTCACCTTTGACCTCGCCGAGGCCTGACAGCTCCGCTGGCGGCTCGTAGGACGAACAACGGCCTGGATCCGGCGAGTGCGCGCTACCGGTGTTCGGCATGCGCTTGATCGCGTAGTGCTCGCCTACCTTCGCAACGTACATCGGGACACCAACCGGCGTACACATGCACAGCGGCCGAATCTTCTCGCCGTGCGCATCGGCCAAGTACGTCTGCAGGTCGTCGGCATTAGCCGCGACGATTACATCGTCAAATCGATATTCATGCATGATGCCCTCCACGTGTCAGACCCGCCCCATATTCACTTCCCGAATACCCTTGTAGTCGCGCAGCGCGATCGCAGCGCGGTTGAGTGCGTTACGCATCTCTTCCGCGTTGACCATGCCCGGCAGACACCAGCGCGGGTTGTTCGAATCGCTCGTCAGGATGACGACCATCCCCACGTTAAACACGCGCTGCCACCACGGATGAAGCGACATCACATCCTGGATGCGGAACAGCTCGAGGCTCGAAACCTTCCGGCTCAGAATTCCCTGTCTGCAGGTAATCCGCTCCATGTCGATCACGATTTCCGTGAGCGCCGTCTCGACGAATACAAGCGCGAGCCGCGCCAGGCAGACCAACACAGGCGCAACAACTACGACGGGAGAAACAGTCCATGTCGAGGCTGCCCATGAAAAGACGACGGCCAGCCCGCCGATCGCGACGCTAATGCCAAACAGGTCCGGCACGTTGATAACCTGCGACGGCGTACCGTGAAAAATCACGGTGGGCCGGGCAGATGCCGGCATGAGATTGGTCGTGCGCCCAGTCATGATCTAATGGCGCCGATAATGATTGCGGCTGTGCCGCCACCCTCCGGCGCAGGCGCTGGATTGACCGGCGCGGGGATCGCGATCGACAGCTGGGTCTCGCGCGGCGGCGCTTCGATGTAGGCGGGCACGCGTACCGGATAGTCACGCGCACCGAACCTGATTTTCGCGAGCGGCCAGTCCTTGCCGTATTTCAGATAACCGTTCAGGTCGGGCAGATTCGAGAGTTGCGACGACGTGACGACGAGCTCCGGATCGCGCTTTCGCTCGCGTGTGTTGATACGCCACTGGCCCTGCACGCCGATCGGGTGGCGCTCTACTTCGTGCCAGCCGATCATCTCCGCAACGTTTTTGGTTGTCAGTGCGTTCGCCCCTCCCAACGCAAGCAGACTGCGAAAACACGAGAGCGTTGCTTTCGCAGGTAGATCTCCCAGTTGCTGATGCAACTGAATCAGATCCTGCAGGTCCCCCACGACACACAGGCCATGCTTGCGGCCCTTCGATACCGCAGCCTCGAAACTGTAGAGGCGGCCAAGGGACGCCAGTTCGTTCTTGAACACCCACAGCCGCCGGTCGAACGTCGGCGCCTCACTCAGAATCATCGCGTAGATCAGGTCAAGCCAGACGGGGATCGTCGGGCCCAGAGCCGTGCGCTGATCCTCACGCCACGTAATCCAGATGTTCCCTCCGTTTTCGTCGCCCATCCAACGCCGGATCGAGAAATCGCCATCAGGAATGCGACGTAGCGGCCGGATGTACTTGTTCAGCGTAAAGATGATGCTGGCCGTCGCCCTATCCGCATCCTTTGCGAAGAAACCCACTGCATCCGTATCCTCAAGGTACTTTTGCAACACTGGGCGCTGCTCGCGCACCAGCAGATCAGTGAGCGTCACCATGTCGCGCATGTCGTCGCCGGCGAGCTTGTTCATCGTGTCCGCGAGCAGCGCGCGTGCATAGCCCGCCCACTCTTCGGCCTGATCGCCGTTCTGCGGTGGAATCGCCGAATGTGCGAGCCGTTCGAAGTCGAAACCGTGATCGACCTCGTTGAACAGCGACCAGCCGACGCACCGGGCATCGTACGGGTTGATCACGATGTCGCCTGGCAAATAGAAACGCGACATGAGCGAGCCGTTCGGATCAACCACCACCATGCGGTCATCGCGGCGCAGTGCCGATGCGATCAATCCATTAATCGCCTGACTCTTACCGGAGCCTGGTGCACCCACGACGATCAGGTTCTGCGTTTCGAGATCCGTCGGCATCTCGACGCCACAAACGGCGACTGGCACGCGCGGCGCATCGCCGTGTTTCGCGGCCTGTTTGCGGTACTGATTGTTATGTCGCGCGATGCGGCTGCTCAGCTGGTGCCGATTTTCCATCTTCGTGCCACGAATGAATTTGGCGTACCGGTAGCCTTCGAAGCCATTGAACAGGCATTCGTGGCATGCCCATGCGGCACCCGCTGCAAGCGCCGCACCCGGCACCGCGCCCCAGAAAAGCAAGGGATCATGCACGGCGGCCGTGAAGCCGTGAATGATCCCAGCAGGAAACGGCAGCGGCGGATAACCTGCCAAAGTGAAGGACACGCAAAGGCCAAGAACGAGCGCGAGCCCTTGCGATTATAGGAATTATCATCAATTTCTGGCTTTTATCGTTACATATATAACGTGATACGATGATATGCGAATCAACAGGCTCCCGAAAAACGCCTCCCTCGACCAATTTCACCGCGAAAAATCGTTCATGAGCCGCATTAGCGATACCCGACTGCTGACCCGCAAGGCAGCTGCCCACCTCATTGCCGCCGGTCGGCTCCCGCATCAGCTCACCGTCGACCTGATCTATGCGCAGATCCGTCAGGGCAGCCGGACGACGATCAACGACGAACTGAAGCTCTGGAAAGACGAGCAGGCCCGCATCGACGCGCTGAGTGCCGCATTGCCGCCGGCGGTTGCCAACGCGATGCTGTCGGTCTGGGCGCTCGCGGTCGAACACGGCGAACAGGTCTTCGCGCAACGCGGCGAAGAGCTTGAGACCGAAGCGACGAGCGCGGCGATACGCGCCGAGTCCCTGGCGACGGCCAACACGGAACTTCAGGCGGAAACCCAGACACTTCGCGCCCAGCTCGAGGTTCAACAGTCGCGCCTTGCCTCGGCGCTGGTCGATCTTGCACGAACCCAGGCAGAACGCGACGCCGCCACCCGGCAAAGCGAAGCCGCCACGGCCGAACGCGACACCTTGCGTGCGCAATCGGAGCAGGCACTGCGCGATGCGCAGTGCGCGCATGCGTGCGAACTCGACGGACTGCTGGTTGCCCGCACCGCACACGAAGCCGCCTTGCGGGCGGAAGTCGACCAGGCCACCGCCCGGCTCGAAGGCGTGCAAAAGCGCGTCATGATGCAAGCCGATGAAGCCCGCGAAACGCAACGTCGTGCTGAGACCGCGCTTGCCAAAACCCGGCAGCGCAATGAACAGCTCGTCGGCGACGTCCAGCGCCTGTCTGCCGAGGCCGCCGAGCAGCGGCGGCTCGCCGAGCGGCACGAAAAGCAGCTCGCCAGTGTCATGGATGAAGCACGCGAGCTGCGGCGGGAGCGCGATACGCTGGCTCAACAGGTCGCGTCACTGCAAGGTCAGATCAGCACGCACACCGCTCCTTCGTCAACACGCCCGGTGAAACGGCCGCGCCAACCTCCAGGGATCACGTCAGCGTAGCCGGGGTGTACGCCGGAACCGCCGGAAGTTCCGTCGGAAAACGTACGAGCGACGTTCCCGGTTGTCACGCCTGTTCGACTAACTATCATGCCTGTCCGATACGGTTTGCCGTACGCGTTTTACCCGATCTGGGTCACTATTCTCCCGCAGATGTCACGCGTGTCGGAAACGACACGAAGCCAACTTCATTCACTTATTGCGTTTTCAATTTTCTCAGGCCCTACAGCAGGATTTCTCCATGGCAATGACGGCGTTTCATGAACGATTTCGAGATGTGGCATCCAGAGAAACGCGGGCGGTTATCGTTTCTGCTGGGACACCGATCCCTGCTGACGAATATGATTTCGTCGAATTCTTCTGCGCTGATAAGCGTTGTGACTGCCGCCGGGTATCCCTTCAGGTCGTTGGTCAACTCAGCGGCCCCAAGATATGGGCAACGATTAATTATGGATGGGAGACTGAACAATTCTATCGAAAGTTAGCAGGGGAAGGTTGGAGCCGTCCGATCCTTGACCCATTCAATCCACAGTCGGC
Organism: Paraburkholderia sp. RL17-373-BIF-A; assembly: GCF_046030175.1. Classification (NCBI taxonomy): domain Bacteria; kingdom Pseudomonadati; phylum Pseudomonadota; class Betaproteobacteria; order Burkholderiales; family Burkholderiaceae; genus Paraburkholderia; species Paraburkholderia sp. RL17-373-BIF-A. The sequence goes on from NZ_JARESO010000132.1 coordinate 5,217, forward strand.
TTACTCCGCATTCTTCCTCAAGGTATTCGAAGACATGATCCGGGACAAGGCTTACGTTGATCGGCTCAAGCGCCATTACAAGATGTTCGGAAGTTTCCAGCCTGTAGCGCGCTGAAGGCGAAAATTTCTCGCAAGACCATGCCAGGGTTGCGGCCATAACAGGACGCGTCTGACTACGTTATCGACAAAGCCATCGAGTGAAACTGCCTGACGGAATTTTCGGCGGCGCCGGCTTACCCCCTGGCTGTGTGCCGCGGCATGCCCAAACACCAAAGAAAAAATGCACGCATCCGATGGCAGCCAATTCGCATCGCCTCTCGATCCTGACCCGCCACGAAATCGACGAACTGTACGCACTCCCACGTTTTACCGATGAAGACCGGCACGCGTACTTCGAACTGAGCGAAGCCGAACGGCAGCTCGTTCATTCACGTACGGCCCCGATCGCCGCGCACCTGACGTTGCAACTCGGCTACTTCAAGGCAAAGAGCCAGTTCTTCGACTACGACCAGGATACCGTCCAGGACGATTTGCGCTACATCCTGACCCGACACTTCCCGGGCAAGGATGCGGTCTCCATGAGGCCGCCTTCGACTCCAACCCGGCGCGCATTGCAACACAGCATCCTCGATCTGTTCGGCTTCCGGCTTTGCGACAGCACTGCCAAAGCGGACCTCGAGCGCCGCGCGCAGCACCTCGCCAGGCTCTCCACGCAACCGGTCTACATCCTGCGCGAGAGCCTTCAGTATCTGAAGCAGCAGCGTATTGTCGTACCGATTTACACGTTCCTGCAGGACATGGTCGGACGGGTCGTGAGCGCTGAACGCCGGCGCGTTTCGAACCTGCTCAGTGATGCGCTTACCACGGAGATCGCGCAGCAACTCGACGCGCTGCTATGCGCCGACGAGTCGATGTACCGGGTCAGCATCCTCAAACATGAGCCGAAAGACTTCAGCTACAAGGAACTTCGCCAGGAGTCCGAACGCCGGCAGTTCTTCGCACCCCTGCATGAGTTCGCCCGGCACTTTCTCGAAACCACCAGCATTTCCACGGACAGCGGCCGGTATTACGCGTCGCTCGTGAAGTTTTACACCGTCTACAAGCTGCAACGCATGCCGGTCGCGATCACACGCCTGTACCTGCTGTGCTTTGCCTACCACCGGTTTCGCCAGATCAACGACAATCTGATCGAAGCCTTCATTCATCTGGTCGACT
>NZ_JARESO010000133.1:0-6250 GCF_046030175.1 Paraburkholderia sp. RL17-373-BIF-A
CGCGCGCATTGGTGACACGGTAGCCCGGCTTCTCGCGCTTGCGCGCCTCGCCGCTCTGCCGTTTCGTCCTGTTCGCCATGGGGAGCCCGCCGTTCTTCACGACACCACTTTTACTCCCACGCCTTCCCTTATGCCATCAGACGTGTCCTGGTCGCGCCTGGTCTTCCGAACAAAGCCTATTTGGTGCACTTGTCAGTAATGCCTCCATGAAACGGATCTCGCGCACCCGATTGGACGAACTGTAAAGGCGTGCGTTACCGGCATTGACAGATCTGCAACCATGGGCGGTGACCGCATCAAAGACAAAAGTGCCACCTTTTTCCGGAAAGCCTTTTTTCTTCTGGCTGGTAGATTGTTACCGTTCAATAGGGTAGGACTTCGTAAGTCTCCACCGTTTTTCGTAAATAACAACAGCGGGTGCCTGCGATTATACGAAACAGATAAGGCTAACTCCCAAGGAGCATCGTTCATGTGTTGTTTAACCCGACGCAAGCAGCGACTCATTCGACATCGCGAGGATAACTCAGTTGTTTCGCATAGGCTCAAACGATTCACGTCATGTTCGATCATGGGTGCCATGCTGGCTTGCGTCGCGTTGCCTGCCCATGAAGCTCGTGCCCAGAGTAGCGTGCAGCTTTATGGCATCGTGGATGACGCGCTCACCTATACGAACAACATACGTGGCGGCCGCACGTGGGCCCAGTTCAGTGGCGTCGCTCGCAATGATCGCTGGGGCTTTCGCGGCGTGGAGGACCTCGGCGGCGGATATCATGCGATATTCAGGCTCGAAAACGGCTTCAGCATTACCAATGGCACGCTGGGCCAGGGCGGGCTGGAATTCGGCCGGCAGGCGTTTGTCGGCCTCGCCAGCGACCGATTGGGCACGATCACGTTGGGCCGGCAGTACGATTTCATGACAACGAACCTGTCGCCGTTCTCCTCCGGCACGCTGATCCCTAGCGTATTCGCCTTCCATCTTGGAGATTACGACCGGCTCGGTGGCGAGCGCATGGACAATACGGTCAAGTATGTGTCCCCGAGTCTCGGTGGCCTGCAGCTCGGCGCACTGCATTCGTTTGGCGGCCAGGCGGGAAATTTCTCGCGCAACAGTGCGACCGGTTTCGGCGCCGCCTACGCGCGTGGCCCGCTACACCTGGCCGCCGCTTACACCGCGATTCACAATTACCAGGCCGTCTTTGGTATTGGAACGCCGGTGCTGGGTGCGCCCTTATCCGGATCAGGGCCGTTGGGCACACTGTCTAGGCCGGTAGTGTTCGACAAACTGGTCATCACGGGAGCGGCGGCGGGGTATCAGCTTGGCCCAGTCCTGCTGCAAGGCCTGTTCACCCTGGTGGACTTCCAGAACAAGGGGAAATCGGCCGTCCTGCGCACCGAAGAAGGCAACGCCCAATACAAGCTGAGCGCCGCTTTTTTCCTGGCCGCCAGCTATGCCTATTCAAAACTCGACAGCGACCACTGGAACCAGATCGCGCTCGGCGCGGATTATTTTCTGTCCAGTCGCACCGACGTGTATCTCAACGCCGTCTATCTGCGCGCCAGTTCCGGCGTCACGGCCGAGTTGTTCCTGTTGTCTCCTTCGAGCACGAATACCCAGATGATCGTAGCACTCGGCCTGCGACACACGTTCTAACGTCGTTTCGGAAGGTATTGCCGGTCGGCACTCAACCGCGTTGATGTCGGCAGCGGTAACGGCCTTATCGCGACATTCCTGAATAGGGGTTCGTGATAACTAGGCAAAAGACTGGCTTGGTCTAAGCTACGTAGACACAAACCGGAAATGATGAAGTTGAATTTCCGAATTGTGTGGCCGTTGTTACAAAAAGGGCGAGTGGATTTTTATCTGGAAACGCGAAACAGCCATTGAGGTTTTCCGTAAATCTGTCGTCCTTGCGCTATGCGGTGCATAGCCGCGCCAATTAAAGTGCGGCTATTGATAAATCGGTAATGGATCGATACAGGTTGTCTGACCGGTTCGTGAAGATGTCTGTAGTTCGCGCGTAATGTTTTCCGGGCGGCAAGCATAAATGCCCAGTCGGCAGACCGCGAATCGTTGTGAGTGCCGTATTCCGGGGGATAGACGTGCGCGAGACGTGGGGGCGATTGCTGCGCCCGGCTCACCGTGGTTATGCAATCGGCCTGACGGTCGGCATGCTGCTGCTCGGGCTCGCGGCTACGGTCGTGGTGTATTCGGTCAGTGCAGACCTGATCCGGCGCGAGGCGAGCCTGCGCTTTGACAATGACACCCGCGATGTCGAACAGAGAATCGACATGCGTGTCCGCCTGTATTCCGATGTGCTGGTGACGATGCAGGCGCTGTTCAGTGCGGGCGACGAGGTATCGCGCAGCGAGTTTCGCGACTTCGTGAATGGCCTGAATCTGCCCGCGCGCTACCCCGGTTTTCAGACCCTGAACTATGCACCGTACATTCGGAGCGCGGACGTGGAGCAGTTTGTTGCCACACAGCGCCGCGACCCGATTCTGCGAGACGCCGGCATTGACTTCGTGATCCGGCCGGCAGGCGCGCGTCCCGCTTATTTTGTGCTGTCCTACGTCGAACCCATGGCGCCGAATCTGCCGTCGGTCGGCCTCGATCTTGGGTTGCAGCCACGACGGCTGGCGGCCCTCGAACGATCGCGCGACACGGGGCAACCCGTCAGCAGCGGACGCCTGATCCTCGCCGAGGGCAGTAACCCGCACGTTGGCATCGCATTACGCCTGCCGGTCTACCGGAAAGGCATGCCGCACGATACCGTCGATCAACGGCGGCTCGCCTATATCGGCTCGGTTGGAGCGGGCATCCGCGTCCGGGACCTGATGACGGGGCTGCTCGACGACGAAACACTGCGCGTGATCCGCTTCCGCATCTACGACGCGGGCACGTTCGACACGCCGGCCGTCTCGCCGTCGCCATCCACGATGCTGTTCGACAGCGTAGCGGGCATTGGGGACATGCCACGCGACGACGTAAGCCGTAACACCACAACCCATGCCGGCGGGTCTGCTGCCCACCCTTCAGCGTCGTCCGGTGGTAAGTTCAGCGCGTCAGCGCGTGACGGGCAGCAGTTCGCGAAGAGTCTTGTGCAACCCTTTGGCGGGCGGCGCTGGCTGATCGTGTTCGCCGCCGATCCGGCGACGCTGAGCGGCGCACAACGTCGTCTGCCGATGTTTGCCGCCGTCACCGGCACGCTCATCAGCGTGCTGCTGGGTGCACTGGGCTACGCGCTGTCGAGTTCGCGCGTGCGGGCCGTCAGGCTGGCCGAACGGATCACGCATACGCTGCGGGAGAGTGAAATCGCCCGTGCCGAGGCGCAGCGTATTGCGCATCTGGGTGACTGGCGGATCAGTGTTGACGGCGGGACGGTCCTTCTGTCGAACGAGATGGCCCGCCTCATCGGCTCGCACGGCGGGACGCTGCCACTGACGGCGCTGATGGGCGTGATCGAACCGGCGGATCGTGCGGCGCTGGTGGCCCACGCGAAAAGGACGCTTCGCGCGGGCACCCCGTTCCAGCTCGAATGTCGCTACCGGTCCACGCGTGGTCGACGAGGCTGGCTGCATCTGATCGGGCACGCGTACGGACCGCCCGAGGAGCGGGCACTACGTGGCACCGCGATGGAAATCACGCAGCGCAAGTCGGCGGAGCGCGCGCAACAGCAGGAACATGCCATCACGCTGCAACTGGCGACGGCGACGAACGAGTTCGATGTTTTCCGGCAACTGGTAGACGTGCTGGTGGATGGCATGGGCTGGGAGGCGGGCGCGTTCTGGCCCACGGAGCCCGGTCAACGACAATCGCTTTGCGCCACCTGGCGCACGCGGATACCCGGGCTCGAGCGCTGGCTGGCGTCGCGCCCGGATAGCCCCTCGGCGTTTGCCGGGGAGGTCACGACGGAGCCTTGCTGGAGCGCGGGAAAGAACACCTTAACGCGGCTTGCGCACGCTGAATGGCTTGCTGCCGCGGGGATTGCCACCGTGTTCGCCTTTCCGCTTCGTGCCGGCGCAACCACGCTCGGCATGGCCGAATTCTACGCCCGGGACAGGCGCCAGACGGAACCCCACGCGCTGGCGATGGCGCGCTCGATCGCGATCCAGGCGAGTCACTTCCTGCTGCGACGCCAGGCTGAAGAAAATCTGCGCTTCATCGCGAATCACGATGCCCTGACCGGCCTGCCGAATCGCCTGATGTTCAGGGACAGGCTGGAAGAAGCGCTGCTGCGCGCACGCCGTGAGGAGACCGCGCTCCATGTCCTGTTCATCGATCTGGATCAGTTCAAGGACGTCAATGATTCACAGGGACACAACGCCGGCGACCTGCTGCTGCGTGCCGTTGCCGACCGTCTGCGCGAGCAGGTAACACAGACCGGAATGATCGCCCGTCTGGGCGGTGACGAATTCATCGTGCTCATCGAGGATCAACGAGACGAGCGGGTTGACATCAAACAGACCGTCGCTGCTATCCAGACCGCACTTTCCGGATCGTTTGCCGTGAGCGGGCGGCAAGTACGGGTCACCGCCAGTATCGGCATCAGTTCGTTCCCCGGCGATGGCGACGATGCCCAGACGCTGCTCAAACACGCTGATATCGCGATGTATGGCGCGAAGCAACAGGGCAAGAACACGTATCAACTGTACGTCCACGAGATGAGTACGACCCTGCAGCGACGTATCGACATGGAATCCCATCTGCGGCACGCGGTCCACAACGGCGAGTTCGTGCTGTACTACCAGCCGCGCATCAGCCTGCAATCAAACCGCTGTACCGGGGTCGAGGCGCTGATCCGCTGGCATCACCCGACGCTTGGACTGGTGATGCCAATGGATTTCGTCCCGCTGGCCGAGGAAACGGGCACGATTGTGCAGATCGGTGCGTGGGTGCTGCGCGAGGCGTGCCGGCAGAACGCCGGGTGGCTAGCTCGAGGCCTGGGGTCTATGCGCGTGTCCGTCAATCTGTCGGCGCGCCAGTTCGCGGATCCGCATCTGCACAACGACATCGTCGAGGCGCTTGAGCAGGCCCAGTTGCCCGGCGATCTGCTCGAACTGGAACTCACCGAGAGCGTGGTCATGCGTCATCCCGAACAGGCGGCCGGCTGGCTTGCGAGCCTGAAAAGGACCGGCGTGCGCCTGTCGATCGATGATTTCGGCACCGGGTATTCATCGCTCGCCTATCTGAGCCACTTCCCGATCGACGTGATCAAGATTGATCGCTCGTTTATTCGCGACGTGCCCGACAGCCAGAGCGACGCGCAGATTACCAGCGCCGTCATCGCGCTCGGCCACAGTCTCGGGCTGGAGGTGGTCGCCGAAGGGGCCGAGACCCAGGCGCACATCGATTTTCTGCGTAACGAAGGCTGTGATGAAGTCCAGGGGCACTTCTACAGCCGTCCTATTCCTGCCAGCGATATGACGGCTTTCCTGAGTCGCCGGCTGGAGCGCGGTCTTGCCGAAGAGCAGGAACCGCAAGCCGTGCGTGCGTGAGGCTGAAGCCTCTGGCGCGCTCATTACACATGAAAGGAGCTTTACCATGCAACAGCAAGCACGAGATGTAGCAGGAACCTGGCAGGCCATTGATGAACTTGAGTTTGACCGGATCAAGGCAAAGCTGCTTCACCGGAAGGAGAGCGGGTGGACCCCGGGGACGGTCGCGCGCGCCGAGCACGGCTACCGGCAGTTCCTGAAACTGTCGGCGAAATATCCCACCGTCACCATCGTGCCAGGCGAGGGGGTGGATCAGTTCTGGCACGCGCACATTCTTGACACGCAGCGCTATGCCTCCGACTGCGAGCGTCTCTTTGGCTATGTGCTGCATCACAGCCCTTATGTGGGGATCGATGGCGCCGACGATGAAGCGCATCTGCAGGAACTGGCTGCAACAACCGGCGAACTGATGGTGCGCGAGTTTGGCGCCGCATCAGCAGATACGCCAGCGTACTGTGCAATCACGCCGGGTGCGGAAGCGAAGCCTGCCTACTGTGCGATCACTCCGGGTGCGCAAGCGAAACCTGCCTACTGTGCGGTGACCCCGACACACATGGCGCGCACAACTCACGCTCCGGCCAGCGCAGGGTGCGCCTGACAGCTGTTCTGCCAGCGTCGAATCGCCCGCGTCAATGTGATCCGGGCGATCGCGTCCATGCCTGTTGGGCGTGTATTGTTGACGATGCCGTCAGGGGCGACCTGACCGGTCGCGATGCAGGTCGCGTTTCGCGGCTTTGTTCGGAAGACCAGGCGG
>NZ_JARESO010000134.1:0-6159 GCF_046030175.1 Paraburkholderia sp. RL17-373-BIF-A
GGCTGCGCGGCGAGCCGTATCTGTTGTGGCGAGCGGTCGCCGAGCATGGTGCCGAACTCGACGTGCTGGTGCAAAAGCGGCGCGACGAGGCTGCGGCAAGGCGCTTCTTCCGAGGGTGCTGCGTTCAAACCCGGTGCCGCGCAAGATCGTTACTGACCAGCTGCGCAGCTATCCGGCGGCGAAGGCTGACATTCCCGAGCTCGCTCACGTGAAGCACGTTTTCGTCAAGGCGGCCGCACGCGTGAACAACCTTGCCGAGAACAACCGCCAGCCGACCCGCAGGCGCGAACGCCAGATGTGCGACTTTCGCGATGCGCGTCGCACGCAGGCGTTTCTCTCATGCTTCGGCATGATCCGGCAGCACTTCGCGTTGCGCCGGCATCAAATGAACGCGGCATGTCATCGCGCCGTACTCCAGGAACGCTTCGCCACATGGCATGGCTGGACTTTAACTGCCGCAGCAAAGAAAGTCATCTGATAAGGACAACTGCTCTTTATCCACACCGATAGCCTGCGCCCGCCAACTTGACAGAGCCGTGCGCACCACTAATGGTCTTGAACGAATCAATCGTGAGATCAAGCGACGCACGCGCGTCGCCTTGATCTTCCCGAACACCGCTTCCTGCCTGCATCTCGTCTCTGCCTAGCTGATCGAGTGTGACGACGAATGGATGACCGGTAAATCTATCTCAGCATGGCCGCTTGACCTGAGCATCACCATGGAATGGTCTGATCGTTTTTACAGAAAAAAGTTGCACAACCACGAAAGACCGACGGTGGCGCATGCGGCAAGATATAAAGCCTTGGGCAAGGTCACGGTGCCCACTCCACGTTCGAAGCTGGATGCGGGTTCGATTCCCGCTACCACCGGCCTGTATCGGGGCGGAAAAGGATATTTTCGCAAAGTGATTGCGCGGGACCAGTCAGGCAGTGTAAGTGTGTTTTCTAGCCCTTGCGATTTTGGATTTCCACGGTTCAAAAGGCCGCATGCGTGCCTGCTGCCTCATCTTGATCCAGAAGTAAATTGCCGTACGATATCGCCATGTGAATGGTCACAACGAATACGTTCTCGTCAGTTTTCAACACGGTTGGTCTTCATAATGAAGAGACCGGATTCGCGGATATGGTCATGCAGGGGGCGAAGTTCGGTAATGCGGGAGGAGCCGGGGATCTGGTTCTTTCGATACTGACGTTCGGGATTTAGGCCCTTGTCAAATCCCACAAAATGGATCTGAAAAAAGCCGCTGTCGACGACGCCCTGCGGCACCTCCGTGAGGAGATCCAGGCGAATCCAGAGGCAAGCTCGGTTTCCGTGCAGGTTGATGGTCAAGAGCTGACGGTTTCCTATAATCTTCATGGAGGGGTCAATCGGCTGAAGATTACGTTGGGTGCTCATGAGTTTGAGCCGATCGATGGTGTGACGCTTAAGGATTTGAGAGCACGCTTGGAAAACGTTAGCCAACCGTTCGCGGGCGATGATGTTCATCTTGACACGCCCGATACGTTGCGAGAAAGCGCAGCAAACGTGAATCAGTGGGAGCCCGAGGGCGTGGCACTCCTCCAGCGCATCCAGTCGCTTCCGGCGCAGGAGCGGAACGGGCCACTCGTGGCGCTCATCGACCGGATCCCGGCCCTGCCTGACAGGCACCAGTCTGGCGCCTTCGAGGGGCTGCTGGCAGCTGTTCTCGACCTTGATGGGCTCGCGCGGGGCCTGCTCCTGAGCGCGCTCGGCGGCCAGATCCGGTGGCTGCCTGACCGACTCGTCGCCTTCGACAGCTTGCTGAGGGCTGTTTGCGAACTCGACGTGGCCGACCGGGCACGGCACCTGGCCGAGCTCGCCGCCCGAATCGGGTCGTTATGTGGTGATACCCAGCTGGCCGCGTTCGGGAGTGTGGTGGCGGCTGTTCGCGATCTCGGCGTGAGCGCTGGGCAAGAGCCCCTAGTGGTGCTCGCCGGCCTGATCGGGCGGCTACGTGAAGATGACCGGGAGGCTGCACGCGAGATGTTGAGAGCCTTCTAAACCGGCTGTATGAAGTGCTTTGTCAAGTTACGCAAGACGGATGATGTCTTCTCATGTAGATAAGAGATCCTCGGTTGTGCAACTTTTTTCTGTAAAACCGATCACGCGATTCCATGGTGATCGCTCAGGTCAAGCGGCCATGCTGAGATAGATTTTACCGGTTACCCATTCTTCGTCACACTCGGCTAACAAGGCAGAGACAAGACGCAGACAGGAAGCGGTGTTCGGGAAGATAGAGGCGACGCGCGTGCGTCGCTTGATCTCGCAATTGATTCGTTCAAGACCGTTAGTGGTGCGCACCCGTACCCGATGCGCCTGGGGCGTGTCAAAGGCAGCGAAGCCTTCGGGTAGATTGTCTTCAGCCCATTGCGCAAGCTTGGGCATGTCGGTGGCCCACGCCTCAATGGCCTGTTTCAGGAGCCGTTCGGCTTCAGCCCGATCCGGCGCATTGAAGATCGCGCGAATGCGCGGGAGAGCGTTTCGTTTGGTGGGGTCAGGCGATGAGTTGGACGGTTGCGTCGTTGGCGGTAAAGCCGGGATGCCACCGTTCGAAGTCCTGACGAAGACGACCGTCGATAACGAGAGCGTTTCGTTTGGTGGGGTGCCGCCGGCACGCGAGTGTGGCGTTCCGGTGAAAACAGTTTCAAACACGGTTGCCCGACCTCGCCACTACCGCACCCGGGCGCGCACCACCCCACCAAACGAAACGCTCTCGATGCGATTGTTCTATTTTAGGGAGTCAGTTTTGAAAAGATACATCATCACGGGAGCTTCTTTTGCTCTGCACTTAAATATTGCCAACGCGGCTATTAGCGTGACGAATGAGATCCACGGTACCTTGGATCCTGCAGCCTCAGGGTATTTTCATAGCCGACCGGTAATTTGCGTCAAGAACGAGTCGGGAGGGCAAGTTACGTATAAAAAGGTGCTGCCTGGAGAAACTGCCGTATTGTCGTGGGGCAATCCCTATTGGTACGACGCTGATCTGCGATTGAATGGTTGCGATGTAAGCATGGATCCTTATGTCGGATATCTTGGAATTGCAACCACTGGCGTTAGCTTCACGCCATGGACAAACGGCAAGATACAGTATGTGGATCCCGCGAAGAATGCGAACGGTGTAATTTCCGGGAAGCTAAAGTACGTCCCCCTTTCTTCCATGTATAATAGCCAGCTTCTTAGGCCGGTTGCGAAGAACCGACAACTCCCTTACGTCGGGGTAAATTTTTCAGGCGCTGAATTTGGCAAAACGATAGCACCAAGTTCAGTGCCGGACCTCGCAGGCCTCGATCTTTCTGACATGAACAATGGAAAGGGAGAAGGTTATGTCTCAGCCGGTATGAATACCGTACGCTTTCCGATCGGCTGGGGTTTTCTCGAGCTTCTGGACAAATCGTCTTCCTTGGAAAACCCGACGTGGATCTTCAACGAAGCTTACTGGAAGAGCTACGTCGAACCGACCGTTGTTTCGCTGACCAGTGCGGGTATATATACAATACTTGATTTGCACGCCTATCTCCATTACTCGGAGTTCGGCAAGCACGTATCGGGTTGCATGGATACCGTCAAAGCGTGTCCAGATGGTACGCGGGACCTGAACAGTGCTCATTACATAAAGGCTTGGCAAGACATACTCGCGAAGATCAGAGAAAATCCGCAAATAAGAGAAGACTATCTGATGTTTGATGTTGTGAACGAGCCTGCCGCCAGTCAAAACGAGGTTCTGACACCTCGTCAAGTTTTCGACACCGAAGTACCAGTGGCTGTCGCGTTGCAGAAGAGCGGGTTCACGGGAAAGATTTTGCTCGAGGGCGCTAGCTGGAGCGGTTTGCACTCGTGGTTGCTTCGGGAGAGCGATCAACCGTCGAACGGCGAGGTTTTTACAAGAGAAAATCTCCAGAATGCGGGCGTGATGTTCAACGCGAACAACGACAACGTTGTGCTAAGTGTGCATCAATATTTCGACGCGAACTTTTCAGGTACTCAAGACAGTTGTCAAACGAGCCTGTCCACTACAGGTTACGCAGGATTTAATGTGGGCGCTTTCTCACAGTGGCTGACGGCGCAAAGCCTGAAGGCAATCGTCACCGAGCTCGGATCATCAAATAGAGACACCGGCGGTCATTGCCCGGCTATTTTGGCGGACTTCATGACTTATATGAAGAAAAATGCTGCAGTTGGTAGCGGAGGCGGTTTTGTTGGCGCCACGCTATGGGGAGCGGGGCATGGATGGGGGGCATCGTACGATCTCCGCATTACTCCATCTTCGTATCAGTTCACGATCATGAAGCAGACGTTGGTGCAATAAATCTGGGGCTGCCGCGGCAAGGAAGCTGTGTGTTCATCCACGCGCTTCTGATCTGTTATGCGGATAAGTCGGAAGGGCTGGGAAATGCCAGAATCTTGTTGCGACAAAGTCGGTGAAGTGAGCCGGTGACGCTATTTTCTACTGGTAAATATTGAGAGATGAAATTCAAGAGGTCACGCTGTCCAACTCTACCGACGATGAGACTATTTGTATTGCTTACAGTCAGCGCGTTGCTAACCGGTGCTTGTGGCGGTAGTTCTGGCTCCGGGGCAACGCCCACTCCGACATATTCCGCGGTCGTCGATGCTGGCAGTAGTGGTTCGCGAATTTATTTATACAAGAGTGTGCCGAGCAACGACTTCGGTACGATCGAGACCCTGCTGGATTACACTTCGATCAGCATTCCAGATTTATCGAGCTATGCTGGCAATCCGGCTCAAGCCGGTCCGCACGGTGTCCAGCCTCTGCTCGATCAGCTTACCCAGTATCTGAGGAGCAACCATCTGCAGGAAGGTCATGTACGTGTGAGCGTGCTGGGCACGGCTGGCATGCGCTCCGTCGCGAGGGGCGCTGCAACCGCCATTTACGATAGCGTTACAAAAAGCATTAGTAGTTCCCACTACACGGTGGCCAATGTCGGAACGATCTCTGGTCAGGAAGAAGGGCTGTACGCTTGGGCGAGCGTCAACCACCTTAAGAACACGTTCCAGGATCACGCGACACCTTACGGCATTATCGAGGTTGGTGGCGCGTCCGCACAGGTGACGTACGTTGGCAAGGACAAGGGCGATGCAAGCGTGGTGACGAAGACCATCAATGGCATCGTCTATCCGGTTTTCAGCATCAGTTACCTTGGTCTGGGGCAGAATAGCGCTCGTGCCTCAATGATCGAAAGCTCGGCTGCAGGGGGAGGCACCGATAATAATACTTGCTATACCTCAGGCTATAGCTTCGGCTCCGCTCCCGGCGATCCGAGTCCCGCGCCGGGGACGAGGTCGTTGACGGGAAATTACGACTACGCTACGTGCCAAAGTTTATACCGATCGGTCATCGGGCGCTTCGACGTGGCGAACACGGCTGTCATGCCCGGTTTTAGCGGAACCCACTTCCTGATACTGGGTGGTTCCGTATCGGGTGTGCTAGCTAACTGGGGCTTGTCAACGAGCATGGCGCTTCCAAACAAATTGTTAAGCGAGGCTCAAGCCAATTGTCAGGGGGCGACATGGACGAAATTCTATGCGACATATTCAGCTTACGGGCCGATGCGTTTTCTGCAGCCTCAGTGCGCAAACAGTACCTATCTGGGTACACTCTTATACGATGGTGACGGTCTCGGACTGCGGCCAGATCAAGGGATGATCCCAGTCGACGTAGCTGGCAGGGCTTCGACCTGGACTCTAGGCTACGTGCTTCTCACAGAGTTTGGTACGTAGCATATCGTTTTCCAGGCTTTGTCAAGTTAAGCAAAAAACGGATTATGGGTTCCCACTTGGATAAGGTGTCCTCATTAATTTGCGCTGAGGAGTTGCACACCGGCCCAGTCGTACCATCTCAACGTCCCGCAGGCTCAGGTTGAAGCGGTGGTACCAACGTACCGCGCAGCTGATGACCGATGCGGGGAAACGGAAACCGTGAAAAGGCGACTTGATCTTCTTCATCCCGCCATTTTACCCGCTCGCGCAGTCAACTTGACATTGCCCTGCCACGGTCGCTATGGACAATCACGCCGGCTTCGGGGCGGCGCCGAAACCATGCCATGCGCAGTGCATCCGTGACCAACCCGGCCTTCATATGTGGCTGCATCGACCAGCCCACCACCTGCCGGCTGATG
>NZ_JARESO010000135.1:0-6016 GCF_046030175.1 Paraburkholderia sp. RL17-373-BIF-A
GTGCTGTTGGATGTCGCACGACATGGGCTCGCCGCGCAGGCAGCGGGCCAATCCTGGTTTGCGAAAGCACGGAGCGGGAGCTAGTATCGAAGCGGCACATGTAACTGGTTACGAAAGGTTCTCTATCAGCCCGAGAGGTTTGGATCGCGCGCGATCCGGCCCAACGGCAGCGGCGGCGCTTCGCACAAATGGCTAGCCTTGCGCGTGTGATTCACGACTTTCAGAACGGCGAGCTGTCCCGTGACGAGTTCGTGGCTCAACTCGACAGCACGTTGACGACCGAAGGACTCGGCCCCACGCAGCTGCTGGACATGCTCGGCGCGGCACATCGCAAGGCTCCGCTCCCCGACGATCTCTACGTGGAAGTGCGGCGACGCATCGAGCAGTTGCGCGTGTCGAACGTAGCGGCGGGCGGCGACGAAACCGGCATCCAGACCACTGTCGAGATTCCGTCGGTACGGTCAGCCAGCGCGGGCAGCGCGGGAAGCTCGGCCAACGCAGCGGGCACCGGCAGTGCCGCGGGACACGACCAGATCAAAGGCACCGGCGACACACTCAACAACCGCTTCGTGCTCGAAGAATGCCTCGGGGTCGGCGGCATGGGCACGGTGTACAAGGCACTCGATCTGCGCAAGCTCGAGGCCTCGGATCGCAAGCCGTATCTCGCCATCAAGGTGCTCAACGTCCAGTTCCGCGGCAACCCGAATTCGCTGGTGGCGTTGCAGCGCGAGGCGCGCAAGGCGCAAGTGCTTGCGCATCGCAACATCATTACGGTGTACGACTTCGACCGCGACGGGCCGATCGTCTATCTGACGATGGAGTACCTGTCCGGAAAGCCGCTCAGCCAGTTGCTGCGCACGCCGGGCTACCAGGGCATGCCGGTGCGCGCGGCGCTGCCGATCGTGCGCGGCATGTGCAGCGCGCTCGCCTATGCGCACGAACGCGGCTTCGTGCATTGCGACTTCAAGCCCGCCAACGTGTTTCTCACGACGAATGCCGAAGTCAAGGTGATCGACTTCGGCATTGCCCGCGTGTTCCAGCGTCCGGAAGAGGAGAGCGATGCAACCGTGTTCGATCCGGGCAGCCTCGGCGCATTGACGCCCGCGTATGCGAGCCCGGAAATGATCGAGCACCGCGAGCCCGATCCGCGCGACGACATCTACGCGCTCGGCTGCATCACGTACGAGCTGCTGACCGGTCACCATCCGTTCGACCGCTTGTCGGCGACGCAGGCCCGCAATGCCGATTTCAAGCCGCAGCGGCCGGCCAATCTCGATTCCAGGCAATGGCGCGCGCTGCGTGCCGCGCTGTCGTTTGATCGCAATTCGCGCATGCCGAGCGTGGTGCGCTTCATCGCGGAGTTCGATAACGAAGCGCGTGCGGAAAAGTCAGGAACGCTGGCGAAGGTGGGGCTCGCGAGTTTCGCGGTGGTGTGCGCGGCGGCGGTCGGCGTGTTCGCGTTCCGCTCGGCGCCTAACCGGCACAGTGGATCACAGACGCAGGCGGGCGCTTCGCAGGCTCTGGCGGAGCAGACGGGTTCGTCGTCATCGGAAGGAACGGTGTCGGGGCCGGTGAGCGCGCCACCTGCGGCACCGCCGGCAAGTCCTGTCGCAGCAATGCCCGCCACGCGACCGGCGGCGCCCGCGCCGAAGCCGGCGCTGGCCCTCGCAGTCATCACGCCGGCGCTGGCGCAAGTGCCCTGTTCGGCGCTGTCCGCGTCAGTCCAGGACCACTCGCTGACGGTGCGTGGCTACGTCTCGCAACGCTATGGCGCGGCGCATCTGAAGGACACGCTGGCGGCGTTGCCGGGCGTCGATACGCTGACGCTCCAGGTCGAGCCGCTCGCCGACGACAAATGCGACACCATCAAAGCATTCGCGCCCTACTGGATTCACAACATGCAGGCCGGTCACGTCGCGGCCCTGCATGTGCGGCCGCCAGGTGGCCAGTTGAGCGAAGGCAACCCGCTGGTCGTCGACGTCACCACGCCGGGTTACGACTCGTATGTGAACCTCGACTACTACCAGCTCGACGGCAGCGTCGTGCACATGGTGCCGAGCCCGCGCGCGAAGGACAATCAGGCGCCACCGCACTACGCCGCCACGATCGGCAGCGCGGGTGACTGGATCATTTCAAAGCCGTTCGGATCGGAGATGGTCGTGCTGCTGATCACGCCGGCGCCGCTCTTCGATAAGCCGCGCCCGGAGAGCGAATCGCGCGCCGACTATCTGCGCGCACTCGACACGCGGCTTGCGCAGATCGGCGGCAAATACGGCCACGATCACATCGTCGCCGATTTCGCGCCGATCACGACGAAACCACGCTCGCCGTGAGCGGCGTGCGAGCGCGGCTCGCGAGCCGGCTATGAACCGCCCGCGAAGCCGGCAAGTCACTTGAGATCTTTGACGACCCGGAAGCCATCCTGCGATTGACGCACGCCCGAGCTGTACTTGAAGCGCGTCGCGCTGAGCATGTAGCTGCCGCCTTCGCGCCACGAACCGCCGCGAATCACGCGCATGTCGCAGCCGGGGCTGTCCCATGCGTGGCCATCGGCGGGTGCGCCCTGGTAGGAGTTGTGCCAGCAGTCGGCGGTCCATTCCCAGACGCTGCCGTTCATGTCGTACAGGCCGAGCGGATTCGGCGCGAACGAGCCGGCGGCCTCGGGTCCTTCCTTGTGCCACGGTTCGCCGCAGTCCTTGCAATTGGCGTTGCCCTTGCGCATCTGATCGCCCCACCAGTAGGCGGTCGTGGTGCCGCCGCGATCCGCGTATTCCCATTCCGCTTCGGTGGGCAGGCGGTACGGTTTGCCGGTGGTCTTGCTCAACCATTTCACGTATTGCTGCGCGTCGTCCCAACTGAGGTCGCGCGCCGGTGCGGCCTTGTTGGTGTTGCTTTCCGGCGTGAGCTTCTGGCAGCCATTGGCGGCGACGCACGCGTTCCACTGGTCGACCGTCACCTCGTACTTGCCGATCGCGAACGGCGCGCCAATGGTCACGTGATGAACGGGCTTTTCGGACGGGTCGTCGGTACTGCTGCCCATCGAGAACGAACCCGCGGGCACGGTGATCATGATCGGACAGGTGGCGCAATCGCGGCTTTCGCCGGCAACCGGCGCATGCGTGACGGGCTTTTGCGCGACCGCTGCTGCGGGTGGTGCGGCCGGCGGAGCAGCACTTGCAGTGGGCTTGGGTGCCGGGGTGTTAGCCGGCGGCGTTGGCCGCGCGGCTTGCGGCGCGGGCGCAACTGAAGGCGCAGCAGGCGTGGCCGTGGACGGCGCGTTCGACGTCGCCGCAGCACGCAAGCGGTCGATGCGCGCATGAGCGAGCGTGGCGAAGCGGCCGTTCGGATAGGCCTTCAGATACGCCTCGTAGTCCCCTGGGTAGTTGCTGTCCTTGATCGAATTCCAGAACGTGATTTCGTATTGTTCGCTGCTGTCTTTCGGCAGGATGCCTCTGCTATGCAGCGAGACCAAGGGATTGTCCCGAGCGGTGGACGCAGCATCGGCCATCAGCAAGGTTTGAGGAAGCGACGAGGCAAGCCACGGCGCTTGCTCGCCGCCGGTCGCGTCGCGAACCTGCGCTGCGACGCGTTGCAACAGATCTGGCAGCGCCAGTGACGGAGCGCTGTCGAGCGCGTGAAGCCATGCATTCGTATAGACACCGTGGCGTGTGCCGTCCGCCGCGAATCCGCCGGGCGCGGTTGCGTAGGCAACCACGGTATTGCCCGGAAGCGCGGCCGTATCGTTCGTCACGTCCGCTGAGAACGGATTATTCAGGCACGTGTCGAGGATCACCAGATTGAGCCGGCCGTCACGCGCTCCGCGCATGGCCTGCAATACGGCGTGCAAATCGACACCGTTGCTCACGACCTCAGCCGGCGAGCGGGCATCGAGTCCCGCTGGGATGAGCAGTGTTTGCGGGCCGATTCGCATGCCGTGCCCCGCGAAATAGAACAGGCCAACACCGCCTGCCCGCAAGCGCTGATGGAATTCGCCGATGGCCTCGCGCATTTGCTGCGGCGTCGCATTCGTGCGCATGATGACGTCGAAGCCGAGCGTCTGGAGCCTGTCGCGCATGGCTTCGGCGTCGCGCGGCGCGTTCTCTCGCAGCGCGTCCACTTGCGTGTCAGTGCGATCCGCACGATCCACGCCGTCCACACCATACGCGCCGTTACCAATCACAAGCGCGATACGTGGAGAAAGCAGATTGCCCTGTGGCGGCGTGAACGGAGTGACCAGCGTGAGCGGCAAACTCGCCGCACTCGTATCCCGCTCGGCGCCGTCACGTTGCGGCGCCGCAAAAGCGTCGCCCCAATGCGCCTGCATCGCCCCGGCCACGCATACCAGCATGAATATTCGCCACATCTTTACATCCTGTTTGTTCCGGACAGAACATAGGCAATCGAGGCCCACGCTACTCGCATCAACTGCTGGAGTGAATTGCGAGAAACATCGACGCCGCTATCGACCATCCATCTGCAACCTCTTAATAACGATAGCACGCGCTTTGCGCGCCACAACTGTCCGCGTGCCCCGAATGCGTTATACGGTTAACGAGTGTGGCGTATCTTTTTGGCAAGTTACGACCTAAGCTAATTCACAAAGTAGGGCGGCAAGCTCGTTTTAACCAAGTGGCCGTCCAATCGCGCGTGCGCCCGCGACATCCAGCCGGAACGCCCGGCCTGCCTTGTGCAGCCGACCTGGCCATGACCACTCTTCGGGAGAGTGCGCTATGCGAAGAACCGTTACCCCCGTTGTTCTCGACGTGCGTCATGGATCGAATGCGCGTCGCGAGGCGCTGCGCCGGGCTTTGCGCGCGACGCTCGTCCTCATGTTCGGCAACATGGTGCCGAGCGTCTTTGCGGCGGCCGAACAAACCGCGTCGCCGCCGGGCGCCGAGGAATACATCATCTGGCCATCGGACGGCACGGTGATTCACGGCGGCAAGTTGTGGGTGCGCATGGGACTGCGGAACATGGGCGTGTGCCCGAAGGGCGTCGTATTCCCCAACACCGGCCATCACCATTTGCTGATCGACACCGATCTGCCGCCGCTCGATCAGGAAATCCCATCGGATCGCAATCACCTGCACTTCGGTGCGGGTGAGACGGACGCGCGAATCGAGTTGCCGCCGGGCAAGCACACGCTGCAACTCATTCTCGGTGACCACAACCACGTGCCGCATGTGCCGCCTGTGTATTCGAAAAAGATCACCATCACCGTGCTAAAAGACTAGCGCGATCCATTCGTTCAAAGCGGGTCCGTCAGGACGGAGAGACCTTCATGTACAAGATCATCGCGGTCGCGGCGCTCGTCATGTCGGCGGCATTGGCTTCGCCGAATGTCGCTCTTGCAGGCAGCACGCCGGCGCCGGCCGGCGCCTATGCGTATATCGGCTATCCCAACGATGGCCAGGTCGTCCCTGCCAACAAGCCGTTCAAGGTGTGGTTCGGCCTGCGCTACATGGGCGTGGCGCCGAAAGGCGTCAAGTATCCGAATACCGGCCACCATCATCTGCTGATCGACACTGACTTGCCGCCGATGGATCAGGAGATTCCATCGGATCGCAATCACCTGCACTTCGGCGCGGGCGAAACGGAGACCATGATTCAACTCCCGCCGGGCAAGCACACGCTGCAGTTGCTGATGGGCGACGACATGCACGTGCCGCACAATCCGCCGGTGTATTCGAAGAAGATCACCGTCATTGCGCGGTGACGCGCGGTTGCGTATTGCGCGGCGTGACGCGGCGCATCGGTTAGCGCCTCAGTGTCACGCAGCAGCCGACAGTTTCTCACGGGTTGTTGGCCGCAATCCACCATCCTCCGGACGCCGCTTCACCGCTTTGTCTCATGTTCGCCTCACTGCCAGCCCCGCAACCCTTTATCTACGGCATTCCGGCACATTTCTTAGGATAGGAAAGCAATCCTGGCACAGCCCATGCATTAGTGACACTCGAGCAGACAAGTTGCTCGAACCCAACCGCAAACTGTGCTGTATTCCCTTCCCAGGAGATTT
>NZ_JARESO010000136.1:0-5990 GCF_046030175.1 Paraburkholderia sp. RL17-373-BIF-A
CTTGCCAAGTTGATCTTGTGTGATGCGTGAACAAGGTATCGGCTGCGGTCTTATACATGGCCTCGTCCCGTTTGCCAAATGGTCTGATCCGCTGCATGCAGGTGCTGGATTGCATATATACATTCGGCCTGTTTGTGGCACAGATGTGCCTGGCCCCAATGGATTTCGCCCGGCGACTCCTTCATATATCCTCGGCTTCGTGAGCCCTAAGACCGCGCAGGTTTTGTCGCCGACGGTCCAACCTGTTTGCCATTGAATCAGATCATTTGTGCAATCGAAGGAGGGGTAAGGTTATTGCAGCCGTGCTGTCATCGTCCTGGTCATACTGGAGGTTCGTATTCACGCCCTCGAGCCAGCAACACCCAGATTGTCCGGGCTATCTTGTTGGCGAGCGCCACAACCGCGACGTTCGTTCCCCGTCTTGCCTGGACCTCGAGTATCCATCGCGAGAGCGTATCGCTATGCTTCGCCGCCTGTTGGACAACGGACCTGGCCCCGTGGACCAGAAGCATCCGCAAGTATCCGTTGCCCCGCTTCGTGATGCCGAACAGACGTTGCCTGCCGCCTGACGAATGCTGGCGTGGCGTTAGACCGAGCCACGCTGCAAACTGTCGCCCGTTTGCGAACTCAGTCGCGCTGCCTGCCGCCGCGATGACGGCGGTTGCGATCATCGGTCCGACACCTCGGATTTTTTCAAGCCGCTGGCTGAGTGTGGATGACTTGTGTGCTTGACGGATGAGGTCGTCGTAGCGCGCGATCTGTGTATCCAGAAGCGCGAGTCGCTCGTACATGTCGCGCATCATCGACCGGGTAAGCGCGGTGAGCTCGTTATCCAGATCATCAAGAATTGCCGGCAACTGTTGCCGTACTTTCAGCGGCGTCTGGGCAATGACCACGCCGTATTCAGCCAGCAGGCCTCGAATCTGGTTGATTTGCGCGATCCGGTCCCGCATTAGCAGACTGCGGATGCGATGCATGGACTGGATATCCTGCTGTTCAACGCTATTGATGGCGACATAGCGCATCGTCGGACGTGACGCCGCCTCGGTGATCACCTCGGCATCATTGCGATCGTTCTTCTGGGATTTCACGAAGGGTTTGACGAACCGCGGAGCGATGATCTGCACGTGATGTCCCATTGCAGCGAACCTGCGGGCCCAATAGTGCGCTCCGCCGCAAGCCTCCATCACGATACGGCAGCAAGGTATATCGAGAACTGCCTGCAGCAGCTTGGTGCGGCTGATCCGCCGACTCAGCACTGGCCGACCGCGCTCGTCAACGCCGTGCAGCTGGAAGATGTTTTTTGCAAGATCGATGCTCAGCAACGTGACACTCATGACGGCCTCCATTCGTTTACGGATCACGGTTCCTCAATCCTGCCACCCTCTCGGTGGACACCCTTCGAGCTCTACCACCGGAGGTGGGACGAGGCCATTCCACTATATGCGGCCTTTTGCAAGCCGAAGCTGCGGGCCCTGAGGGAATTCGCCAGGAACGCCCTCATCTCGGCCACGTGCTTGAAGCACAAGAGTGTGTTCAGGTTTGCGTCCCTGCGGTCCGACCTGTCTCGCCATCACATTGAAATCAACCCAGGCAACCTACCAGTTCCTCGACGCTTCAAGTTCCTCATTCTGCTATGCAGGTCTGATGCTCACATGATGCGTTTCGTACGAAGTCCCGTGAGCGAGGATCTCCCAGGCGATTCTTGCCATTTTGTTTGCCAGGGCCACTGTTGCTACATTTGCTGGACGTCGCACCTGCATTGCTTTTTGCCATGCGGTTGGTAGTTGGTGTGACACAGAACAGAACGCGCCCCATGTATCAGCAACGTACGCAAGTATGGGTCGCCACGTCGGGAGATCGAGCCCAGCCGTATCTTTCCTCCGGTACCATTCTGACGAGGAATAAGTCCCAGAAACGCAGCGAACTCGCGCCCCGACCTGAATGTCTTCGCATCTCCAATCGTTGCTACCAGGGCCGTTGCAGTCAGGCGGCCGATACCCGGCACTTCGGAGATCGCACGACATGCCGCTTCGTGTTTCTGCCAGGCGCCAATCCGCTTCTCGAGTTGATTGATATCCTCTTCAAACAGGGTGATCTGGCGCAACTGTTCCAGAAGATTAAGAAGTATCGATCGTGGCAGCGTGTCTTCGAGTTCTGCCATGCGCTTTCTGATCTCGTCGAGTCCTGCTACGCGTCCTGCACGAAACGTAACGCCGAACTCATACCGCAACCCACGCAGCTGATTTATCTGCATCGTTCGAAACTTGACCAGCAACGAGCGCATACGATGAAGGCTTAACATCACTTGCTGATCCTCTGTCTTGGCGGCAACCGTGCGCATGCCGGGTTGCTGCACTGCAGTCCAGATTGCCCGCGCGTCTGCCGCGTCGGTCTTGTTCGTTTGCACGAAAGGTCGAATGAATTGAGCGTGTATCAGCACGACCTCGTGTCCGAGCGCGCGGATCTTACGCGCCCACCAGTGAGCACTTCCGCACGCATCGAGGGCGACGCGACCGGCGGGGCGCTGCGCCAGGAATGTAATTAGAGCGTCACGTCCGAACCTCCGATTCGCGATCTCGCCAGTTTGGGCGTCGACCCAGTACATCTGGAACACCCGTTTTGCAATGTCGAGTCCGTCTGTCGTAGCATTCATCTGGGGCCTCGTTCCATAAGTGGTTGTGTCGCAACTCCACTCTGGCACATTGATGCCGTTCGGTCCTGGGGGCCCTCAATGGTGCGCAACTCCCCGGAGGGAGGGCGGTGTCCATTCCATCTCGGCCATATCCCGCCACCTGAGGCTGGGGCAAACTCAGAAATACCGCTGAAGTGCCTGCATTAACTTAAACCAACCAGCCTCCACGATTCTCAGTGGGATTCAGTCCCTGCGCCTGCATCCTTGCCGCGTACCGCACTCATGAAAACGGGGGGAAAGCACATCGACGAAAGTGGAAGGTATCTATCCGACGCCGACATAAAGGATGAGTTTCCGTGCTAACGTCGAGCCTGCAGAAGCCAAACGCCTGCGTTCGCTCGAAACTGCAAATCTCTAGCTAAATTTAGAAAGCCGCCCTTTCTACTGGAGGTTAATATGACTCTGCCTTCTTGCCTTCACTTATTGGGTCATAACAAGCTATGTTGTAAAGTGACCGGACGCGTGACGGGGGAAAGCATGTCTCATTTACACAATCAGCGCGACCGCCTTTCCGGAGTTCCCGCACGTTCTTGGACCATTTAACCACATTCCCCATGACAGGAAAACCGTCCGACCTTTCACTAATCTTCTTCGGAGGATTATCAAGGTGTGACAACGCGCCAAGCGGCATCATTGAACGGTCCATAGGTGCATACGTAACAACGGCGGACAACGCGGCTCGATTGCGTGACATGCGCATGCAACGTCTACCGGTCCGGGAAGCTTTTGCTCGCCGTGTCGAGATACTGACTGCGAAACACCTTGCGGGGTGACGGCGAGAAAGGACATGCCAAGCTATGGCAGCAGCAGAGTGATACGGCTCGCGATCTACCGAATGTCAAAACTGCTTTGGTCCCCGTCATCTGATTGAGCCAAGAACATATTCATCTTCCGTTACGCTACGAACGCTACGACTCACGCTCATCGAACAGAGCCGCTTCGGCCGCTTGGAAGGCATGTACCCAATTTAGCAAATCCAAGTTTCTAGTCATTGCATCTGCGGCCCAAACTTAACGATCAAGTAAAGGGAAACCATCATGCCAGTAACGGTCAATACTCTGAGAAGAGCTTTTACCCACCAAAGTTCTTTCGGCAATCAGCACACCACGAACGTGCTCCCTATCGGAGTTCATAATATGGCTGTAAGCGCCGGCCGATATGGCAACGTAGGAGGCATCGGGGACCTGCTTCTTTCGATGCTGACGTTTGGGATCTATTCCCTTGTCAAATTACATAAAATGGACCAGAAAAAAGCAGCTGTTGAGCAGGCCATTAAGGACATACATCAAACAATCGAACAGAACCCGAACGAGAATACTATCTCGGTGGAGGTTGAAGGCAAACGGCTTAGCGTCTCGCAGTATACTGCCTACGGCAGTGACATGGTATCCATCAGGTTCGACGAGAACCAGGTCATAACGATTCGGGATGCAAATTTGGCCACGTTTAGAGAACAGCTTGGGAGAGAAATCTCGCTACTCCGATAATCAGAACTTCGCGGAACAGGTTCGATGCGCCGATAGCCCGGACAAGCCCGCACCTGTGATTGCGAAGCCGGCGCGGTATGCCTACGCGCCACTACGAGATCACAATATTCCAGAGCGTCGGTGCAGATCGATTGCGGTGTCAAGGTCGACTATCACGACTACAGCGTGCCGCACGACATAGTGCATCACGAGGCGTGCCGCCGCCCACCCGCCAAATCGGCTCAAAGACAAGCATGAAACTCTTTCCGAGCATATGCTCACTGCCCACCGTGCCCACATGGAATGACCCTCGCGTCGCCTCCATCTTGGTCGCCTCGACCTACTGATCAACCGTCTGCATCCCGAATTTGGCTGCGGGGGCTCTCCTCGCCTACTGGCACTCGTCCTCAATTACGGCGAGGAGCGCCTCAAAATGCCCTGTCATTGCGTGCTCGTCATTGACTTGCAACGCGCCACTTGATTCGCGATTTCCGGCTCAGAGCCGCAACGCGAATTCCCGTTAAAGCTTGCGGATTCAATCGGTCGATGCAACGGCGCGGTGAAATCGTTCAGCTGGTGTGTCGAAGTATAGTGTCTTTCCGGGGCGATCATTGAGTCGCCTAGCCACATCATCAAGCCTGACCTGTGAATAGCCAGAGAAAATGATAGCTCTAGAGAAGTACTGTCTCAGAAGCCCGCTGGTATTTTCATTAGCGCCACGTTGCCATGGATGCTCCGGATCGCAATGTAGACCTCAATATTTCCTAACCGCGGTGAAGGGCTTGTGACCAGCCGCTCCTCTGCCCCGATCCGGCGCCGCTCGACCGATGTCTGGCGGCTCGCCGACGAGGACAATACGGGCATGCATTAAACCGCCGGCCTGTCCGGCATTCACGGATCGACGCTGTTTCGGCTCCTTTCGCAACATTCAAACGCGCGGCATAGTGAAGTGGGTCGGAGATTGCCCACCGTTCTTGCCACTGGCAACCGTCCAGCCGTCCCGCCGCTCCTAGTCGCCCGAGCCATGAGTCAACCCACTACTGGGATGCGTTCTGACGGCTTCACCGTACAGATAGTAATCTGCCTCGTGCCGAACGATGTCCTGTTCGATCGGATCACGCGAAGATCAGCACTAACGTCACCGCGTCCAACATTCCGGGGGCAGTATCAAAACTCCGTGGACATCGCCGCACGGTCAGATCGCTGAGTGCTAGGCGCCTATTTCTGCGCGCTTACGAGAAATCAGCTCTGCGCCAGGGAGATCAAAACGCGACTTGCATGTGTCAGCCCAGAGTAAGAAAGGGCTCACCATCCTACGGAGTTTGTGATCTTGGCAGACAAGTCATATCTATCCCCCGTCATCGATTGCTCCGATGGGCCGGTCATCAGCTTGTCGACATGCGCGAGTCTGAATGCGGAGCGTCTGACCTCTGCGCTGGATACAACCATCTAGGGTGGCCAATAGCGACGATCATCCTGTCGCCCACTTTGATCGCGACGCCCGCCGCCGTTGGCTAGTTGGCTAGTTGGCTCTCACGGATTGGCGATGCCAAGCTAGTTCGCCGTAGTTCCAACAGCATAGGTCGCCCGACGAAGACCAATGAGGGCTTCTTAGGCGGCCGACAATTAAAATCGGCACAAAATCTCGCTGGGCTTGCGCGGTCCCATCGAATGTCGAAGAAGTCTACGGTTGCAAGCTTAAACATAGACGAGTCAACGCTTCTTGCCGCACCGTCCACGTCAAGCTTGCATCGACGCTAACACTTAATTGCGCCCAAGGAACGTTATCAAGGTCTTAGTGGCATATATCATGATCTGCCATCCACCGG
>NZ_JARESO010000137.1:0-5902 GCF_046030175.1 Paraburkholderia sp. RL17-373-BIF-A
ATCTATTTTGGCAAATGTGCGTTTCGTCCGGTCACTCGATGGATATGTGGCCGGATGCTTTGTGCCTAGGAGCGACTGCACGTGGTGAGAAGTGGCGGCGAACTCGTCCACAGAGGAAGAACTCCTGATCGGGCGCTACTGCTATGACCAGCTTGAACCATCGGGTGCCGTCGTTGTTACTTGCCTGTTTATGATCGGACATGCGGTTACACATAGGTTAATGAAATGCTCGCAGCGCGACCGGCGTGGTGACTGATATTTCGCGGCGATGTATGCATGCAACTCGTTGTGACGGTTAAATGCGAGGTCCAGATTCTGCAACGCTGTTCTCGCGTCCCGCTTCGACATCTACAAGGCAGAGTCTTCCTTCATCGCCTTGGCGAGGTTTCGACCATTTCGTTGCTTTGTTGATTTTTGGCCGGCGTCGTGATCAAGGCAGGCCTATCTTCCGAGCACGTCGGCGCCTATCGGGCAAATGCGGCAGGAGCCGTTGTGTGGTGAGGTATTCGATTTCGTTGTCGGCCTTGAGGGCGCCATCGAATGGCTTCCCCGTCACCGCTGGCCGGTTCGAAGATGACGCGCAATGGCGGGCCGACATTGCAGCGGAGTTCGAACCTGTCCGAGCCCTAATGTGCGTTGCTCCGGTCCGCCACTCCGAAAATGGCTACTCCGGCCTTGGGTGTCGCGCCATTCGCCGACAGATCATAACCGCACGATTACTCAGTTCCGTCGACACTATGCACTAGCGCCATGCTATTGATTCGTGCCGACCCCGGAAATCAGGCACCTTGACGTTAAGCTTTCATTAGAGGATGGTTGGTTAGGTCGTGAACTTAAAAGCCGATGTGTCGCCCCCGTCGCGATTCTGTGCAGATTGTGGCTGTCCTGTTGCTCTTGCGCAGACGTATTGTTTCGAATGTTTTTCCGCTGATCCACATTTTCGTAGGCGAGGCATTGACAGAGACATCGACATAGTCCTATCCGTTATCCTGTTCGCGTCTATGCTGTTGGTCGCAGCTGGTTGGATGATGATTGTGTCCATGGACGAGCCGCCGGAACCATTCTCAAGAGTGATGAGCGGACTTCGACGGCTTCTGTCGAAGATTTGGCTCCACAACGATCCGTGACACTACGACCTCGGACTGTGGCGTTGTCGATTAGCAATTCGCTTCAGGCCATTGCCCATGGCGCGACGCGGGGACCTGTGACCACTGTGTTAATCGACTTGTGCCGATGCCTTCTGAATTACGAAGCCCAGATTCGCAGATAACATTGCGTCAACATGGCGACATTGAACCTCTAGAGACTGAACTAAGCTTCACTGGGCAATGCTGAACTCTCAAATTGGCCAGCGCGACCCTGCGCTTCCAAAGAAGCTGACGCCCGAGCATGGCATTGTCTCTCGACCTGATCTGCCGGCGATTTTTCAGCGCCCCTAGCCCCCTAGCACGCCCGCTTCGGGTGCTCCTTGAGGCGTAATCGAGGCAGCGAATCGATCCAAGTCGGATGCAACGCAGACTTGTGACAAGGCCACCCTGGGATGCAGGCACTCGCGGACAGAACCGCCAATACTCCCAACCTTCTCCGAAGCCTGCGGAGACACCAAGAATGAGTCCCGACTCAATCCTAGGCCTGAGCGCGCTGCACCCAATGCGTCCATATACCACCATCGCAACAAACTCAGGTGTTCGCCGGAAAGGCAATGCTTTCAGAACCGAGCATCATTCCATTGACTCAAGGCAGATCGCATCGCGTTCGGGTATGTACACGATAAGGTCCTAGCATAACCGGTCACGGCGTCGCCCTAGGAGAGAGTAAGGCAGCGTCCGTATCAACATCCCAAGCATTCTCAGCGTTGCGTCTATGGGTCCGCCGAAAGACTCTGCCCGTGCCAAGGAACCTCCTGCCTAGCGGCGACACCAACATCTAATCGCAGGCCAACGTGATGAGCTTACAGATGAGTGTTTTTATTATAATTTTTGGTGTCTGGTTCATTGTGGCGCTCTGCGTGCTCTTATTCATCCACGGCGCGAGCTGGAAATCAGAGAGCGAACTGACCGACGATTAGCAATGTTCGCGCGAACATCCAATCCTAATACTTCACGAAGCTTGCTGCGGACTCAGATCATGACAAACGAGGCGGAGCAAATACGAAGACGTCATGTGACACGTGACGTCGGGGTAAGTAATGAGCCGGGGTCTTTTGGCAACCAACGTAAAGCTGCAGATGCAGACAATGAGCGGATTGCATGCAATGATCGCACCGCTACTCAGGTAATCAAAGCGAAAGAGGGATATGTAGTAAGGCTTCCTTACGAGAATGTACCCGAACGAGCTCAGCCATATCAGCTGCTTGTTGCGATGTTAATTTCGGAGGAAGTTTTCGGCGACCAGGCCGGGTATCCAATCAAGCACGAACCGACCGCGGCGACTGTAAGCACTATCCAGACCGCGGTGAAGGAGAAGCTAAATGACTTAGCAGTCTTCGCATTGGGCGACGCAGAGCGCTCTGGTCGTTTTGCAAGTGCCAGCGGGCTCGTTGTCGATTCAGGCCGCTCGGACCTACAGAAACGAGATCTACTCCCCGCCGGTCCGACTCGGCCCGGTTCGAAGAAGAACATCTCATCGACTGCCCACAACGACCAAAGCGAAAACGACGCGTCCAACGTCAATCAGTACGTTGCCACCGCGTCGCTGCCGGCGATAGCGCAAGTGTTGCGCTTGCGATCTCGCAAAGAACCACGCGCGAAGAGAATTCTAACTCAAGTGAGATGGTCTCTGGAACGCAGCCATGCTTTACCGTCGTCGTCGCCTCGCTTACTTGCTTGGTCCGTCCGGCCTCCACCGGGTCAGACAATTTTCGGACTTAGATGCTGTGAGGTCGAGCGACGCGTGCTCAAACGTACATAAAAGGACTCCCAAATGAATGCCCCGCATCAAATAGTGGCGAAGCGCCTTCTATCGGCGTCTGGTCGGCGTACTTGGACTGCGCTGCCGCTTTTGCTTGCCTTTGCCGCCTGCAGCGGTGATGGCACTCCCACACCCGCTCCCGCTCCCACTCCGACCGATATCTTGTGTAAGGATTACGAGGGAAAGCAGACGGTGGTGAAGCCGAAAACGATAACTATTTATAATAATTCGGATGCCACAATTTATCCAATCGTTTCGACCAGCAAGAATGCAAAGAACGAATGGATTCAAGGATGTCTTCGTACTTCCGATCCTTACCCGACAAACTTTGTTTACAAACTATATGTCAACGAAGGCGAAGGCATACCTCCGGATTCGTCGGTAACGATCACCCTTCCGCTGTACAGCCAACTTTCGAGTGACCGCTACATTACGTGGTGGAACGGTGGCCGAGTCGTGCTGGCTGACGGGAAAGATAGATTGCGTGATCAAAAAGACGCTCTATTGACGACTCCAGGCAATGTTAGCTGTAAGGGGCAGAAGACGGCTTGCAAGTTACACGTTTATTCCAGTGACGTTCAGTTTCCGGAAAATATATTTGCACAGCTGTCGGAATATACTTTTGGCGACTCCATTATTCCGCCGGGTCAATCGCTACGAGTGTTAATACCAGATAATGTTGGCTATAACATATCATATGTCGATCATGTGTACATGCCTGTGGCCATTGAGCCAAGTAATAATCCTTATATTGGATACAGCGGATCAACGCTCTCCCTCAACGCGTTTAGAGATCACCTTACCGCATTTCTAACCACACCTCTTGGACAAGGCTGGCCGGTGTACAATTTAAGCCAGTTGAAACTGCCGGGAGGTTACAACATCTTCGCGCAACGTTTTGGTACTCTGCCGCCCGCCGATAATGTCCCAGTTAAGCCGGCGAATGGCTTTCCCCCAGTACTGACGGTATTGCCGTGTATTAAAGGGCAATGCACCGAGGACCAGAAGACGTCCGTGCATTTTGGCGCGTCGGTCCAGCGGATGCAGGACTTATGGGCTTCTTGTGTCCCTTGGAATGAGGACTTGACTGCTTATCAAACAAAGACTATCAATTGTCCGCAAAATCTAAGGGCCGACCTGACGGCAGTCCAGCAATTCTTCAAGGAGAATCATCAGCAGTACCTGCAGATGTTTGCCGCTGGACAGTGCGACACGACCTCAACGCCTACGCCCGTACCGTTTGATTTTTGGCAGGCCATCAACCATGTCTATGGATGGGTTCCCTTCAACGAAGGGTGTGGCGCATCAGCAAATCCTCTGGTGGAAACCACGATTCCTGGATGGGATCATGCAAAGATCCAGTCGATGTACATCCACGATCTCCAGTATAACTACAAAGATCTCAACGTGACCAGTGAGCTGCTATTTAATCCATATGTTAAGTTAATACACGCCGAAGATTATCTTTCAATGGATGCGTATGCCTTTTCCGTAGACGACGCGGTCGGCTTCATGAGTGAACTAGGAGATGGACTAGTTTTTACCGTGGGCGGTAGCGGCGGCCTTGCAAATAATCAGCATTTCAACTATGCCGATGGATTTTCGGTGGCGATTGGCGTACCGGTTTCCATGTTAAATAAGTTTAATACTCCATTGATTAAAAAATATGGGGCATGTGTGATCAATCGCGAGAGCAGCGATCCGAATTGCGAGAGCGACAAACAAGATGTTATTATGCCGACTGGCAGTCAGATAGCAGGATTCAGAATTGGCACTGTCGCTGATTACCCCATCAAAGTGCGCTTTACCGATCTGCGCGATAACGTGTACACCTTCATTGTGAGTTCAAAATTCGCTCCATGCCCTGAAGGCGTAAGCGCATCGCAGTGTCCGACTAATAGGCCGACTCTCTTCAACAAAGCGTTCTGCGTTGTCACGAATAGCAAGGGCACGAAACACCCAAAGTCCGATGATTGGTGCCAGAACGCCAATCCCAACCAACAGCGAGAAAAGCAACTGACGAAGAACTATCTCAGCTTCCCGCAACCCGTTGACTATATGCCGTAGTCGACAATGCGACCATCTCCTCGAGCAAGCCAACAGGCATGGCGCCCATGGTCGGGAGGATCTGGGCCAAGTGGCACTGTGTGTTTGTGGGGCCGCGGACAATTACATCGCCTGTACTCTCTGGGTTCGCATGCGGTTGAGGCTGGCAATCCTCTCGGGGTTTCGCTTGCGATACTCTGTGTTAGGGGCACAGGTTGACAAAGGCTCATAGTTGCAAGGAGATGTACGGTGAAGTCGACCCGTGAGAACGGACGCCTATCCGCCTAAAGGCGGTGGCTTCTGGGCGGTCGCGGCGTGCTTGCTGTTTCGCTCCGTACATGTTCACAGTCGATTTCCTAGGCAGTGCCGGGCGGTGCCGCCCGACTGGTGGCGGCTCACTCGCGGATCTTGCGCGTTGCTCGAAGGGGAAACTCGCGGACTGGGCCAGCTCCATCGTTTGGGCGCGGGCACTGCCGTCACGGAGTAGAGGCTCTGGCGAGCGCGATGCTGGCTGCGTGGTCGGTGCGGTATCGTTGTCGCTTCAGCATCTTTTATTTGTGCCCTTCATTGAATTGAAATGGAGCCCATTTCGCACCCAAGCACAAACCTTGGGCATAACTCGAGGACGGCGGTTATGCCGATGTTCGGTTATCGATGATCGCGCCCGGATGTTTCTGATTGTGATCGCGCAAAAGCCATTCTAACGACCGTTATAAGAGAGGATAGCGAAACGACTCTTGATTGGCTGCCGTCGCAACTCTGTGCGACAGGATTTGCCATCAGGGTGAGTAGGGTCAGTCACAGATATCAGAGCACGCGCATCGGGTCAGTGCAGTTTCTTCGAGCTGAGGACGGCGTCCATTGCAAGCAATTACAGATGGTGGTCCCCACTTGTGTGCGTGAGTGGAATACACGTTCATGCCTTGGAAGTAAGCGTTGCCCCAGC
>NZ_JARESO010000138.1:0-5874 GCF_046030175.1 Paraburkholderia sp. RL17-373-BIF-A
GTTTTTGGCGCTAGGGCTGCCTAGATTTAGCAGAATAGGCCAAATATCCTCTTCTAGGAGGAATGGGGCATAATTAGTCCGGTGATGGCTTACTACATGCAGTCAGTTGGGATCGTGTCATCACGGTCGCGGCCGGCCATCAATCCTGTCCGGATTTTCGTGGCCACCGCGGGGCATGGCACACATTGCCAATTGCTGCGCCAGCTCAAGCATGCCGAGCTCGGCACAAGTGGGCGTCTGTTTCTGAGTCATGGTGGACTCCTTGCCGTTCGCTATTGCACATCGCCGTTTGAGACTAGGTCCTGCGCGGCAACGCGTAACAGCACGAGAGACCGACCGGTGTCGAATTTTAGTCTAGGCCGCTGCAACCACGAAGGCGCGTCACGACATCAAAGGGGGCACGCGCTGGACGTTCGTCGATCGCGGCGAGCTTCACGGCGCGTATCTCTTGATGAAAAAGCGCCGACCGCCACGGCCGCCGAGGTTGAACGAAGGGGTTTCGTTTGGTTGCGCAGTGTGGCGCATTTCTGGCCCGTAAAGGCGACGGCGAACCTAGTGCAAAGACGATCGGGGACGGCTTGCAACGCGTCATGACCGCAGTCGAAACCGACGCGCGCTGCGAAACAAAGCCATTTGATGTTCAGATCTGCATAGGGAGGTGGGATGAAGTGGCCCAAATGTATTGTCATCGGACGCAACGAGCCGGATGGTTTGCAGCCGCCACTACGGCGTCTTGACGAAGACAGCGCAAGCAAGCTGTTTAAGCTGGAGCGGGCGTGATCGGCACGCAGAACCTGCTCGCACGCATATAAACCGGTCCCGCTTTTTCGCGACGAGGGCATCCGTGAAGAAATGGAGGATTATGGGCGTAGTCACATACGCCCTGTTCATCGACTATTTGATTTACGGCTTGGTCGTTCCTCTAATATCGCACACGCCAATTGGGACAATGAGCGAATCCAACATGGCGCAGGTTTATGGTAGCTATGCTGTGGGCGTACTCTCCGCGACGCTCCTGTTCGGATACGTCGGCGACCGCTTGGGCCACCGCCGACTGATGATGATCGGTGTCTTGCTTTCGGCGTGCGGCACTCTGCTTTTTTGGTGGGCACCCAATTATCCGCTGCACATGCTTGCGCGGGGGCTGCTGGGTGCGGCCTCGGCGGGAACATGGACGGCCGGCTTGGCACTGGTCGCAGAACGCTATCGTACGAAGCGAGTCGAGATGATGGGCTACGCGCTCGGGGGGGGCACAGCAGGTTCGATCGTCGGACCGTTGCTCGGTGGTCTCATGTTCGAACTTGGTGGATATTCGCTCCCTTTCGAGGTCACAGGAGTGTTGCTCGCGCTGGATGTGGTCTTGTGCTTTTCGCTGTTACCAAGAGATCGGCCCGCTATGCTTGCGAGCATTCCTCTTCGAATGCTGTTTTCCCGGGGCGCGATCTTGGTTCCTGCGATAGCCGTGATGTTGGCAGCCTTCGGCTGGGGAATCGTTGAACCGCTTATGCCGCAGCGACTCACGCAACTCGGTGCGACGCCTGTGACCGTTGGACTTACATTCACGATCGCCACGCTCGCCTACGGAGCGAGCGCTCCGCTCGTGAGCTGGACATCACGGCGGCTGCCGATTAAGCGTGTCGTCGGTGGAGGTGCTGTTGCTATGGCCATCTTCCTAGCGACTGTCGGATTCGCGCCCGATGTGATCCTTGCATCTGCGGCACTTTGTCTGCTCAGTGTCTCTTTTGCCTTCACTCTGAATCCAGCGTCGGCAGAACTTGGCAATGCCGTCGATCGATTAGGCATTGCCTGTTATGCAGCAGTTTACGCCGTCTACAATATTGCCTATTCAATCGGGATGATGGCGGCAAACGCGTTGGCATCGGTTGTGTCTGAGGAAATCGGCTTTTTATACACGCTATTGACTGCGGGGACCGTCATGCTGATCTGCTCTGCTTTTCTGCTACAGAAGGATCTAAATGCGGTCATGGAACCAAAGAATCAGTGATCAAATCAGGAGAACAGCATGAGTCAGTCCACCGAAAGCTATGGCACTCTGCTCGCTGCGCTTGAGCGCGGCGATACACTACCGTCGCAATGGTACACCGATCCTGCAATCGCCGATCGAGAGCTTCACCAGATTTTCCGCAAAACGTGGAGCTATATCGGTCCGCTAAATGAGCTCGAAACCGTTGGCGACTACATTACTGGGTACGTCGGCGACGTGCCGGTCGTCGTGGTCCGCAATGAAATCGGCCTCACCGCTCTTGTTAATGTGTGTCGCCATCGTCGCCATGAGGTGATGAAAGGTCGAGGCAATGCCAAGATGATGCAATGCGGCTACCACGCTTGGGCTTATGATCTGTCCGGCTGTCTAAAAGGCGCGCCCCGCACAGCAACCGAATCCGGATTTTGTCTCGACGAGTACCCGTTGCTGCCGCTGAAGGTTGATGCGCTTGGCCCCTGGGTGTTTGTTAATTTAGATTGCGAAGCGATCCCATTGGCACAGCAATACAGTGCGTTGCTCGATCTCATTGCTGAAAGCGGCATTGACCTCCGCAGCCTAGAACTCCACTCGCGCGTTGATTGGGAGTCGCACTCCAACTGGAAAACCATGTTAGAGAACTACCTTGAATGCTATCACTGCGCAGTAGCTCACCCGAGCTTCAGTGCGGCGATTGACGTGCGGCCGGAAAACTACAACCTCGGTATCCACGGGATGCTCCTGAGCCAGATTGGCCACGCGCGGAAACCGGCAGTTGAGGACGATCGCCGGGTAAAGACCATGAACTTGTGCGACGAAGTGAGCCAGGCGCAGTACCATTTGTTGTTTCCCAACATGACGATCAACGTCAATCCTGGATTTCCAAACCTGTCGATCGACGTATGGCGGCCGAACGGACCTGGGGGCTGCAATGGATTCTCCGAACAGTACTTTGGCCCGGGCGTTACTAAAGAGTTTGCCGAAGGGCTGATCGAGTTCAATCGACAAGTTGGCGCGGAAGATGATGCGCTGACCGACTCCGTGCAACGCGGACTACGCGCGGGCATTCCCGCGCGCGGTCGATTTCTCACTGACGCGGAGCATCTGGTTGGTCATTTCCAGAAGCTGACTGCGGCAGCAGTCGTTGGCATGCCAGGCGACTTAAACGCTGCAGTTCGGGCGCCTGATTCCCGGAAACGCGAAATCTCCTCCACGCTTTCAGAGTCTGTCGCATTAGAGAGCGAGCGCAATAAGTACGTCGAACTGGAGGTAGTCAAGGTAGAGCAGGAAAGCGAGGTAATCACCTCGTTCTACTTGCGACGCGTCGACGGCAAGCCGCTTTATTCATGGCGGCCGGGCCAGTTCTTGCCGATCCGCGTAGAGATCCCTGGACAGGCGCCGGCAACGCGGACCTATACGCTTTCTACCGCGAGCAATGTTGATCACTACCGGCTCAGTGTCAGGTTGCATGAAGGTGATGCATTGGTATCGCGCTTCCTGCATGCCAATGCCAAACCTGGTCTCCGCATCGAAGCGATGGCTCCGCGCGGTAAGTACGTGCTGACTCAATCGGGTGATCGTCCTGTTGTGCTGATTTCTGGCGGAGTCGGTATAACGCCAATGATTGCCATGGTCGAACATATCGTGTCAGAGGGTGAGCGTACAGGCGCTTTTCGTCCCGTGTACTTTATCCACGGCGCGCACAGCGGGAAGGCGCTTGCTTTCGGCAAGCAGATCGCGGCGCTTGCAAAGATCCATCCCTGTTTTAAGGTACACTTCTGCTTCAGTCGGCCTGCTGATAGCGATGTAGTCGGTACGAGCTATCATACACATGGGCAGGTGAGCATCGACACGATTGAGAAACTGCTTCCGTTCGGCGACTACGAATTTTATCTGTGCGGCCCTTCCGGATTCATGAAGTCCCTCTATGATGGACTCACTACAATAGGCGTATCAAGCGATCGGATCTTTTACGAGTCGTTCGGTCCGTCGACAATACTCGGTCCGAAGAGTCAATCAAAGGTATACGCTCGACGAACTGAAGAGACGGGTGACGCGGTCACTATCTGCTTTCAGAAGGCAGACACGTGTGCCGAATGGTCAAGCGAATGCGGCACCCTGCTTGAGTTCGCCGAGTCCCTTGGCTTCGCGCCAAAGTTCGGCTGTCGCTCCGGCATTTGCGGGTCATGTGCAACCCCAATCCTTGAGGGAAGCGTCGATTATCTCGAGGACACCGTGGCTCCGCGCAAAGAATCGGAGATTCTGTTGTGCTGCTCGGTGCCGCGCGCCGGCGTAAATGTCGTCCTAGATCTGTAGGGGCACAGTATGAGGACTGAACAGGCAAAGACGTTCACAGCGGAAGACTTCCGCCGCCATGCCGCAGTGATGAAACCAGAGACTCGCATGTTAATCGATGGCGAGTTGCTGGAGAGCGCATCGGGGGAGCGATTCGAGTCGACGAATCCTGCAACTGGGAAGGTCGCAGCAACCGTGCCCGCCGGCACCATTGAGGATGTCAATCGCGCAGTGATCTCGGCGCGGCGCGCCTTCAGGTCTGGCGCATGGTCGAGGCGGGAGCCGCGGTCACGTATGGAGGTGCTGTACCGCTTCGCCAAGTTGATTGAGGATCATGCACTGGAATTCTCACTGCTCGACTCAATGGACGTCGGCAAGCCGGTGACCGACATGCTGTCTGGCGACGTGCCTGCTGCCGCGCTAACTTTTCAGTACTTCGGCGAGACAATCGACAAGATCGAAGGCACGATAACCAGCACTGCGGCGGATGCGTTTCATTACATAGTCCGCGAGCCACTTGGCGTGGTGGCGTGCATTACCCCTTGGAATTATCCACTGCTCATGAATGCGTGGAAGGTCGCGCCAGCGCTTGCTGTGGGCAATTCAGTTGTGCTAAAGCCCGCGGAGCTCTCGCCTCTATCGGCGACTTTGCTCGCTCAGCTTTTTATCGAAGCGGGGGGGCCGGAAGGCGTGTTCAACGTCGTACACGGAACAGGAAGCACGGCCGGCAAGGCGTTGGCGCTACACATGGATGTGGATAAGATCAGCTTCACCGGCTCGACCGACGTAGGAAAGTTGATGATGGTCTACGCAGGTCAGTCGAATCTCAAGCGCGTAACCGTAGAGACTGGCGGTAAATCTCCGCACATAATTACGAGCAGCGTGCCGGACCTCGATGTGGCGGTCGATTATGCAATCAGCGGTATCTATGTGAACAAGGGAGAAGTATGTAGCGCCGGCTCGCGTATATTAGTCGATGCATCCATCGAGAAGGACTTTGTGGAGCGATTCAAGGCGCGCGTACACGAGCGTGTACGCCTCGGGGATCCCCTCGATCCGAAGACGACAATGGGCCCACAAGCAAGTCACTGCCATCAGCAGAAGATCCTTGACTATGTTCGAATCGGTGTTCAGGAGGGTGCGCAAGTCGTTTTAGGCGGACGGATGCCCCGTGGCTTCGATGAGGGTGCGTATGTCGAGCCGACCCTGCTTACGGGGGTCAACAATCGCATGCGCATTGCCCGAGAGGAGATTTTCGGACCGGTCGGTGTTGTCATACCCTTTTCTACAATCGATGAGGCAGTCGCGATCGCGAACGATTCCACGTTTGGGCTTGCGGCCGGCGTGTGGACATCCGATCTTTCGATGGCGCACAAGATGGCACGTAACATTCAAGCGGGTGTGATCTGGGTGAATTGCTACGATCACGGCGACATGACTCAGCCTTGGGGCGGCTTCAAACAGTCGGGCACGGGACGGGACAAGTGCTTGGAGACGCTTCTGACAGTTTCTCAAACGAAGTCTGTCTGGATGCATCTCGGTTATTGACATCCCCTCCCTCAACATGTGTATTAGTCTAGACCGGATCTGACAGGTAA
>NZ_JARESO010000139.1:0-5832 GCF_046030175.1 Paraburkholderia sp. RL17-373-BIF-A
ACGACCAGTATGAGCAATCGGCACGCGAGGTCGCCGAGGCGGCCGCGCAAAGCGCGCTCACCGACGCCAGCACCCATCTGAAGGCCGCCGGCCAGGTTCTCCATCTCTTTGTCGACGACTCAATCCCGCGCAACGCGTCGTTCGCCAGCGTCAGAAAAAAGGCCTTCGCACTGCTCCCACCCGAACGTTTCGAGCCGGTCTCCAGCTACATGCGCAACGTCGCGTTCGACAAGGTCGGCTTCGAATGGTCGCACTACACCGCGTTGTCGCCCACCATCAAACGCAATCTCCGGCATCTGTTTGCCGGCATCGAGTTCGCCGGCCGCGTCGAAGACGCGCCGTTGCTGGGGGCCGTTGCCTTTCTGCAGGAACTGTTACGCAATGGCAAATCGCCCCGGCAGAGCAAGCCGTCTGCGTTTCCCACTGCGTTCATTCCAAAGAACCTGCAACCGCACCTGTATCGCACGGAGGCCGGGAAAAAGAAACAGCTCGACGTCGATCGCTACGAATTTCTCGTCTATCGCCTGCTGCGTAACGCGCTCG
This sequence comes from Paraburkholderia sp. RL17-373-BIF-A, assembly GCF_046030175.1. Lineage (NCBI taxonomy): Bacteria > Pseudomonadati > Pseudomonadota > Betaproteobacteria > Burkholderiales > Burkholderiaceae > Paraburkholderia > Paraburkholderia sp. RL17-373-BIF-A. The sequence continues at coordinate 544 of NZ_JARESO010000139.1, forward strand.
AGGCGGGCGATGTGTTCAGCAACGACAGCACCGAGTTCCGCCGCTTCGAGGACGATCTGATCAGGTTTTGTCGCGCTAAGGGGTAGGAGTAAAATCGAAGTTGATATTTGCCCGAAGTGAAGCGTGAGATGACGAAGTCGACTGCGAGACAAGCCCTGCCTGCTGGCGTAGCGAAGGTACTCAAGCGCCTGCACTATCCTCTGGACGTGATACTTCTGTGCGTGCGGTGGTATGTGGCCTACTCGCTGAGCTTGCGAAATCTCGAGGAAATGATGGCCGAACGGGGTTTCGAGGTCGACCATTCGAGCGTGCATCGCTGGGTGATCAAACTCGTACCGTTGTTCGAGAAGGCCTTTCGCAAGCACAAACGTCCGGTCGGCAAGAGCTGGAGGATGGATGAAACCTACGTCAAGGTGGGCGGCCAGTGGAAGTACTTGTATCGCGCGGTGGACAAGGCCGGCAATACGGTCGATTTCCTGTTGCGGGCGCATCGCGACAAGGCGGCAGCACGCCGTTACTTCGAGAAAGCCATTGATCGGAACGGGACGCCCGAGACCGTGACCATGGATAAAAGCGGGGCGAATCTGGCCGCCCTCCAGGCCATCAACGCCGAGCGGGAAACGCCCATCAAGGTCCGGCAGGTCAAGTATCTGAACAACATCGTAGAGCAGGATCATCGGGCGATCAAACGCCGAACCAGGCCCATGATGGGCTTCAAGGATTTCCGGTGTGCCCGCATCATCCTGTCAGGCATTGAGACCATGCATATGATCAGGAAAGGCCAGATGAAGGACAACGGCGTCCCCCAAACCGCTGCCGCCCAGTTCTATTCGTTGGTGGCGTAAGGACTCCTTGTCATCGCGGAATTTTCTTGCCTTGCCGCCATTATCGCGACACAACCTTCGTCTACAAGCTGATTACGGCGGGCAGCGTCGAGGAAAAAATCGTTGCGATGCAGGAGCAGAAAGCAGCGCTCGCCGACGCCATCCTGTCCGAGGATGCTGCGGTCGCCGTCAAGTTCTCCGCCGAGGACCTTGAGGCGCTGTTCGAACCTATTTCGTTCACGACGCCCATCTCACCGGTAGCGAAGCTGCCGCCTCGCGCCATGACCGGCACGTAGGACGGGGCATTTCCGTGCGTTCGTCGGAAAGCGCTCTGCGCCACCCGGCCATTCCTGCGGCTAGATGCCGCTGGAATCCATGCCTGGAAAGGGTTTGGAGGGGATTTTCTGTTTTCGGGGGATGGGCAAAAATGGCCAAGGTGCTGCTGTGCCTTGCGAATCCCGCATCCAACGGCGGACCGAAGGGCGTCTCGGAATGCGTGCCGCCGATCACCCAGCTGTATGACGATCTGGATCACGGTCGACCGTTCCCGTCGTGCGATCTCGCTGACGGCAACGATGGTAGCGCTCACGCGAATCCGGTCTCCGACCCGTATGATCCGTGCCCCGATCCACTCAAGCCGGCCGCGACGGGGCTCTATGTCGTGGAGGGCCAGAAGAAGCCCGGCAAATCACCTGTCTGGTCAGCCGGTGGCAGCGGATACGTCCTCGCCGGAACACCGCAGGCGTCAGGCACCTCGGGCATGCGGGCCTGTGTCGGTTCACCGGTCGGCTCGTACACGATCGGCTCATACATGAACGACGACCTGCAGACCGTCAACGTCTTCGATCGAATCCAGTGGCAGAAGGCGCAGAACCCGCGCGCGATCGATGTCTACATCGACAACACGTTCCAGCAGCGCGTGCGTTGGTAATTTCTCGACTATAAGGACAACCAGAATGAAGAAACGAATCCTTTACGCCGCCGCATATGCTGCGCTCTCCATCAGTACCGCGCATGCGCAGGGAATTCCGGGTGTTGGCGATCCATCCCAGCCTGGATCAGGCTGTGCACACGGTGCAGCAGGCTCAGGCGCAGATCGATGCGCAACAGAAGCCAGCACCAACGGTCGATGCAAATACCCAACTGCTGATGGCGATTCACGTGACGCAGATCCAGCAATTGCAGACGTTGCAGGCCATTCAGGCTGGCCTGGCAGAGCAGGCACATCCCGCTCAGTAAGTACCTCACGCCGGCCACTCTGTGGCCGGCCTTTCTACTGACAAACATGCGCAAACGAACAATTCATGTCGAAGCAACCCCTGGCGGCAGTGTCACCCCGTCTTCGGAAGCGGTGGTGTTTATCGACGCGGCATCCAGAGTCGTGCTTGCCGCGCTGACTGGCGGAAAACGCGAATTCTCACTGATGCCGTACCGGCATTGTGGTGTCGAATACCTTGGATTCGATTGGTGGGACAACGCCGGTAACGAGGTTCACTTCACGTTCCTCGCATGGACTCCGACAAGATCGCCGCCCGCGACTCGGGCGGTGACGACGTGGAAGTAAGCGACCTGACAGATGCGCTGCTGCTCGTTCGACTGATAACCGATCGCGTAACCCGGTGTGCCGCAGAAAATTGAGGTGAGGAAATCGCAATGGTTGGGTGTGAAACTATTCACGAGAAGGTGACGCGCGCGGTGTGCGCTGCATCCGAAGAAGAGTGTGCTGTTCTGCTGGACATTCCGATCGATGAAATGCCGACGCGAACCGTCATGTTCGACGTTGAATCGCTCGGGTTGGCTCCGTCGAATGGTGTCGAGGCCGCACGATTGAATTCGGGTAAGGTCGTGTACGGCTACGGCGTTGGCATGCAAAAGTGGTTTCTGCAAGGAAAAGGGACAATATGCATTCCTAATATGGATATGGCCTGCGCGCTCGTGTCGAGGCGCAGTTCTCGCGCATTGGTGACACGGTAGCCCGGCTTCTCGCGCCTGCGCACCTCGCCGCTCTGCAGTTTCGTCTTGTCCGCCATGGGGAGCCCGTCGTTCTTCACGACACCCCTTTTACTCCCACGCCTTCCCTTGCGCCATCAGACGTGTCCTGGTCACGCCGGGTCTTCCGAACAAAGCCTTACTACACTACATGCGGATCGGGCTCATTCGACTTCGACATAAGAGTAATTTCCGCCTCCAGCTGTTCTTTGAACGCCGTAAACTTCGTATTCTGAATCAGGCCGACGTTTTTGCCATGATACGCAATCACCAAATCAGTCCCGCCATCCTTATTAATGTTCTCTGTAATGCTCAGCACTTTACCCTCGACCCTGGTGAAAATGATGGGACCATCTGTCGGTAGCTGGTTGCTAAGCCCTATTATGGCCGCTTCGACCGCCGCTCTTTTCTGATCCATCTTGGACGATTTGGCAAGGGCATAAATTCCGAATGTTATAATCGAGAGAAGCAAGTCCCTCGCTCCGCCCACATTACCGTAACTTGCCCCATCCTTGACCATGTTTGACTTCATCTCCGAAGTCGCAGAATACTCACCAACGAAAGCTCGTCTTATCGTATTGGATGTTACTATTGACATCATTGTTCTCCCTGCATTCAACTTCAATATCGAACCGCCAAGGCAATCTGATTGCCCGAATGGGCGCGAGTAGGACAGCGCGCGCATCTGCATGCTGATCTTGCTCGCGCTAACGCGCACTCGCGAATCTGCGGAAAATTTCGCAAATTTTCGTGAGGTACGTCCAGGAAACGAAAGAACCGTTGGACGCTACCGGGCGCTTACCCTGCCGAACAAAGCCGTACCCCGGCTTTTCCACCAACGGCGCAAACCTCGCGCTCAGCGCTTGACCCCACCAGATAGAACGCTCTCGTGAGGGAACCCGGACCCTTCCGAACAGAGCCCAGATTACCGGGACAATTCAATGCCGTACTTGGCAAAAATTTCCCCGGTAGAATTTTTAAAATCGTCAGAAGTTACTGCTTCGGTCCACTCTCGACAAACACCAAACGTCGAATCCACCCGCGTGTAAGGAGGGGATGGATAAGTAGTCACGTACCTAACGTAATCATCATAAGACATCGATACTTGCGCCCATGGATCAATCGCAATCCGATACACCTGACCCTCGACCGCAAAATTTGCTACACAAAAACCGTGATCCCCGTTTGTCTTTGTAATGTATATTTCAACATGTATCTCGACGTCGTTCAGTCCACGCGCAGACAGAAATTTCTCGGCACTCAATTGCACAAGGGCGGCGGCCGTGAATGCCATCTCGAGGCAATTTCCACATGAATACTTGAATGAATCAGCCACGGACAATACTGCGGTTTCGACCCTAGAAGCATGATTGCGATTACTACGCAGAGAATTCACCACTTTGCCATAGGTCGTAGTCTGTGGTGTTCTACCATGGGTCGCATAATTTCGCGTGTTCGACTTGAGAATAACGTCGTTAACGATCGTTGAACAATGTCCACCTAAGCTGATAGCCATGGCCCGTCTGGCTCGCACCACCTCCTCCGGTTCGGCAGTCCAACCGTCATATCCAATCCTGGCGATATCCATTTCCAGATGACGTTTGAACTGGCTAAGAGTCAACCCTTCAATTGTTTTTATGTGGTTATTATTAAATAATACACAAAGCGAGGATGACCCATTTTCAAGATCGCGTTGCTCGATTCGCAGAATATTCCCGTCAACTTCTACGCTAACATTCTCGTCGGGAAATTTATTCAGTTTCGAATGAACGTCTATCAGAGCCTGCTCAATCGCCGCCTTTTTCTTCTCCAGAAGATCCGTCTTGATGAAACAGTAGATTCCGAATGTCAACAACGACAAGAGCAAATCCTTGATATCTCCAACACCACCGGAGTTCATGCCCCGCGCGACGAATTCTGAAGATGCGATGTCTTCGCTATCATTTTTCTTGGGATAATTTTCGAAAATTCTCGAAAACGTATTTCGCGTAATCAGATTCCCTGACATAAGCTCGACTGTTGAATAGTTCGTCAAATCCGACAAATACTGAAGAGCCCGAGCGCACGCTCCGCGTGCCTTCGTATCAAGTTCCGGCATTCGAGCATGGAGCCTAATCCTCACTATGCCGATTGCATCAAATGCTAGCGTCGAACTCAGCGAGATACATTTCAATGTCGTTGCGGACTTTCACGGAATGGCGGACAGTGAAGAGAGCGTTCTATTTGGTGGGTGGCCCCGAGTTATTGTCGAAATTGGTGTACGCGGGCGCGGTGGAAATTTGAGAAGGCGGTGGCGGTTAGCTGGGAATGTTGCTTGTCCAAGGCCCAACCAGCGAACCGGCGGGAGCCGGCACCGACCACCATGAAGAAGATTACAGACAACTCGTTGCGAGTTTTTCACGGACACCGAATTACCGCTACCGCTACGCAGAATCGTCGGCACCTGGTGCGATTATTCAGATCTGTGCAGCCCATC
>NZ_JARESO010000140.1:0-5780 GCF_046030175.1 Paraburkholderia sp. RL17-373-BIF-A
TACTATTTCCTTTATGGGCAGAGTGACATATGTACCCCAGGGGAAACATGGCGACGCTGCGTCGCCGAACTGCAGGAGCAGCTCTCAGTTCCCGCGTAATCGAGACCGAACATCTGAAGCTGACGATTGCGAAACTGCGCCGTATGCAGTTGCACACCACTGCCCGATCACCTCGACGAAGAGCGTGTGCATCTGCTCCTCGAGGAGCACTGCCCGGGATGCGGTGGCGCGCTCAAACCGCTGGGCGAACGCGTTTCCGAACAGCTTGAATACGTGCGCGCGCCCTTCTGCGCCATCCGTCATCGCCGTCCCAAGTGCGCCTGTTCGTGCTGCAACTGTATCGTGCAGGCTGCAGCGCCGAGCCGGCCGATCGATCGATCGATTGTCGTCTGCCGGGTGCGGTTTCTGCTTGCTGATCCGGAAACCGTTGCGATCGTAGAACTGCAATTTGACCCGATTTCGTTTGCGGCTGTGGGCTGCGAGCGCGGCGCGTGCAAACGGATCGGACTGCATGCCAGCTCGACGAGCGTCACGGGGCTGTTAATGCCAGCCCGGAAGTCGATCGGCTCGCGATGCAGAAAGACCGACAGCTCTCCTCGAAGCGGAACATCAACGCGCTCCCAATGCAGCGACCAAGGCATGACGATTGCCGCGTCGTCTGCTGAACATTTGAGTTCAAGCTTCACGCCGTTGGGCGGGTGGGTCGACAGCCGTGCCAATCGTGCTGAGCGCGGCGAGACGCAGGATGATTCTCCTCGGGTGGTGCGGTGCGCCCCGGGCGCCACGAGCGGATGCGACCGGCATGTCGTGACTGTCTGGGAGCCTGCCCTGTTCAGGACATCTGGCCCCCATTTATTCAACTGGTGGGCGTTCGTGCCAGCATTCAGAGCGAGGCCGGATGGCGAGGCTCCCGGACGCGGACAGCCGGCGACCAGTCGTTGCTTGTCCATCGGGTCAGGGCGTCGCTTGCCGCCGAATATCAACATGCGTCACACGCGAGGGCGAAAAGCTCAGATCATCTTCTCATGGATTGCATTTGCAAAGTAGGGTTGCGGATGCAATCGTAAGCTTTCTCAACAACGGAATCTAGGTCTGGGAAATGGTTCGCTTAGATAAAATCCGACATCCAGAGGGCAACCCATCGGGAAACAGCTTCGGTGCCTTCGCCTTGTTGTTCTTCCCTGTCACTGTTGTACCGGTCATAGGAAGTCATTTCCGTTATCGTCTCATGACCACGGCACACAGAAAGTCTGACAGGCCCTGCGTTCCCCGTTCGTGGTGGCGCTGCTGCAATGTCATGTCCAGCGCTCGGAGCAATCGGTTCGCTGGAGAGATGATTGAATATCGCACGGCCCACAATGCGGCGGCTGAATACGTCTAGCACCACGGCCAGGTACAAAAACCGCTCGTCAGTCCGGAGGTAAGTGGCATCTGCAACCCACAGCACGTCTACCGCCTCAGCGCTGAAGCGCCGGCCTGTCAGGTGAGCTGCGCGCCGCGCCCCTGCACGCTGTCGTTTGGTGCGTGGGCAGGGCCGCCGGCTGGCCCAACACAGCCCCGCCATGCGCATGAGACGCGCCACCCGCTCGCGTCCCACGTACATGCCTTCGCGCGCGAACTGCGCAAAGATGCGTGGCGCGCCATACGTGCCGCGCGAACTCGCCCGCAGTGTCCGCATGCGCGCAAGCAATTGCGCGTCACTGCATGCCTGCTACGATGACTGGAGTGTCGGCCACGCGTAGACACCGCTCGTCGCGATCACGAGAGGCTGCGCCATTGTGGCAATGGGCTAGCGGGCCCGGTTCATTTTAATGGATGCGTACTTCTGCGGCACGACTCCCGGTCTCTCGCGCGAACCAAGCCGCGGCCTGCGAAAGATCGTCGCGTTCCATTTTTGACTGGCGATTCTCACGCCGCATACGCGTGAGTTCCTGCCCCTCAGCCGTGATCAGGCCGTCATGCCGTACACCGGCATCACAATCGCCCTGCGCACACCCTGCCTTCACCAGTTCTACCATATACGCCCGGAACGCCGCCGGGTGCGGTGTACGAGTTTTGCCCATTTCGGCACCTCCTTTAAGAAGGATAGGTGTCCGTTTTGGCGGGTCAACTTCAAAGCCATCGCTCATCGCATCTCTGAGCGAGCGCACATTATGCAGGCGATGCTCCGGTGCTTATCGTAGACGAGGTCATCAACGCACTTTCCAAAAATGAAAAAATGTGACCACTTTTCCAAGATTGATCCGATGTGCGCGAACTATGATGGGACTTTCACGCACGGAGCATCATCGATGGCTACGTTCTCACCAGAATCATCGTTGCAGCACCTTATGAACGACTTGCATCAGCGCGAGAAGGCGCTGGCTAAACAGTTGGTAGCTTTCGAGGCGCTCCGGCAAGACGTCGTGGCGTTGCAGCGACGAAGCCCGACTGACGCTCAGGCACGCCAGCGTTTGGATGGTCTTTCGCGCGCTATGGGCGGCGAACTCGCTCCAATGAATGAGCGCCTCCGGCAATGTGCTGAGAAGCTGATGGCCGAGTTACAGGTGCTCGAGGCCGTGTTCCAAGCCGGGGCGGGTGCTGCCACCGGTAAGGCAGAGTCTAAGCGAAAGTCTTCCCAGCGAGGTCAGAAGTACATCTAGGGAGAGATGCGCATTCTTACTGCAATTCTTGATAGTTGTGGCACTTCGGCAGATGTCTTGGTTTTTGTATGGGTCAAGTGCAGGCCACGGCGCCGAAGGTGAATATCGACGCTTAGTAAAAGGCATGCAAGACGATAGTGCCAAAATCAGTCAATAGCTCATCGCTTCTAAGTCCGCGTGACGAAGCGACGCCATCTACGCAGGGCAAAGATTTATGTGCCTAGACTGGCGGGGCAGTATCAGGCTAAGTGCCTTCTTCGCGCGAGTCCTCGGTGATGGGGGTTGAAAGACCTGTGTTCAGCCGAATTTCGTTGGTCTAGCAAGGGCGGCGCAAAGGCTGACGGTTACGCAACCTAAGAAGCGCGCCCCGTCAACGCAAGACATTGGCTGCTGCTTGCCGTCGATGCAACTCACAACAGTTGGCGCGTCAAACGCCGATTGCCTTAGCTGGACAAACCGCCGCATCTATTGACGCAGTAGTTCGACTGCACGTCCGGCCGTATCCGCAACGAATCGTAGCTTCCGCCGGCGTTTTGCGCGCCGCCCCGAGCCGCACCTGAGCGCTCGCCACGCACACTTCCGAACCGACCGATGACAGACCACGACTCCTCCCTGCCGCCGAACGCCGGTAGCTCAGACATCGCCTCCAGCGCCGCAGACGATCCGCACAATCCTGAACGCCGCCGCGTTCTTACCGGCCTCGCGGCCGTCGGCATCGGGCTTGCACTGACTGGCTGCAAGACCGAGCAGGCTGCGAGCGAAGTAGGGCCGCGTAACGCCGCGGACTTACGGCTCGACGCCGCGTTGCGCGACCAGGTCAAGCAGATCGTGGTGATCTACGCGGAGAACCGCAGCTTCGCCAACCTGTATGGCAATTTCCCAGGCATCCAGCATCCGCTCGATAAAGTAACTGCCGAGCGATATCTGCAACTCGACCGCGACGGCAAGACGCCGATGCCGCGCCTGCCTGCCATCTGGGGCGGCCTTGTGCCGCAGGCGCAGGAAGTGGACGGCAAGCGCTACATGATTGGCCAGAAGGACATCGGCAATCTGCGCAATGGGCCTTTCCATTTGACCGACGCGCGAGGCGCGCCGTTGCCCACGGGCGTGATCACGCGCGATCTCGTGCATCGCTTTTATCAGAACCAGATGCAGATCAACGCCGGGCGCAACAACCAGTTCGCGGCGTGGGGCGATTCGGGCGGGCTCGTCATGGGGCATTACCGAAATTCCGCCGATACGCTCAAGCTTTGGAGCCTCGCGCAGCAGTACACGCTGTGCGATAACTTTTTCATGGCTGCGTTTGGCGGCTCGTGGCTGAACCACATCTTTCTGATCTCGGCGCAGGCGCCGTTCTATCCGGACGTGCACAACAGCCCGGCGAGAAAAATGGTCTCCGTGGTCGAGGGCGACGACCTTACCGGTGCGCGGCTGAAGCTCGCGCCGGACTCGCCGGCATCGGCACTCGACGGTCCGCCGAAATTCGTGAACGACGGCGCTTTTACCGCCGACGGCTATGCCGTGAATACAATGGCTCCGCCGTACCAGCCAAGCAACGTGCGCCCGGCGCAAGGCGGCAACCCGGCTTTCGCGGATGCGTCGAATCCGCGGGTGCTGCCGCCCCAGAATTACGCGACGATTGGCGACCGTCTCACGGACAAGGGCGTGGATTGGGCGTGGTACAGCGGGGCCTGGCAATATGCGTTGGAACATCAGGACACAGGTGCCGTGCCCGACTTCCAGTATCACCATCAGCCGTTCAACTATTTCGCCAACTACGCGCCTGGCACGACCGCGCGGCGTAAATATCTGCGCGATGCGGGCCTCTTCAGCGACGCATCGACCAACCGCCTGATCGCCGACATCGACGCGGGACGTCTGCCGGCAGTCACCTTCTACAAGCCGCAGGGCGATCTGAATATGCACGCCGGCTACGCGGACGTCGAATCCGGCGACCGGCACATCTCAACTGTGATCGAGCATATCCAGAAGGGTCCGCAATGGGCCAATACGGTCGTGATCGTCACCGTCGACGAAAACGGCGGCTGGTGGGACCCGGTGGCGCCGCCGAATGGCGACCGCTGGGGTCCAGGCTCGCGGATTCCGGCGCTGGTCATTTCACCACTCGCCAAAAAAGGCTATGTCGATCACACCGTGTACGACACGAACTCGATTCTTCGCCTGATCAGCCGCGTGCATGGACTGGCGCCGCTCGACGGCGTCGTGGCGCGCGATCGTGCGTTCGCGAAGAACGGTTTGGCGCCGCTTGGCGATTTGACCGCGCCGCTGGATCTCGCTTGAACTTATGTGCGACGACCGCGCAGGCAGCGGCTCGTTCGCGTCACAAGCACGCGCCCGCGTGTCCATACTCAAGCGCGGAAAGCGATATCTCTGTATTGAATATGCGGTGGAACGACGAGCTAATGGAGTCATTCTACACACTCCGCACGGAACTGGTGGTGTGCTTGACCGAAGGCAAGATCGAACAAATGGCATGTGGTAGCAAGGAAGTCAGACCGCGTACTGCGTCTTTTCTGGACACCGTAATGCACCGAGGCGATAACTAATGCACAGGTACCGGAGGAGCGCGATTAAAAAGATCGGTATTGCGACCATGCCAACGGTACGTCTGGTTTCGCTGCTAATAATCACAACGTTGTTTGTCGCTGGTTGCGGCGGTAGCTCTGCCCCAGTGACGCCGCTCATGCCGACCTATACCGCAGCGGTTGATGCGGCCGGCAGTGGATCGCGCATCTACTTATACAAGAGCATGCCGAGCAACGGCTTCGGCACCATTGAGAGCATGTTTCATTATGCCTCCAGCGCTATCTCCGGGCTATCGAGCTACGCCGACAGTCCAGTCGAAGCCGGTCTCCGGGGCCTCCAACCCCTCCTAGATTGCCTAGACCTCTGTTACGCCAACCATTTGCAAAAAAGCCGAGTGCGTGTAAGTGTGCTCGGCTCCGGCTGGGAGCGCAGTGTCGTGAGGGGCGCTGCAATCGCCATTTACGATAGCGTGACGCAAAGCATTGAAAGTGCCCACGCGTGCGACGTCGATACCATCACCGGGGCGGGAAGAGGGGACTGTATTCTCGGGCAGGCGTCAACTATCTGGAAAAGACCATCAATGGCATCGTC
>NZ_JARESO010000141.1:0-5748 GCF_046030175.1 Paraburkholderia sp. RL17-373-BIF-A
CTTGTGCTAATTGTGCTAGCGGTAAAATCGGTAGAGACAGACATCATATTTCCTTGAGGTTAGAATTGGACAACTAGTGCTTCGATTGCACATTCGTTTTCCGCGTCCCGAATGCAGCAAAGCGATGTCGAAAGCGTCTGCCGGGCGGGAAGCGTCAGCAGTTGTTGCTTCAAAGCCGTGCGCCACTCCGCGGAAATCTGTGCTCCGCGGCTTGGCGGCCCTGTATCTGCGCGGCAGGAGGCTGAGACCTAGTCCGTACGAAAGACATAATCATTCTAATTTGCCTACCACGGCCCATCCTTGGGAAAGCGGTTTCGATTTTCCTCTTTTGCAAAGTTATGCACGCCGCGCCACGGAGGTGGTGTTGCTCGCCTGGACAGTATTGTGAGACTTGTAATTGAACATTCAGGACAGGCATGCTGCGGATTTCATCACAGGCAGCGTCGCAAGGCCCGCCTCATCGGCTGTCTGATCCGCTAGTCTCCGAGGAGACGCCTCCGGTCAACGGGAGGGAGCACCACCTGATCGTCGTGCAGCAGCACGAACACCAGAAACTCGACCATTTTCACGATCACCTCCGGGCGCTTGAGCAGCAACCCTGCAGTTCGCGCGAATCTGCCGAGACGCGGCGAACGGTGCGACTGTCAAGTGCGCCTATTTGCCCCGCAGGACTGCCAGGTAGTGTCGCCCATCGGAAGTGCTCTCGCGGTGATCGTGGCTGCGGTCGATGCTCGGTTCGTACCCGGTGATCACTTCACCGTTTCCAACGAGCACAAACTTCGCGACATACCGCGCAGGCGGATGTGCCGTTGGCGTTGCCGGACCGTTCTCATCGCGCATTGCCGATGCTAGTCCACAACCCCATGCTGGCTGACCTGATACGCGCCATGTTGCTGGAAGTGCGCGCAAACAACTCGTGGCACAAAGCTTCTCCAGTCTTTCTCTAACCTGCCGCTTGCCCGCTGCGATCGGTCCGCAAGGTGGCGATCGAGTCGTAGACCTTCCTGCGGAAGCCGATGCGATAGAACTCGTTGAGCATGCTCTTGTGAAGCCGCTCGATGATGCCGTTGGTCTATGGCGGACGTGCTTTGCCGGATGTGATCGATGTTCTCCACGCCAGATACAGCTCGGATTTGCGGTGCTCCGGGTTGCCGTAATACTCGGCACCCAGGTCGATCCGTCGCCGTGCGAGCGGGATGCCGCAGCTGTCGAAGAACGGCACGACGCGATCGTTGAGCAGGTCGGACCATGGCGTAGCCAGATGCCGCGCACGCCCTGCGGCGAGACGCTCAGGGCGTGGCGTTTGAGCACCTCACTGGTGATACGAATCTGGTCGTAAGCGGGCAGTTCCAGGGACGGTTCGATCACCGCCGCCTCCATCTGGGGATCTATCCGGCTCTTCAGCAGCCGGCGGCGCGAGGTTCCCCCTGCGGGGCCGCTGTGTCACCCTGGTCATACAGTTCCTTGTAGCGGTAGAAGCTGTCGCGAGAATGGCCCATTACTCCGCAGGCCTGACGACATTGCCCGGTTGCCGTGCAAGTCCGAGCATGCGGACCCAAGTGACGATAATCTTCTGTTCCTGAGTCATGGTGGACTCCTTGCGGTTCGCCACGCGCGTTGCCGCTTCGGACTACGCCCTCCGCGCCCACGCGCAACACCACGAGAAACCGCCCACTGTCAGATCTGGTCAAGCCTTGGCTATTGCACATCATGCTGCCGATTTGATCGCAGGCAGCTTCGCGAAGCATGCGTCATCGGGCGTGCGATCCGCCAGGCTCGGATGGGGCCGCTTACGGTTGTACAGCTCAATGAAGTCGCCGGTGGAGGGCCGACATGGCTGACCGATTCGCAGGCCTTCAGATGGAGCTCTTCGCACTCGACGCTGCGCCAGACCCGATCGACAAACACGTTGTCGCGCCAGCAGCCCTTGCCGTCCCATCGCCAGCCGGATGTCCAGGCCGAGCACTGCGTCGGTGAACGCGCTCGCCACGAACTGGCTGGCCTGACCGGTGTTCACGATGTCCGGCCGCCGGTAACGCGCAAATGGTTCTTCCAGCGCCTCGACGGCATTCACGACTCCCAGCGTGATGTCGACCCGGTGCGCGAGTACCTTGCGGCTCGCTCGGCCCACCACCGCCGTCAGATACACGAAACCACATGTCATCGGAATGTACGCCCCGTCGAATGCCCAAGCCTCGGTTGGCCCGGCCGATCCTCATGTCGCGCAGCATGTTATGGCCAGACCTTGGGTTTAGCGTTGCGACGGCTCGTGTTCGGCTTGTAGTACAGCGCCTCCACGCCCATGCGCTTCGTCAGCGTGCGCACGCGGCGGCGGCCCCTTAATCGCCTTACCGACGCAGCGGGCGCGCCAGCATCCGCGCACCGGCAAACGCAAACTCCAGATGCAGTTCGTCGATGCAGCGCATCAGTTTCTGGTCCGCCTCGCTGACCGGCCTCAGCTGGTAACACGCGCGCGATCCGGCAGTCCCCACAAGCCCCGCTTGATACTGATACCGCCAGGGCACGGCTACGGTCCATCATCACGTTTCGCCAGCAATCCCGGTTGATAAGCGCGCTTTCCAGCAAATCGTTCTCGAGCGTCAACTCGCCGATCTTCGCGTGCAATGTCTTTACACCACCGGCGACTCGCCCGCAGCGGCGCCCGCTTCGCCAGACACTCCAGCCGCACGCTTCTGCAGCTGCCGCTTCCATTCCGTGATCTGATTCGGATGCACATCGTATTGCTGCGCCAGTTCGGTCAGCGTTCGCTCGCCCTTGACTGCAGTCTGAGCCATTTTCGCGTCGAACGCCGCTGAGCGCGTCCGTCAGGTTCTCGTCATCATTTCTCGGTCCCTTTTCAGCATGATCGCTGGTCAGACCCTATCGATCCGCTCATCATGAAGACTTGAGCAATGTAGTCAATTTGTGCATTTTTTAAAGAGATGGCAGGAGAGAATCGTAAGGTCGAGCGTGCGCACGTGTCAGATAAAGATTGGAGCTTCGTGGTTGCGTAACCGTCCGACCACGACCGTTCTTGACAGCATGTTGATATCGGACAGTTGAACGCAGCGCGCTGAGTTCAGGCGGCGTCGTGGTGAAGCTGATCAGCGACGACCCATGGCAACAGTTCGTCGACGCGATTGACAGGATGCTCGGCGATGCGAGCGATGACGTGGCGCAGGTAGGCCTCGGGATCAAGGCCGTTCAGTTTGGCGGTGCCAACCAGGGTATAGATTGCGGCGCCACGTTCGCCGCCGCTGTCGGAACCGAAGTGCAGGAAGTTTTTTCTGCCGAGAGCGACGGCACGTAAAGCGCGTTCGGCTGCGTTGTTATCGATTTCCACGGCACCGTCATCGATGTACAGCGTGAGCGCTGCCCACTGATTCAGAGCGTAGTTGATGGCTTTGGCGGTATCGCCTTTCCGCGACACCGTAGCCAATGTCGAGCGCAGCCAGATCTCGAAGGCATCGAGTAGCGGCCGCGCCTGCTTCTGCCTGACACGTCTTCGTTCGTCCGGTGGCTTGCCTCGAATTGCGGCCTCAATTGCGTACAGTTCGCCGATCCGGCGCAACGCTTCAGTGTTGACTTCGTTTCTGCGCGCGACGAACAGATCGTGGAATTTGCGACGCGCGTGCGCCATGCATGCAGCCTCCCGCACATCACCACTTTCGTAGATCGCGTTGTACCCCGCGAACGCATCGGCCTGCAACGTTCCCCTGAAGTCCTTCAGATGGGCCTGCGGATATTCTCCAGCCCTTGTGGGACTGTATGCGAACCAGACCGCTGGCGCGTCCTTAGAGCCCGCCGCCCGGTCATCCCGGACGTATGTCCAGAGACGTGCGGTACGGGTCTTGCCATTGCCGGGCTCGAGCACCGGTACCGGGGTGTCATCCGCGTGGATCTTCGAGGCGGCCATCACGTATCGGCGAACGACATCTACCAGTGGCCGGAGCAACGCACTGCACTGGCCGACCCAGTCCGCAAGTGTCGAACGGCTGAGTTCCACGCCGTCTCGCGCATAGATCACTGACTGTCGGTACAGGGGAAGGTGGTCACAGAATTTGGCGACCAGAACATGTGCGAGCAAGCCGGGTCCGGGCATGCCGCGATCGATTGGCCGATTGGGTGCAGCCGCCTGCACAATGCAGTCGCAACAAGTACAGGCCTTCTTGAGTCGGCGGTGACGAATCACTCGCCAACGCCCCGGTACATAGTCGAGTTGCTCGGAAACGTCCTCGCCAAGGTCGCCAAGCGCGCCACCGCATTGCGGACAGCACGCGTGCCCGGGCTGATGTACAACGTCTTCGCGGTGTAGATGTTGCGGAAGCGGCTTGCGTCCCGTCGACTTGCCGGTCTCAGAGCGAGGCCTTGTTGGTGCGTCGACCGTTGCCGCGCCATCATCGGCCTGCAGATCTTCGAGACGCAATTCGAGTTGCTCGATCTGACGATCAATCTTCTCCGACTTGCGCCCGAACTGCATGCGCTGCAGCTTCGCGATCCACAGCTTCAGGTGCTCGATCTCGAGCGCCCGGTCGGAGAGTGTCTTCCGGAGCATCGTTACAGTGTCACGCAGATCCGTGAGCTCGCCTTCGTGCTCACGTAACGCCGCCTCACGCGCGATCAGGAGAGCCTTCAAGGCCTCGATATCGTCCGGAAGGGTAGCGTCGCTGGATGCCATGCACGCAGTTTACGCGCGTGCATTGCGCCATGCCTGCGTTGTCACATACGTTTACAAAGCGCTGGAGGGGCGCGCTGCATCGACGGGCTGTCGCCAGTCGAAACCTTCGAGTAGGAGGCCAAGTTGAGCGCTGGTCAGCGAAACAACACCGCCGTCAGCACGAGGCCACGCAAAGCGCCCGCGCTCCAGGCGTTTGGCGAACAGGCATAGGCCGCCGTCGCGCCAGTACAGGCACTTGATGAGGTCGCCACGTTTGCCCCTGAACACGAAGATGTGGCCAGAGAATGGATCCTTCGCCAGCACGGTCTGCACCTTCGCGGCCAGGCCGTCGAAGCCGCAGCGCATATCCGTAAATCCGGCGGCAACCCAGATGCGCGTGTTTGCGAGCAGACCAATCATCGGCTCAGGCACTGGATCACCACGCGTAGCGTGTCGGGATCGACGCTCCCTTCAACGTGTATCTCGCCTCGTGGCAACTGGATACGTATCTTGCCGGGCGCCGGTGCCGCAGGCGTAGATGCTGCCGGTTCGGCCGCGCCGCTGTCGCTGGCCTCATTCACAGTGACCGGCAGCAAGGCGCATTCGCGACCGTTCACGCCAAGGCGTCCCTCCAGATACTGCTTGCGCCAGTCAAACAGCTGATTCGCGTTCACTTCGTGACTGCGTGCAATCTCCGCCACCGAACGTCTACTGGATAACGTCTCTTCGACGATCTGGCGTTTCTCGTCCACGGTACGCCGGCGATATTTCCGGGTGCCTTTGACTTCGGTGAATTCAGTCACTGTGTCCATGATTCCTTTATGGACACAGTCACAATTGTGCCCCGGGAAAGCATGGCTTCGCCTTCATCAGCCGTCTATACGGTCAGGGTCGGACGGTTACGTGGTTGCAGCGGCCTAGACTAAAATTCGACACCGATCGGTCTCTCGTGGTGTTACGCGTTGCCGCGCAGGACATAGTCTGAAACGGCGACGTGCAATAGCGAACGGCAAGGAGTCCACCATGGACCCCTCCTAGAAGAGAATATTTGGCCTATTCTGCTAAATCTAGGCGGCCCTAACGCCAAACAT
>NZ_JARESO010000142.1:0-5715 GCF_046030175.1 Paraburkholderia sp. RL17-373-BIF-A
GCAGTATGACTTTCCGTGAGCCAGTGGCTGGCCCGCCGTGAGGAACCAAACGCGGGTTAGCATCACTGCCAGAGCCGCATGATGTGCAGAGGGCACACCCCGGCGATTTCCAGCACGGAGGCCAGCATGGAACACGATAGCACGGTGTTTGTCGGTCTGGATGTTCACAAGGAGTCGATCACGGTGGCGTACGCGATCGATATGGGCGACGTGGAACTGTTGGGCAAGATCGGAACGCTGAAGGCGGATATCGATCGCTTGTGCAAGCGTGTTCAGTCGAAGGCGCGCCATGTCCGCGTTGTCTATGAAGCCGGCCCCTGCGGCTACGGACTCTACAGGGAGCTCGTTGAAAGAGGATTCGACTGCGTGGTATGTGCGCCGTCCCTGATTCCGAAGAAACCGGGCGAGCGCGTCAAGACGGACCGGCGGGATGCAGTCAAGCTCGTACGCGCGCTCCGCGCTGGCGACCTGTCAGCGGTACACGTGCCGGATGTTGAAGACGAGGCGTTCCGGGACCTGGCGCGCGCATGGGCGGCAGCGAAAGCAGATCTCAGACAGGCCCGCCAGCGATTGAAGTCCTTCCTGCTATCGCATGGAGTCCGCTACTCAGGTAACGCCAACTGGGGTCCCGCGCACCGGCGATGGATAAGCGTATTTGCATTCTCGAACCACTGGCAGCAACTGGCCTTCGACGAGTGCCGTCGCACGATTGAAGACAGGTTTGCGCAATGTGAGCGCCTCGAGGCGACCTTGCACGAAGCTGTCGTTGGCTGGCGATTTTATCCGGCCATTCTCGGTCTGCAGACCATGCGCGGCATACAGTTCATCACCGCCGTGGGCATGCTCTCCGAATTGGGGGACCTCTCCCGCTTCGAGCACCCGCGCCAACTGATGGCCTGGCTGGGCGTGACGCCCTCAGAACATTCGTCGGGTGAGCGGCGGCGTCAGGGCAGCATCACGAAGAACGGCAACAGCTATGCAAGAAAGCTGCTCGTTGAGGCCGCCTGGAGCTACAGATACCCGGCACGCGTGAGTCCGGAAATCCAGCGCCGACATGAAGGTATTCCCAAACGCATCCTTGACCGTGCCTGGGACGCACAGGTTCGACTCTGCCGCCGATATCGCAAGCTGGCAGCACGCGGCAAGAATGTGAACATCGCTGTTGTCGCCGTCGCACGCGAGCTTGCGGGGTTCATCTGGGACATCAGCAAGCTCGCAATGTCGCTCGCCGTAACGCGAAACGAGCAGCCGGCGTAGCGCTGAGCTTTGCTACATTGATTCGACGAGTTTCCTGAAGGCGGCGTAGCCCGGCACCCGAGCAACCCGCGGTTGGACTATGCAACGGACATCATTCGATTTGCGGCTTTAGATAGCGGCAGGCTCAAGGGGCGGACCTCTGTAATGCGGTAACCAACCCGCGGATATCAGTGCGATCCACCGTCGAGACTTACTGCTACGCCGCCTCCAGGAAATTCATGTGCCCACAAGAGGAAAACGAAAACCGATCCCGATTGACACGGAAAGTCATATCAGTACAATTACCGTAAGTTGCAGCGCCGGATAACGATTCTGCTTACCGATGGGCGGCAACACTGTCATTTGCTGGTAGCGGACCTCAAGGGTCACTGTCATCGGGTGCCCCTTCGCGTCGCGAATCTTGACACGGTGCACTCCTTTGACCTTAACCTGTTCCATTGCATCCGCGATGGTGTGCTGCCCATCGCCCGCGAGCCGGTCAACGCAGGTTCGCACAAGAAAGTATGTGCACAGGTCGTGCGCCGTACAAAACAGTTCGTAAATGTCGCTTTCGCGATCGCCAACATGAACGCAACGCACCGGCTCGCCTAGCAGCGCTGTCGACTGACGCATGTTCTCCAACCACCGATAGCTTTCCTTCTCCTCAATTGGAACTCGCGTGGGATTGATGTGCCGCTTCAGCGCGGTAGTGCCTTTGAACTTGTTTCTAGTCCAGAACTTCACCGCCGCCAGACCCAGCGGCAATCCCTCCGGGGTGACAACCAGACTCGAATGCATCAGGATGCCGCATTGCGTCAGCGGTTTCAACAGCCCATGTTTGCCGCGCTGGACAGAGGTCTTGCCCGTGTAGCCAATCAGCTCTGGGCGCTCCCGCTGATACGAGAATGTCGTCGTATCTTGAAGCACGAGAATGGCGCCTTGCGTCGCCTTGAAACGATCGGCACTCGCCTGGAAGTGACCGCTCAGGATGTCCTGCTCGCTGACCCGATCGTTGGACAGGAATCGGTAAGCGGCTTTCGTCGAGGCCCAGTCCTGACATGCGAAGGGAATCGGCTGGCCCATGCCCGACCACAACCGCTCCAGCACGATGCCAAACCGCTTGCGTAGTCTCGCATCCTGAAATTCGCTCGCCTCGACTTCCTTGTCGAACCACGCTCGTTCGTCCGCCTGTCGTTTGCCGGCCATCTCGCTCGTACACGAAATATGACGAAGGCTAGGTTACCAGGTTTCGCGATAGAGTTGTGGGTAATTGCAAGGTCTTCATTACCGTGTAGATTTACTTGTTGAGTTTGGCTACTTTGGTGCCCACCAAACGAATGGTGGACGCAACAGTGGACAGCCATCATCAATCCAAACGGTCCAAGCGACCGAATTTTTCGGTCGAGTTCAAGCGGCAGATCGTCGAGGCGACGCTCAAGCCGGGTGCCTCGGCTGCGCTCATCGCTCGCGAGCACGACATCAATGCCAATCTGCTGTTCAAATGGCGTCGTCATTATCTTGCCGGCGATTTCGGCATGCCCGACGCTCAGTTGTCAGAGGCGCCTGCACTCAACTGGCTACCAGTGGCAGTGGCTGAGCCTTCACCGGACGTGCCGGCATGCCCATCGCGAGAGAGCACCAGCATCTACGAGGTCGAGTGTGGCGACGTCCGGCTACGCTTGAGCGCGGACACACCCATCGCGACCCTGATCAAGATTGTGCGGGGCCTTGCCCGATGAGCCTGCTGATGCTGCCGTCCGCCGTTGGCCTGCCGTCCGGATCCCGAGTGTGGCTGGCCGCGGGAGTCACCGATATGCGGGCCGGATTCAACAGTCTCGCGGCCAAGGTGCAGACCGTGCTTGAACGGGATCCGTTCTTATGTGGCTCAGCGAAATATGTAGCGGCCGACCGTGAGTAGGAAAGCAGCCTGTGATGTCATGGCCCTGATCTCGGCGGTCGGCGACACGTAACGCTACAGATTTTCAAGGAGACTCAAGACGGCGTCCTTCGGTCGAAAGCGATGAGTTGCGATTCCTCGAATAGCGGCCTTATCCAGTCCGCGTCGCATCATTTCGACATCTGCTGCGGCGTAGCGATGCGTAGTAGCGACCTGTGCGTGTCCAAGCCACGCCTGGATCGTGAGAAGGTCAACTCCAGATTGAAGCAGCATCATTGCCAGCGAATGTCGAAACACGTGTGGCGAGATTTCCTTTCGCACAAGTTCGGGTTTCTGCAAGGAAGCTGCGGCGGCGGCACGACGTACGATGTGGGTAGCACCGAAACGCGTCAGCCGCTCGCCGTGCACGCCAGCGAATAGTGGGACCGCCTCATGCCGGCCGACGCCATTCTCCCGCAGTAAATCCTCGATTTCTGTAACGAGATCAGCGGCCAAGGGATCACACGTTGCTTGCGACCTTTGCCGCGAAGCATGACATGCGATCGCGCTCCGTCCAACGAGAGGTCGGATGCGTCCACGCCGAGCGCCTCTGAGATTCTGGCACCGGTACGGGCAAGGAACAACAGCAGGACACGGTCGCGACGGCCGATTTGTGAGGACACATTCGGCGCATTGATGAGTGCGTCGAGCTCGGCTCGCGACAGATATCGGGGGTTGGACAGGTCCGACTTCTTGATTGGAATCGAAAGTACGCGCTGAGCGACGCCAAGCGCAGCGGGATCACAAGTCGACACATGACGGAAGAATGAGCGTATCGCCGTGAGACGAGCGTTGCGAGTGTGAACACAGTTGCCGCGCGAGCGTTCCAGATGATCCAGATATGCCAGGATCATGTCGCGGTCGAGGTCCTCAACCACCAGAGCGCTTGGTTTCTTGCCAGTCCGCTCTGAAGCGAAGATGACAAGCAGCCGGAGAGCGTCTCGGTATGCAGCAATGGTGGCCTGCGTCGCGTTACGCTGCTGCGTCAGTCGTTCACGAAAGAAGGACTCGAAATGCCGTGCGAGTGAAGGTTGACCGTTCATGCCACAGCTCCTGTGCTGAATACGTTGTCTGCGATCAAGCTCAGCAGTTCTGGCGTAGCAGTAATGTAGTAGGCGGTATCGCTGTATCTGCCATGACCCAGGTAAGTCGCCAGAATCGGCAGCATCGACTGAACGTCGGTCTTCTGTCGGTGCCAGTGCGCAAGGCGTGTGACGGCGAATCGATGGCGTAGATCATGAGGCCGCAAGGACTTGGTCCCTGTCCTGTTCAGGCCAGCAAGCTCACAAGCCTGTTCGAAACCGTAGTGCAGCCCGGCCGGGGACAGCCGGGTGCCGCGTGTACTGACAAAAAAAGCCGAACTCGTTTGTAGCGGAAAGACGAGGTCACGATACCGGGCATAGGCTTGCAGCGCCGCCAAGGTAGTAGCGTGTACGGGCACCAGCCGGTCCTTCCGGAACTTGGTCTTGCGGATTTGCAAGATACCTGTGTATAGGTCAACATCGGTTCGATCGAGACGCAGTGCTTCGCCCGAACGCAGCCCCGTGCTCGCCAGCAGACCTATCACGGTAGTTAGCGTTTGGCCACGCAGTGGTTGGATGACCGATATCCGCATGCTCGCGCTCATCAGGGAGCGTAGTTCTTCGTCGCTCAAGATCCGCGGTGGTGGAATGTGGCGCGAGCGAGGCAAGGCTCGGCAATCGAACGACCCGGTGCAAGGGTCGAACGCTGCGTAGTATTCGGCGAAGCGTCGAACTACGCCGTAGCAAATAGCCCTGCCGTTCGGCGTAAGATTGCTTGCCATGACGAAGTCCACGGCCAACGCTTGAGATAACGGACCACCCGCATGGCTTGAGCCAACGTAGCGGAGAAGTGAGCGGAGCGTCGCCGCCTGTTTGCGAAACTGATAGCCCAACGCTCGCTGAAGGGCAATGTAGCTCTCCGTTCCCGCAGTCAGCGCAGTCACGAACGCATTCATGACGCACCTCCAGGAAATGGCAATGAGACATCCGCGAGTTGCGGTACAGCGACCTTGACGTAAAAGGACGTGCTATCGATGTTCCGATGACCGAGTAGATCGGCGATCTCCTTGATTGGCCGTCGTTTCTCAACCAGCCGAGTCGCGAGGCTGTGGCGTAAAAGATGTGCACCACCACGTTGAGTGCGGAGTCCTGCACGTTCAAGTCGGAAACGCACAATACGCGAAATGCTGCTGCTGTGCGGGAACGAGCGCACCGGGGGAACACACGAAAGAAATACCCGGCGCTCAGTGGTCTGTGGTCGCGCATGAAGAACGTATTTAGCGAGTGCCTCACCTGTTTCCGGGAGCAGCGGTACAACACGGTCGTGATGTCCCTTTGTGTGACGCAGTACCAGCTCTCCGGTGCGCCACCGTATGTCGTCTAGCTCCAGCTCACGCAGCTCCCTGTTGCGCATGCCGGTCGTGGCCAACAAAAGCATCATTGCACGATCGCGAATACCGGATGGCGTCGTGCTCTCGATGCTATCGATCGCACGCTGCACGTCCTCCCACGGAAGTCGCG
>NZ_JARESO010000143.1:0-5713 GCF_046030175.1 Paraburkholderia sp. RL17-373-BIF-A
GTAAAGTTCTGCATTGAATCTCTCTTCCTTACATTGAAATGACCGGTCGTCTCAAAACGGAATAAACGGCTACCCGGATCGAAACCAGACGCCGTTCAAACCAGCCACGACCGTTACTGCGGGGATTTGAAAAACAGATCGAACATGGAATGCACGCAAGCCTTCAGCGGCTCGACCGAGTCATCCAGCTTCATGCGCAACAGGCTGCCTTCCCACGCATTCCAGAACAGGTCAGCCATTGCATCAGCCGAAAGATCGCGCCGCACGGAGCCGTATTCCTGGCCGCGCCGCAGATAATCGGCACAGCCGACACGCCATTCATTGACCGTCCTGCGCGCGGCGAGCCGGCACAGATCGCTCGACTGCGCGATCTCGCCTGCAAAGTTGCCGACCAGACAACCGTAGCGGTCGTCACAGGCTTCGTAGTCGGCAACGATGCATGCGTAGATGCCGCGAAGCGCGAGCAGCGGATCGGACGATGCCGCTTCGCGCGAATACCGCTTCCATTCAGCGGCCTGCTCCTGCGCGTAGTGGTGCAGGATTGCCGCGCCGAATGCCTCTTTGCTCTCGAAGTAGTTGTAGAACGAGCCCTTCGGCACGCCGGCACGCTCGACGATGTCTTTTACGCCGGTGCCGTGATAACCCGTTTCGGCGAACAGCGCGACACCCGCTTCGAGTAGCCTTTCGCGAAAGTCTTCAGTGCGTCGTGTTTGCATAACCCTGACAACTACAGCCCTAAGGGCACGGTGTCGCTCCGCGCGAGCGGGCGACACCGCGCACGTACATCGATTTCAAGCCGCGTTAGGCGCGGCGCGTCGCAAGTTCGGCGCCTTGCCGCAGTGCTTCGAGCAGGCTGCGTTCGTCAGCGATGCCTTTGCCTGCGATATCGAACGCCGTGCCGTGATCGACCGAGGTACGGATCACATCGAGTCCGACCGTCACGTTGACGCCGGCTTCGAGGCCGAGCACCTTGACCGGACCATGGCCCTGATCGTGGTACATCGCCACCACCAGATCGAAGTCGCCGCGTCCCGCACGGAAGAACAGCGTGTCGGCCGGAAGCGGGCCCTCGATGTCCCAGCCGCGTTCACGCAAGACCTGCACGGCCGGAACGATCTTTTCCTCTTCCTCGCCATAACCGAACAGGCCGTTTTCGCCGGCATGCGGGTTGATGCCGCACACGGCGATGCGCGGATTGGCAATGCCCGCCTTCACCAGCGTCGCATGCCCTCGCTCTAACGTGCGCTGCACGAGGCCTGGTTCGATCTTGCGGATCGCATCGATAATGCCGATGTGAGTCGTCACGTGAATCACGCGCAGTTTCGGCGCGACCAGCATCATCGACACCTCCTCGATGCCCGTGAGATGCGCGAGCATTTCAGTGTGGCCGGGATACTTGTGACCGCCGGCGTGCAACGCTTCCTTGTTCAGCGGCGCCGTGCAGATCGCATCGATCTCGTCGGCCTTCGCGAGTTCGACGGCGCGCGCGATGTACTGATACGCGGCGTCGCCTGCGAGCGCCGACAGTGCGCCGAAAGGCAGGTCGGCGGGAATCAGCCCGAGGTCGATGCAGTCGATGGTGCCCTGCTCATATTGCGCATCAGCCGGCTTCGCGATGCGACGCACTTTCGTGCTGCCGCCGACAATCCGGTTGGCCTGCTCGAGGCGCGCGGCATCGCCGATGACGAGCGGCCGGCACTGCCGGTAGACGGACTCGTGCGTCAAGCTCTTGACGACGATTTCCGGACCCACGCCCGCTGCGTCGCCCATCGTGATGCCGATGACTGGAAGATAGTTGCTCATGATGTTTTGCCTGAATGACGTTGGTTCGTTTCGCGAGCCGGCGAAGATGTTGTGTTGCCGCTCGGGTGAGCCGATCCGGACTCGTTGTCAGCGAACTCCGGTGTGCCCCGCAGATGAAGGTAGGCGCCGTACAGCGCATGCTCGCTGCCAAATGCGCCGGCTTTGGTGACGACGGTGAGGCGCGGGTTGCCGTACGGGCGGCCCACTGCCACGCCCGGCTCGATTTCCGAAAGCAATTGCAGGCTGTCGATGCCCGCTGTACCGAGCATCGCGCGCGCGGTTTCGCCGCCCGTCGCGATCAAACCGCTCAGATGCGTGAAAAACGGTGCGACGAGCGAAGCGAGCGACGCAGACAATTGCGCGCCTTCGGCGGGATCGAACAGATCGTCGCGCCCAATTCGCACCAGCAAGTCGGTGTGCGCGCTCAGATGCGCGCCAACGCGTGCTTGCCAGGCCGTCCACTCCTGATGAGACTCGCCCGCACGCAGCACGACCGGCGGCACGATCAACTCGCCCACGCCCGCACGCTCGCGCAACATCGCGCATTGCTGTTCCGAAACGGCCGACAGGCTGCCCACCAGGATCAGGATCGCGCTTCTCTGCTGGTCTGGCTTCGGCGGCGCGTCTTGCGCGGCTTCCGTGGCAACATCGAACAGGTCACTCAACGACGCCAGTTCGCGAGCCAGACCGCCTGAGCCGACCCAGAACAGGGCTTCGTCCATCGACGCCGTCGCCTGCGCGAGTGCTCTCAAATCCGCATCCGTTTCCGCATCAACGATGAGCGCCTGCGCGCCACTGCTCGCCACAGCGGCAATGGCAGCGCGCAACGCTGTGGGATCGCCACGCAGCGCGTCGACACCCAGGGCCGCGGTGCGCAAGCCGACCGCCTTGACCATGGCGTTGAGGTCGGCGGAGTGCGCGGCGTGTTCGAGCTGCCACGTTTCCGTGTTTTCGAGCGGCACGCCGCGCACGAATACGCGGCCCTCACGGACGGTGCGCCCAGTGGCAGGAAAGGCCGTGGCGACGATGGCGAGGCCCGCGAGCGGTTGCAACGCGGCTACTTCCGCGGCCCAGTTACCGCGCAAGGTCGAATCGATTTTCTTGTACAGACGCCGACCCGGCCCGCGCTGCGCCAGCCACGCGGCGCTGGTGCAGTGTGCAGCTTCGGCCGGCGGCATGCGGCGCGTGTCGGTATCCACCGCGATCACCTCCGCCGCGCCCATCGCGCGTGACGCGTTCAGCGTCACCGCCGTACTGCGCCCCGCTCCCGCAAATGCAATCGCGCAGTCGGCGGCGCCGGACAGGTCGTCGGCGATGATCAGAATGCTCGTGCTGCTCACCGGGTCGCCTCCAATGCAGCGGCGCGGCTGGCGTCGGCCTGCTTGCCAATTCGCTTTGCGACGGCCGCAGTGAGAATCGGCGACACGATTGCGGTCACGACGACGCATGAGGCGACCAGCAAAGTCGCGCTCTTCGCGGCCTCGGCATAGACCGGGTTGGCCGCTGCAATCAGCGCCGGCACAGCCGCTCCGTTGCCAGCCGTGTTGGCTGCCGCCACGCCTGCGACACCCGTGCCGCCGGTCAGCCGATCGGTCAAATACAGGGGGATGCCCGTCACGATCACCACCGCGACGCCGAGGCCAATGCCGAGCAAGCCGGCTTGCCATACTTTGTGCAGGTCGAGGCTCGCGCCCAGCGCCAGGGCGAAAAACGGAATCATCACAGGTACAGCGCGGCCGAGAAAGTTGCGCATCTCACGGTCCAGATTGCCGAGCAGCATGCCGGCCGCGAGCGGGAGGATGCTGCCGACCAGCGTCTGCCACGGAAACGCCGACAGCCCGGCGACGCCGAGCGTGACCATTGTCAGGAACGGGCCGGATTCGAGCGACATGATCGTATAGGCACCGACGTCCTCAGACTTGCCATATTGACCCATCAACGCCATGTACAGGCCGCCGTTCGTGTCGTTCATCGCGGCAACCACCGCCAGCGTCGACATTCCCGCGAACAGTCCGGACGAAACCGGCTGCTCACCCAAAAAGTGGCCCAGCACGACACCCACCACAATCGCGGACCCGACCTTCGCCGCGAACAGCGCCCCGCCCTTCTTGAGCAGATAAGGCGTTGCCTTCACATCGATCGACGCGCCCATGCACACATAGAACACGGCGAGAATCGGCAACGCGCCGGTAAACAACGCATTCGTGAACGAGCCGAAGAACTTCGGCATGCCCGGCAAGAAGGTGGCGATCATTGCGCCGAACAGTAGCGGGACGATCATCATCCCGCCCGGAACGCGTTCGATCGCGCGCTTGATAGGAACTTGGGCCATCATTGTCTCCTGTATGGAAATGATCGAAACAATCATTTATAAATGACTGATTCAGTCATTCGGAGTGTACGCCACGAGACGCCCATGCGCAATCCGTCCATTAACACGTTGTCGAGACTGATAAATTCGCCAAAACGAGCACGCCCAGGCGTAATGGGGCCGAATTTGATTGAATCGATCACATTGAGCAAAAAACACTTGTATGCCGTAACGACGTCGCGGGCGCAGCGCGCCCCGCTCCACAGGCGTTGCTCCAGCAGCCGGTTTGATTACACTTACGCCCGTTGGCGCCTCTCCTCTATTGCGCGCAGCATTCGGATGACCCGCTACCCTCTATCACCATGAAAGTTACGAACCGCCGCGAGGCGATGCTGAAGGCCGTCCTGTCCGGCATGAACGACGTAGGCGCCCTGTGCGAGCATTTCGGCATGTCCGAAGCAACCGTACGTCGCGACCTGCGCGCGCTCGCCGACGAACGGCTCATCGTGCGCACGTATGGGGGCGCGGCCGCCTCGGTCGGGATTCACGAACCCGAGGAGTCGCTCGATCTGCGGCGCGAAAGCTTCCGCGAGCAAAAGGACGCGATCGCGCAGGTGGCGGTGAGCCACGTCCAGGACGGCGACACCATCTTTCTCGACGGCGGCACCACCACCGCTGCAATGGCCCGGCTGCTGGCCGGCCGCCGCGACATTCGCGTGGTCACCAACAACCTGCTGGCAATTGGCCTGCTTGCGTCGAGCGACGTGCCGGTCACGCTGATCGGCGGCGATCTGCGGCCCTCAAGCATGAGCACGCTTGGGCCGCTCGCGCAGATCGCGTTGAACCGCCTGTCCGTCGACAAGGCTTTTCTTGGCGCGGACGGCGTGGTCGCCGGCCGTGGGCTCTGCGAGGCGACCGCCGAGCAGGCCTATCTGAAGGAATGCATCATCAGGCAGGCGGCCAACGTCTTCGTGCTGGTAACGTCGCACAAACTGGATCGCGCGAGCCAGCAGCACTGGACACCACTCGAACGCGACTGGACTTTGGTGACCGATGCTCAACCGGGCACGCCGGAATTGGCAACATTCCTGCTGCACAGCGAAGTGACGATCGAAACCGCCTCGCAGCAGGCGCGCCAGCCGCTGCCTCACGGAAAGTCATAGTGTCTTCAGGCGTCGGCGCCGCGCGGCCATTACAGACCACACAGTCGCACAGGGCAGCGGCGAAGCTTCACACATGCGCAGCGCCAAACGCCTTCACGACGTTGAC
Organism: Paraburkholderia sp. RL17-373-BIF-A; assembly: GCF_046030175.1. Classification (NCBI taxonomy): domain Bacteria; kingdom Pseudomonadati; phylum Pseudomonadota; class Betaproteobacteria; order Burkholderiales; family Burkholderiaceae; genus Paraburkholderia; species Paraburkholderia sp. RL17-373-BIF-A. Next base: position 5,384 of record NZ_JARESO010000143.1, read on the forward strand.
CCAATATGAGGCACCGGTAGCCGATGCGTCGTCGTTGAAGTCGTAGTAGTGCGGGTTGTGGAGCGGAGCGCCTGGCTTGGGCCCGTCGACGCCCATCCAGACATACGCGCAGGTTTTTCGTTCGAAGTAAGGCCGGCTCGCGATGTCGAATCGAGGGTCCCCTCGTGGGCATCGTGCAACGCGAGATTGCTTTGCTGCATCCCCGCGTGACCAAGCCGAGGCGCAAGAATCAACCGTTCATGCGGCCGCCCACAACATCCGCCACCAGCAGCGCCGTCATGTTGACGATCCGGCGCACCGTCGCCGACGCCGTCAGCACGTGCACCGGCC
>NZ_JARESO010000144.1:0-5669 GCF_046030175.1 Paraburkholderia sp. RL17-373-BIF-A
CTATCAGTCGCGTCATTCTTAAGTCGGCCACGCGAAACCACGCAGAGCACGGCCTGACAGAACAGGCTCTAGTCTACAATAGTATTGTGGCCGCCCTGCGCGACATTGGCGATCACATTTCTGACACTTCTGATGTGGGAAAGGCGGTATCTGCCGTTTCTGCTTCCTTGAAGTATTCATGTGGGAATTGTCGCGAGATGGCGTATGCGGCCGCTGCCCTTGCACACTTGAGTGCCAAGAATTTTCTTTATTCGCGTGGATTGAAGGATGTCGAGATGCATATTGAGATCTACAGGGCAGAGACCAATGGGGATCACGCTTTTTGCGTAGCAAATTTTACTATGCATGGTGAGGTGCATCAGATTGCAATCGATCCGTGGTCACAGGTATCTATGTCTTATGATGACTACGTTGAATATGTAACTGCCTGTCCATGCCCTCCTTACACAAATGAGAATTCAACGTTTGGTGTTTCTCGAAGATCGACTGATGTGGTAAATTCTGAAAAATTTATCACTTCTACTCGAAAAATGTTTGCTAGATACGGCTTGGCGCAAGACTGCGTTACCTCCGTATGAATCCAATCCGGGTCTTCTCCCTTCCTCATGAGAAACAATCAGCACCGGTTCAGACACCAGAAACGGGCAGAAAATCGGGGCGATTTTCCCGGATTTTGATTTATTCAACAACGCCATCTTCGAGGAGCGTCTCAGGACCATTGAGCGCGTCTTTGCCTGGTCTACGTGAAACGCAGAAGGGAAACCCGCACGCGACTTTGTATCCCCAGCCTCCACGCTGAATGTGAGGCTGGCGCCGTTCCGGCAAGCGTCGCCGGAACGGCGCGCCCTTCTTTTATGGGCCGTCAACCCTCGCGCTTTCCCCGTCGCGATTTTTCTAGTGCACCACGGCTGGCCCGGTAGCCGCCGCCGTGTGCGTAGACTTGTGATGCAGCTTCTTTGCATGGCTGGCAGAGGTGGCTGACGTTGCGGCTTTCGGTGCCGCGGCTTTTGCAAAGGCGGCCGTTGCGAACAGTCCAGCGATTAGTACAAGGAATATTTTCTTCATTTCGATTGTCCCATGCGAGTTAATGGTCGCGGAGAAGGTTCTTCGTGACCATGTCCACTAAACGGGCCACGCAGCGATTCCGTTGACTCATGGCGTAGGCGGCCGAGAGCGGCGGGATGGCTGGACGGTTAATTAACAACGTGATCGAGCGCGACATCCGGCCATTCTGCACGGGGAGATCCTCATGGATGTTCAGTGACACGGTTGCTGGTGCGAAGGCCAGCGCAATGATCTACAGCTTGATGCTCACGTGCCGAGCGTGCAACGTCGAACCCTATGCATATCTCGTACGGGTACTCAGCGAATTGCCGCAACGAGCATTAGACGCCGATGTTACCGACCTGCTACCGTTTAACTTCTTGAAGCCTACGGCTTGACCGCGTAACAGCGCTTGGTCCGAACCGGATTGACGCGACCGTTACCACGCGGCCATATGGTTCCGCGTGTGCCAGATTGAGCGCTTACCGTGTATTTGAGAAGTATGGAACTCTGGATGTTTCGACGATCGGAGGTGCTAGAAACGGCACTGTCAGGTTAATGGGGAGGCGGCGGTAGAAGAAGTGATGAAGAAGACAGAATCGCTTTATCACAGCCACCGCTTCCCTGCCGAGGTCATCAGCTGCGCGGCTCGCTGGTATTGATATGACTTGCGTGTCAATCGCTAAATTGGTTTCCAGGTTGCATCGACGCATGAATTTCCTGAGGGCGGCGCAGCAGTAAGTCTCGACGGTGGATCACACTGACATCCGCGGGTTAGATACCGCATTACAGAGGTCCGCCTCATGAGCCTGCCGCTAACTTCCGCCGCAAGTTGGTGATGCCCGTTGCGTAATACCATCGCGGGTTGCTCGGATGCCGGGCTGCGCCGCCTTCAGGAAGCTCCTTCCATTGTTCGGGAAATCACACACAGGCCGCGGGCGGTTTGCTGCGAGGTATTGCAAGCGCCATGGCCAGTCGACTGATGTCCCAGATGAACGCCGCCAGTTCGCGGGCAATAGCCACGACCGTGATGTTGATGGGCTTGCCTCGCGCGGTCAGCCGGCGGAATCGTCGGCACAGCCGCACCTGGGCGTCCCAGGCGCGGTCGATGATGGCCTTGGCCCGACCTTCGAGACGGGCCTGGATTTCCGGACTGACGCGGGCAGGATGGCGGTAACTCCAGGCGGCTTTGTTCGGAAGACCAGGCGTCCACATGTTGCGGACGCAACTATCCATTTTTGACGCAAACGCACCTGCCGAACAAATTCCACAGGTTCGGCAGGTTGGCGATGATCCGGCCTTCCTGCTGTTGCGACTCGATCTTGCGCGTCAGCAGACGCGCACCGATGCAGCGCTTGATGCGCGAGATCAAGCGTCTGCACCTGCCTTCGGGATCACTCACGGGCTGGACTTCCCGATCCCGGACAACTGGTCCGCAGATCAGGCGCTCGCCGTCGTGGAGCTCATCGACGATCTACGCGAGCGTATCACCGCGCACTATCAGATTCCGCTCAATGACCTCCTGCACGGACAGCGCCCGCCTCCTGACAATCCTCACCCTCGCGACATCGACGATCCATTCTGATGGCCATCACCCAACAACAGCGGCCCATAACCGCCCCTGTTGTTGACGCTTCTACTCAACTTTGCGCCGCCATCTGATGGCGCTTTTGCACCGCCGCTAACATCCCGCGCCCGGTCGTCTTTGCCCGCTCGTGCTGTTCCTGTCGCCAGCGTCGCGCAAACGCTGCGACACGATCATAGGAGCCGGTGGAACCCAGAGCGCAGAGATCCGCGTGAATCTATTTGAGGGTTCTTCGCTGTTTGCGGGGCCGCCCAGCTTCAGTCTTGAGCCAGCCTGCGAGCTTCGCCGCGAACCCGTGGAGCATGCTGGGACTGTGTCGTTCCCGACAGGCCGGCAGGACCGTACCGGCCCGTGTGTAACGCCGGACCGTGTTTCTCGACACGCCAGTCGTTTGGCAATCTCGAGCAACGAGACATGATCGCGAAAGTGCCAGCGTCGGATGATGCTTAATATAGCCATGTCGATCACTCGGTTCCCCTGCCCGTTGACGAGCAGGTCAGTGTTCTACGTGGGTCAATATTCGGCGCAAAGTACTGCGTAGGGTGGGTCAGGATTCCGGACAATCGCTGGCTCGATGCGCCAATCGCCGTGCCCCGCTTGCCGCCATGCCACCTAGGGAAACTACCGTCTAACTAAGCTTTGCCCGAGATAGCGGGTAATGTCAGAAACGTGTCTGGCGCAATCACCGGCTTATGGGAAAACGTCACATCGCTTTATAAAACGAATGCAAGTCAAAAACTCTCGACGGTGGGCTTCGCGAGGCCGCAAACGCTGGGTCATCGCGGCGGCAGCACTTTTTACCGCCGCCGCCATCCGATCGATACTTCACCCGCTGCTCGGCCCAATCATGCCGGGCACCGCCTTTCTTATCGCCGCCATGCTCGTAGAGTATTACTGCGGCCTCGCACCCGCACTCGGCGTGATGCTGGCGGGACTGTGTCTCGCGGATTACCTGTTCGTCCCGCCCTACGGACGCATCGACATCATCGATGCGTCAGATATCCGCCTGCTGCTCTCGTACACGATCATTACGATTATTGTTATCACCCTGGTCGAGCGCTTGAGACGCGCGCAGTATCGCGCCGAACTGCTGGCGTCGGTGGCGCACTCGCGTTATGAAATGCTGCTGCGTGGCGATAACGAACGCCTGCTCGCGTGTCGCGCCACGGATGAAATGCATCGCATGCTGCATCACATCACGCAGCACAACCGATCGCTCATTCTCATCAAGGCGCTCGATCCGACAACGAGCGCGCCGCCCGGAAGCTTCGTCGCGGCGGCGGCAACCTCTGCGGCTGCGAGAGTCCTCGACGACGAATCGTTTACTACCTGTATCGCTTACGGCGCCAGGCATTCGCAAGTGCATCAGGACGATCTCGCGCGTCTGAACAACCGCCTGGTGCCCGGTCACTACCGCATGCGTTTTCTATCGAGTGGACACGGTTGGCGCGCAGTCGAATGTGTGTGCGAACGCTTCGTTACCCCGTCCGGCGAATTTCTGATCCTTCGGGCGGAAGACTGACCATGAGCACCTCTCAATTTCGGGCTGCTCGGGGCAATGATCATGCTGTCCTCATTTTGCACGGCCTATCAAGTTCTCCGGCGGAGTTGCGGTTCCTCTCTCGCGCGCTCGTCGAGGAAGGCTTCGCGACTCACACGCCAGAACTTCGTGGCTACAGCGCCGGCACCGGACATGTACCGATGGAGCAGTGGATCAGCGCAGCCGTCGCCGAATTTGACGCACTTGCAGCGCGACACCGGCATGTTTCGGTGTGCGGCCTCTCCATGGGCGCGACGCTGGCCGCCGCCGTCGCTCAACAGCGACCGAGCGCGCGCGCGTTGGTGCTGTTGTCGATCACACTCAGCTATGACGGCTGGGCGATACCCTGGTATCGATTTCTGCTCAACTACGCCTATTACACACCATTGCGCTCGCGCTACCGTTATCGCGAGCACGCACCCTATGGCCTGCGCAACGAGGCGTTGCGCTCGAAGATTGCACGCGTAATGCAGAGGGACGGAATCAGTGAAGTGGGGCCCGCGTCCATTGCCATGCCAGCGCTTCACGAAGCGAGCCGACTTGCGAATTCGGTACGCAAGAAGCTAAAGAGCATAAGCACTGACTGCCTCATCATTCACGCGATTGACGATGAGACGTCCAGCCCGCATAACGCGCGCCACGTCGTGGGGAACGTCGGGGCGTCGTTTCTTCGCACTATCTGGCTCGACGATTCGTACCATATGATCACATCGGACAACGAACGCGAGGTCGTCGCGCGGGAATGCGCGCTTTTCATGCGCGAGAGTGCCGCGGCGTCGGCGTCCTGCAACAATACAACGCCCGTCATATCAAAGGCGCTCGCGCGGCGCCTGAGGCAGTTGGCCGCCGTGGCGAGGAAAACATGATGCTGAACATCACTCCTTTTGGACGCTGGTGCTTTGGCGCGCACAGCGGTAAGCGCGTATTGCACAAAGGGCGTCGCACACGCCGATGAACCGCAGGCCGGCAGCGATCGGAAAATTTCGGTCGCGCCGGGCATGTATGTATTCCCGAAGTAGCTTGGCTCCTCGCAGCTTCAACTGGTGGCGGAATTACCGGCAACACGCCGCAGCGAGACCAGGCTTCAGTGCGTTCAATGCTGTAGTGCGCACCGTCGGCCATCACGCGGTCGACCGGTACCTCGCCCGGCAGCACCGCATGCAGGCCTTCGCTGTTGGACACTTCAGTGTCCGTGACGGCGATCTCGTGCGCGTTCATGTCAGTATCGATCGCCAGTGCACCTTGCGCCAGGGCGTGCGTGCCGCCTTCCTGCCGTACTTCTTTTCATCCCAGTCGCTGGCCCGGCCAAAGTTCATGCCGGTGCTGTCGACGAGTGCCGTCACCGCTTCACCCCGCTTCACCCCGCTTCAGGCGGGCCGCCAGCCGCTCACAGCGCTGCCGGATCTCCACTTTCAGCGTGGCAGACCAGTCGCTCAGCTGACCGAAGCTGGGCACCACAATAGTGTGGCCACGTGCGCTCCAGTAATCCTCCATGAAGCC
>NZ_JARESO010000145.1:0-5632 GCF_046030175.1 Paraburkholderia sp. RL17-373-BIF-A
GTAAACGCAGAAACCCCACCTTTTTGGGGTGGGGTTTCTGTTTGCTGCGGGGGAGCCTGACGATTACCTACTTTCACACGGGTAATCCGCACTATCATCGGCGTGGAGTCGTTTCACGGTCCTGTTCGGGATGGGAAGGGGTGGGACCGACTCGCTATGGTCATCAGGCATGACTGGTTGCCGCACTGCCCGTGGGGCAGTACAGCCAATCTGGAAGAAGTAGTTTCTGGTGATGCTCACCAGGGGTAAAGCGTTGGGCTGTGCTGTTTCTGGCACAACATCGATCTCAACCTGCGTGCTCCCCCCTTCGGGGGTGGGATGCCCGTAAGTGCTGAAGCACTAACGATCATCGCAAAACACACCGGTTATAGGATCAAGCCTTACGGGCAATTAGTATCAGTTAGCTTAACGCATTACTGCGCTTCCACACCTGACCTATCAACGTCCTGGTCTTGAACGACCCTTCAAGGGGCTCGAAGCCCCGGGGATATCTCATCTTAAGGCGAGTTTCCCGCTTAGATGCTTTCAGCGGTTATCTCTTCCGAACATAGCTACCCGGCGATGCCACTGGCGTGACAACCGGTACACCAGAGGTTCGTCCACTCCGGTCCTCTCGTACTAGGAGCAGCCCCCTTCAAATATCCAGCGCCCACGGCAGATAGGGACCAAACTGTCTCACGACGTTTTAAACCCAGCTCACGTACCTCTTTAAATGGCGAACAGCCATACCCTTGGGACCGGCTACAGCCCCAGGATGAGATGAGCCGACATCGAGGTGCCAAACACCGCCGTCGATATGAACTCTTGGGCGGTATCAGCCTGTTATCCCCAGAGTACCTTTTATCCGTTGAGCGATGGCCCTTCCATACAGAACCACCGGATCACTATGACCTGCTTTCGCACCTGCTCGACTTGTCGGTCTCGCAGTTAAGCACGCTTATGCCATTGCACTATCAGCACGATTTCCGACCGTACCTAGCGTACCTTCGTACTCCTCCGTTACACTTTGGGAGGAGACCGCCCCAGTCAAACTGCCTACCATGCACTGTCCCCAGTCCGGATAACGGACCAAGGTTAGAACCTCAAACAAACCAGGGTGGTATTTCAAGGTCGGCTCCACGCAGACTGGCGTCCACGCTTCAAAGCCTCCCACCTATCCTACACAGATCGGTTCAAAGTCCAATGCAAAGCTACAGTAAAGGTTCATGGGGTCTTTCCGTCTAGCCGCGGGGAGATTGCATCATCACAAACACTTCAACTTCGCTGAGTCTCGGGAGGAGACAGTGTGGCCATCGTTACGCCATTCGTGCAGGTCGGAACTTACCCGACAAGGAATTTCGCTACCTTAGGACCGTTATAGTTACGGCCGCCGTTTACCGGGACTTCAATCAAGAGCTTGCACCCCATCATTTAATCTTCCGGCACCGGGCAGGCGTCACACCCTATACGTCCACTTTCGTGTTTGCAGAGTGCTGTGTTTTTATTAAACAGTCGCAGCCACCAGTTTATTGCAACCCCTTCACCCTTCTGGCGCAGGCCAGTCAAGCTACAGGGGCGTACCTTATCCCGAAGTTACGGTACCAATTTGCCGAGTTCCTTCTCCCGAGTTCTCTCAAGCGCCTTAGAATACTCATCTCGCCCACCTGTGTCGGTTTGCGGTACGGTCTTGTTAAACTGAAGCTTAGAGGCTTTTCTTGGAACCACTTCCAGTTGCTTCTTCACCGAAGTGAATGGCGCCACGCCCTTGAATTGCGCACCCGGATTTGCCTGAGTGCCTTCTCCAACGCAGCGACCGGGACTTCCAACACCCGGACAACCTTCCGCGATCCGTCCCCCCATCGCATTTAACAATGGTGCAGGAATATTAACCTGCTTCCCATCAGCTACGCATTTCTGCCTCGCCTTAGGGGCCGACTCACCCTACGCCGATGAACGTTGCGTAGGAAACCTTGGGCTTACGGCGAGGGGGCCTTTCACCCCCTTTATCGCTACTCATGTCAGCATTCGCACTTCCGATACCTCCAGCGCACTTTTCAATGCACCTTCGCAGGCTTACGGAACGCTCTCCTACCATGCACATAAATGTGCATCCGCAGCTTCGGTATATTGCTTAGCCCCGTTACATCTTCCGCGCAGGACGACTCGATCAGTGAGCTATTACGCTTTCTTTAAAGGATGGCTGCTTCTAAGCCAACCTCCTGACTGTTTTAGCCTTCCCACTTCGTTTCCCACTTAGCAATATTTGGGGACCTTAGCTGGCGGTCTGGGTTGTTTCCCTCTTGACACCGGACGTTAGCACCCGATGTCTGTCTCCCGTGATTGCACTCTTCGGTATTCGGAGTTTGCTATGGCGTAGTAATCCGCAATGGACCCCACAACCATGACAGTGCTCTACCCCCGAAGGTGATACACGAGGCACTACCTAAATAGTTTTCGGAGAGAACCAGCTATTTCCAGGTTTGTTTAGCCTTTCACCCCTATCCACAGCTCATCCCCTAACTTTTCAACGTTAGTGGGTTCGGACCTCCAGTACGTGTTACCGCACCTTCATCCTGGCCATGGATAGATCACCTGGTTTCGGGTCTACACCCAGCGACTGAACGCCCTGTTCGGACTCGCTTTCGCTACGCCTGCCCTAATCGGTTAAGCTTGCCACTGAATGTAAGTCGCTGACCCATTATACAAAAGGTACGCCGTCACCCCCTTGCGAAGGCTCCGACTGTTTGTATGCATGCGGTTTCAGGATCTATTTCACTCCCCTCCCGGGGTTCTTTTCGCCTTTCCCTCACGGTACTGGTTCACTATCGGTCGATCACGAGTATTTAGCCTTGGAGGATGGTCCCCCCATCTTCAGACAGGATTTCACGTGTCCCGCCCTACTTGTCGTACACCCAGTTCTTCCTCGCTGTTTTCGTCTACAGGGCTATCACCTGCTATGGCCGCACTTTCCAGAGCGTTCGACTAACAATGAAGATAAAGAGTACAGGCTGGTCCCATTTCGCTCGCCACTACTCTGGGAATCTCGGTTGATTTCTTTTCCTGCGGTTACTTAGATGTTTCAGTTCACCGCGTTCGCTTCACATGACCTATGTATTCAGTCATGGATGACCCATACGGGCCGGGTTTCCCCATTCGGATATCGGTGGATCAAAGCTCGTTTGCCAGCTCCCCACCGCTTTTCGCAGGCTACCGCGTCCTTCATCGCCTGTGATCGCCAAGGCATCCACCACATGCACTTGTTCGCTTGACCCTATAACGGGTGTGTCTCCTGCATGATCCACGGGGAATCATGCGCTCGCCACTCTCGCTACAGGTTGAGTATTCGTGTTGCGCCGTATTCCAAGGCAATCTTTCGATCACCTTTAAAATACATTGATACAATCACAACCCTGATTCACCTACTCACACACCCATCTCTAAGTATGCTTTCGTGAATCTCTTTACTACTTCTTCCTGATTGTTAAAGAACGACAGCCGATATAAAGCTCTGCTTCATATCACTCTGACTGGCTCAATCGCCAATGCCTGTTTCACTACACCGCAAACCTCTTTCAAGGTCCGCCGCAGTAAAACCGGCATTGAGGATTGGTGGAGGATGACGGGATCGAACCGACGACCCCCTGCTTGCAAAGCAGGTGCTCTCCCAGCTGAGCTAATCCCCCAGTCATACACAGATAAAAATCTCTATCCGCACTGCATACCCCGGGATCATCGATCAGCACACCAGACAAGACTTTGGTGGGTCTGGATGGATTCGAACCATCGACCCCCGCCTTATCAAGACGGTGCTCTAACCGACTGAGCTACAGACCCCTGAGTCTGTCCTAGATTTCACAGCCGATAAGCGTGAGCGCTCAACGCGATTGACACGTTAGCTCGAGAAAGGAGGTGATCCAGCCGCACCTTCCGATACGGCTACCTTGTTACGACTTCACCCCAGTCATGAATCCTACCGTGGTGACCGTCCTCCTTGCGGTTAGACTAGCCACTTCTGGTAAAACCCACTCCCATGGTGTGACGGGCGGTGTGTACAAGACCCGGGAACGTATTCACCGCGGCATGCTGATCCGCGATTACTAGCGATTCCAGCTTCACGCACTCGAGTTGCAGAGTGCGATCCGGACTACGATCGGTTTTCTGGGATTGGCTCCCCCTCGCGGGTTGGCGACCCTCTGTTCCGACCATTGTATGACGTGTGAAGCCCTACCCATAAGGGCCATGAGGACTTGACGTCATCCCCACCTTCCTCCGGTTTGTCACCGGCAGTCTCCCTAGAGTGCTCTTGCGTAGCAACTAGGGACAAGGGTTGCGCTCGTTGCGGGACTTAACCCAACATCTCACGACACGAGCTGACGACAGCCATGCAGCACCTGTGTTATGGCTCCCTTTCGGGCACCCCAGCCTCTCAGCCAGGTTCCATACATGTCAAGGGTAGGTAAGGTTTTTCGCGTTGCATCGAATTAATCCACATCATCCACCGCTTGTGCGGGTCCCCGTCAATTCCTTTGAGTTTTAATCTTGCGACCGTACTCCCCAGGCGGTCAACTTCACGCGTTAGCTACGTTACTAAGGAAATGAATCCCCAACAACTAGTTGACATCGTTTAGGGCGTGGACTACCAGGGTATCTAATCCTGTTTGCTCCCCACGCTTTCGTGCATGAGCGTCAGTATTGGCCCAGGGGGCTGCCTTCGCCATCGGTATTCCTCCACATCTCTACGCATTTCACTGCTACACGTGGAATTCTACCCCCCTCTGCCATACTCTAGCCCGCCAGTCACAAATGCAGTTCCCAGGTTAAGCCCGGGGATTTCACATCTGTCTTAGCGAACCGCCTGCGCACGCTTTACGCCCAGTAATTCCGATTAACGCTTGCACCCTACGTATTACCGCGGCTGCTGGCACGTAGTTAGCCGGTGCTTATTCTTCCGGTACCGTCATCCCCCACGGGTATTAACCACGAGGTTTTCTTTCCGGACAAAAGTGCTTTACAACCCGAAGGCCTTCTTCACACACGCGGCATTGCTGGATCAGGCTTTCGCCCATTGTCCAAAATTCCCCACTGCTGCCTCCCGTAGGAGTCTGGGCCGTGTCTCAGTCCCAGTGTGGCTGGTCGTCCTCTCAGACCAGCTACAGATCGTCGCCTTGGTAGGCCTTTACCCCACCAACTAGCTAATCTGCCATCGGCCGCCCCTGTAGCGCGAGGTCCGAAGATCCCCCGCTTTCATCCACAGATCGTATGCGGTATTAATCCGGCTTTCGCCGGGCTATCCCCCACTACAGGACACGTTCCGATGTATTACTCACCCGTTCGCCACTCGCCACCAGGATTGCTCCCGTGCTGCCGTTCGACTTGCATGTGTAAGGCATGCCGCCAGCGTTCAATCTGAGCCAGGATCAAACTCTTCAGTTCAATACCTGTTACTGTTTTCGGTCCAGTTACGGACCGGTCGCTCACTCAACGTACTGACGATGATTTGATTGCTCAAACCTTCCTCTAATACTGTGTGAGACTTGATACTTTCGCTTGGTCGGCAGACCCCGAAGGATCCACCTCGCGTCGCGCATCAAGCGCCCACACTTATCGGCTGTTAATTTTTAAAGATCGGTTACGCATTCACTACCGGACCGGC
>NZ_JARESO010000146.1:0-5531 GCF_046030175.1 Paraburkholderia sp. RL17-373-BIF-A
CATTTTTCCTTGAAGAATTACTTAGGCATCCTGTGTTCAGTAGAGCGAGCGCAGATCTGCACTGCCCAACCATCGCACAAGCGTATTAACTGCCCAAACGCCGCTGGACCGTCGGAAGTAGTTAGCCTCAATATAGGCAACACGTCGGCCCGCACCTTGATCTCACGGCCTACGTCCCAGCGCGCGAGGGCATCGGCCGCAATATGAGCGTGACCGGCTTCGACCGCCAAGGAGACCGTCTGCGGCGGCGCCTCGCCGACAGCATTTGTCCCTCCGTCGACAATCGCAACGTCAGTTCCGACTAATCGAATCCGTCCGGGAGAGGCAGGCGGATGCAACCAGAACCGATCCAGTTCGTCGGCTCCACCACGCAACGGTAGTGCATCACCAACGTTGATCTTCTCCCAGTGCTCCTTCGAGAGGACGCACCAACCAAGGCTTAGTATGAGGCAGTGCGTTGTCCTGGGGTTAGGAGCAAATCCGGATAGGACCGCATGGCGCCAATCTGGGGGCACATCCAGTAGATAAATCGGCAAACATTGATCCCCCAGTTGCATGGTGATCCGCCAGTAGTTTCCCTCGGGGGCCATGTCTGCTTCAGCAGTGGCGGGACCTAGGCCAGATAGACCACACGCACGCGAAAACTCATGCATTGGACCCAAGGTCCAACTGGCGAGAAGTGGGCCAAGCTCTCCATCGAGATTATCAACCGAGCCGATGGCTAGATACGGTGCCAACCAGGCACACCAATTTGCCTCCGGAATCCAAAGCTTCAACATCTCTCCTTCGCTATGGCAGCACAAACGCACACCACGGCCAGAAGGTCGGCTGATCCGGCAATTCAGCTGATGATCGGCGATTTCAGCGGTAGCCTCGATCCGACTGAGTTGAAAGATGTCTAGAGCCCGTTCATCAATCACCGCGCACCTCCATCACAATTTCCATGCCCAGTGCGGCACCGAGCGTCGCCTCCATCTGCCGCAAGTCGCGTCCCAACCGCGCGGCCATCACGTTGTCTGGCGCAAATAGGCGAACGGTCAAACGCTGGCCGCGCCATTCTGCTTGAACTATTAGCCCGGCTAGCGGTCCAGTGCTCGCACGTAACGTCAACGTTTCGCCATCAATCGCCGGCCCGGCGCGATACGCCACGACGTCGCCACTTGCGGACGGAGCCGATCGCGTCGACGAGACCACGGCAGACTCCTTACTGTCGGCAAATTCTAAGCCTCGATATTGCGGCTGAGGTGGTGCGGACGCAGGCAGCTGACTTGCCGACTCGTCGAGCAAGTCCTGAAATGTACGCGACTCGCGCCGACTTACTGATTGCACCTTACTCCGCTCGGAGGCGCGTGCCTCAGGGCGGGGGGGGGTAGAAAGGCGATCCATTAGACCTTCTCCAGCATTAACAGGAGCTTTTCCTGTTCGCGCAGGTTGCACCGCAGTAACGCCTCCTGCTCCACCCGTTCCTTCGCCAGCTGATCACGTTCGGCAATCAGAGCATCCTGTTGGCGCACAATTGCGTGGTCTTCAAGTTGAAGCTTTGCGAGGTTGCTGCGCAAGGTTGCGAGACTACGTTGACTGAATTGCCCACTCGCTGAGGCGAGAGCACGCCACTTTTCGCGCAAGGCGGAGCGACGTATGCCGAGCAACTCCTGTGTATTACAGAGATCAAGGTCGCGGCGCGCGAGTCGCGCAAGACTCCTGCGCCACCCCCGCTCGCGGCGACGCTTTATTTCGAGCAACTGGGTCAACATGGCAACCCCACCGTCTGACCTAATAATTCCAAGGACTCGGGAAAGCTGCACGAGCTCCCGAGTGGCTGGCAAAGCAGGGCTTGAATCTGCGAGCGGCGCGCTATCGCGTCGTCGGCGTCGGAGTCCTCCCCCGATTGGTACTCCCCCACCCTAACCAGCAACTCAATCTCCTGCCATGCTGCGAGCAGTCGGCGCAATCTGGCTGCCGCGGCAGCATGCGACGATGCGGTCACCTGATGCATCACTCGACTGATACTCGCGAGTACGTCGATAGCTGGGAACTGATTGGCTTCCGCAAGCTTCCGCGAAAGAACAATATGCCCATCCAGAAGTGAACGCACCTCCTCTGCCAAAGAATCCGTCTCATGTTCCATTAGCACGGTATAAAAGGCTGTAATGCTGCCCCGCGCGGCTGGGCCGGCGCGCTCCAGCAGGCGCGGTAGTCGCGCGTACAGACTAGGAGGATACCCGCCGCCGACAATGGGTTCCCCAGTAGCCAAAGCAATTTCGCGTATCGCACGCGCGTAGCGAGTAAGCGAATCGACAAGCAACAGAACATGCTCTCCACGATCTCGGAAGAACTCTGCAATGGTGGTAGCGACAGCCGCTGCCTTGATCCTTTCCAAGGCTGGACGGTCCGATGTTGCTACCACTACGACAGTTCTTGAGCGCGTTGCATCACTAAGCAGGTTGTCGAGAAATTCGCGTACTTCGCGACCACGCTCACCAACGAGCGCCAAAACGACCACTCCGGCCTCGCAGCCGGAACTGAGCATGGCGAGTAGCGTGCTCTTGCCGCAACCGGCTGGTGCGAAGATGCCCACGCGCTGACCGATACCGACAGTAAGCGTCGTGTCGATGGCACGGACACCGACCGACAGCATCTCGCAGATCGGTCTCCGCTCTAGAGGTCCCGCAGGCTCCACATCTATCTCTCGTTGCAACCTCGAGTCGAGCGCGGGAAGCCCATCAATCGGTCGCCCAAGCGCGTCCAGAACGCGTCCCAGCAACGCATCGCCCACCACCACACTCGCGCGTGTTCCGCTGGGGCGCACCATCATGCCGCAAGTGACATCACGTGGTTCTTGATAAGGGGAAAGCAAGGCAGTGGTGTCACGGGTGCCAACCACTTCGGACATCCCTCCGCCAGGCAATATGCATAGCTCGCCCAACGTCACCCCCGGCAGATGTGCGCGAAGAAGGGTAGGGCCAATCTCAAACAGCCGTCCCTCAAGTCGAGTGTCGCCTGCCAACTCGAGCTGCGGCGGTTCGAGGGCATCGAGAAGAGCCAGATGATCAGGTAGTCGCATTTTCTTCACCGATCAGCTCCACGTGTCCCAACACCTTCAGTTCAGCTTCATCGCCGACTTCTTGAAAAGACAGCACCGGCACGGTCGCGAATTCCTGCTCGATTAGTTTCCTCACAAACCGGCGCACATCGATAGCAGTGACCAAAACTGTGCCTGGCGGCCCATTTATTTTAAGCGCATGACGGATCCGTCCCACGATGTCCGCGTTATCTTCCGTGCTTAGTGCAGAGTAGGAGCCAGCCGACGTTTGGCGGATCGACTCCCTGATACTCTCTTCGATTTGTCCGCCGACCACCCAAGCGCTGATCCAGGGCTGGCCACGACGGTAGCGTCCAACGATATGGCGCCGCAGTGCCATACGGGCGTACTCGGCTAACATGACTGGATCCTTCTCGCGAGGTGCCCATTCGACGAGTGCCTCAAACACGGCGCGCAGGTCGCGAATGGCTACCCCCTCCGCCACCAGACGCCGCAAGACATCTGCGATACGTCCAACGGGCATATGCCGCTGCAATTCCTTTACCAATTCGCTATAGTTCTGCTCCATCTGGTCCATCAAGTAACGCGCCTCTTGCACACCTATCAACTCGGACGCATACCGGTCTAATGCTATCGAAACCAAGTGAACGACACGCGCGTGATCATGGTACAACATCATCCCCAAGGCCTTGAGGCTAGCTACTTGCGACGGCGCTACCCATTGCAGAGTCACGCCGTCAAAGGATAGGCGATCGTGTGCGACTGCCTGCGCAGACGGAGCGCTTGCGACATCAAGTAATACTAACGCTCGCATATCTAATTCCAGCACAGGCTCTTGAAAGACCAGGAAAATTATTCGCTTCGGGGACAGACTGACGTCCTCCTGCAGGTTGATCTCCGCGAGCGGGATGCCGAGTTGCTCCATCTTCTGCTGACGCAACTCTGACAACGCGAGCAGTAGCTTCCCGTCTTGCGCGATCTCTGGCGCTACGCGCAGTAGTAAGGGGAGCGCCCCCACTTTTGACGTCGGCTTGGCGGTTAACGAGTCATGGTCCGCTGAATAGTCCATACTCGCATCGACGCTGTCGCCACCTCCCGTCTGACGCGAGAGCCAGAAAGTGCCGCCAGCAATAAAGGCCGCTAGTGTGAGGAAGATCAGAACAGGAAAGCCTGGCAAGCATGCAAAAAGCACTAACACTGCAGACACGAGCCAGAGTGCGCGTCGCTGACGCAGGATTTGTGTCGACAGCTCGCTGGCCAGATTACGGCGTACCTCGCCGGGTACACGAGTCACAATGATGCCGGCAGCAATAGAGATTAGCAGCGCCGGGATTTGGGCGATCAGACCATCACCTACGGAAAGGATCGCATAGGTAGACGCGGCTTCGCCCGCACTCATGTCGTGCATTGACACGCCAACTGCGATGCCACCAAAAATGTTGACCAGAATGACAATGATCGAGGCGATGGCATCGCCCTTCACAAATTTCATCGCGCCATCCATCGCACCGTACAGCTGGCTCTCCTTCTGCACTAGTAGGCGCTCCCGGCGTGCTTCATCAGCATCGATGATGCCAGAGCGCATGTCACCATCGATACTCATCTGCTTGCCCGGCATAGCGTCCAGCGAGAAGCGCGCACTTACTTCAGCAACGCGCTCCGAGCCCTTCGTGATTACGATGAACTGCACCACAGTGATAATGGCAAACACGATGAGGCCTACCGCAACATTCCCGCCGACAGCAAAGCTTCCGAACGTGTGAACGATTTCGCCAGCATCGTGCTGCAGCAGGATGAGGCGACTTGTACTGATAGTAAGTCCCAGTCTGTACAGTGTGGTTATTAGTAAAAGTGACGGAAAGACGGAAAACTCCATCGCATCGCGAATGTACAACGACATTAACAGCAAGATGATCGAGAGCGTGAGGTTGATTGCGATAAGTACGTCCACCAACAAAGTGGGGAGCGGAACAATCATCATAAAGACAGCCAGCAACAACATGGCTGCAAGCACCACATCTTGGCGCGATTTGAGACCGCGCAACCAATTATTCAGTTTCATGTCTGTTGTTAGTAACGCGGTCGAGCAATCGCCGCTGCTGGTGGGCCAGTTGGGCCCACAGCTCCGCTCCGCTGCTTTCTGGCGCAGTAGCTGCGAGCCACAAGCAGTCACGGGCCAACCAAGCGCGCAAAGGGACGCCACCCCCTGCTTCGGGCTCTAACAGACTCAATAGATGCATGAGGACGCATAGCCGGAACGTCTCCGGCACCGGGCGCGCTAACGATACCAAGGCACGGCCGGCCATCGACTCCAAATAGTACGTGTCCGGTCCACGACGCAGTGTCAACTGCATAGCAGCCTTTCCTGTCGGAGCCCCCATTAGACGCAACCAAAGCTCGACTTGTCGCTGCCATTGCAAGTCCATCGCCAGCCCTCGTTTGCAATATGGCAATAGTGCCGCGAGAAAGCGACGTGAAGGATCAGGTG
>NZ_JARESO010000147.1:0-5425 GCF_046030175.1 Paraburkholderia sp. RL17-373-BIF-A
CGGGTGATCGACGCGTTCGAATACGATCAAAGCACTTCGACATTCCCGCAGACAGAGATAGCCTGCCCGGAGATGCCGCTACCGCCTGGTGAACATAGGAAGAGCGCAGTCGCCGCAACTTCTTCGGGCGTCGTCATCCGGCGCAACGAAATCTTTTCGAGATACTGTTTCTCCATCTGTTCATAAGAGATGCCGAGTTGTTGAGCTCGCGCCTCGATCACGCGCTCAATGCGCGGGCCTTTCACGATCCCTGGCTGAATCGCATTTACCCGGATGCCAACAGGGCCCAGTTCGATGGCGAGACTTTTGGTGAGCCCGACGACCGCCCATTTCGTCGCTGCGTACGGAGTCCGGTACGCATAACCCAGGCGGCCCGCGACTGAGGACATGGTGATGATTGCCCCGCCGGAGGAGGAATCGCGCAGAAGCGGCACTGCGCGGCGAGCGAAGTAGAACTGTGCATTCAGGTTGACGTCGATGGTTTGCTTCCATTCGCTCATATCGAGCTCATCGACGCCGCCGGTCGGGCCCGCAATACCCGCGTTGTTAACCAAAACATCGAGCCCGCCGAGTTGCGTCTCCAGATCGGCAAAAACACGCTCGACGGCGGCCTCGTCCGATACATCCGCAAGCGTCGCGGTGATAGCGCCCGACCCGGCGCTTCTCTCGGCTTCAACCAGCGCGTCGATGGCCTGCTGGCTTGCGTCGCAGACGTGAACGCGCGAGCCGGCGTCGACAAACGCGCGCGCAATCACCAGCCCTATGCCGGACGCGCCACCGGTAACAAGAACCCGCATCCCCGCGTTTGGCTTCAACATCTCTGGAACCGTCATCATTTTCTCCGCTATTTGGATTACTGAGGCAAGTTGGCGCGTTACGCGCCATCTGCTGGTTAAAAAGCCGGGTCGCTCGAGCCGTGCGTTTGTCCCGGCCGCTCCCGCATGCCTAGTCTTTGTACCGATGCCCCTGGCATGCGTGACATGTGATCGCAATCAGAACCAAAAGCTTACGGTTGATCGGTTGAGATTAGTGACTTGTGATCACAACATAAGGCTAGTGTGTAACCCGACCGTGCATGAGTCAACCACTTTCTGATTGGGATAAACGCTAAGGCGCGGCGCCCTTAAATACACCGTTAACGTTGAACGAGACGATATGCGGGGGTGAACTGCGCTGAGCTGCACAGAATCCGGAAGGGAGGCCAATAACCCGTCTAGCGACGGAGAAAGCAACTCCGTCTCGACTGGCAACGCAGTAGCGACCCTGCGTTAGGTATTGCGCTTTTGCACGCGATGCTGGGAGTTCTAAACGGTTTCCGTCTGGCCGAGGTGTTCGGCCTCTCTGCTTAATAACCGGGCCTTCACATCATCCGCCGCGTCGCCAATATCCCGCTCGATACCGGCCCTCGCCGCCTCGCCGTCGCCACGCCGCAGTGCTTCCAGAATCTGCCTATGCGCCTCCATGGAATGAGCGATATGGGCAAGGTCCGGTGCGACCAGATTCAAAAAGGGCCCGATCCGCATCCACAGGTTCTGAATGGTGCCCATCATCACTTCGCTGCATCCGTGCGCGTAGATTGCCTGATGGAACTCAAAATTTCCGCGAAGGTAGCCTGCGACGTCGCCAGCCTTGGCCCGAGCTTCCATCCTGTCGAACACACGCTGCAAGGCGGTCAGATCGGCCCTCTTCATACGGGTCGCCGCCCGCTTCGCGATACATCCTTCGAGAGCAATTCGTCCATCGCGAAGCTCGTCCAGAATCTCGAGGGTCATTGGGGGCACCATCAACCCGCGACCCGGTCCGTCAACCAGCGCGCCCTCTGCCTGCAAACGGGTCAACGCACCGCGGACGGGCATCGTCGAGGACCCGACCGCCTCCGCGACACCGCGGAGCGTCAGCGTCTGGCCCGGCGCGAAACGTCCCGTCATGATCGCTTCACGCAACTGGGAATAGACGCGCTCAGCCATTGTCTCGCGCGAGACGAACTCAAGCGCGGGTAGGTCGCGTGACCCAAAACGAGGGACGGCCATAGTTGCCTCCGTTAAAGCAAAAGTGATTTGTGATCATGATACCCACAACTTTGCTTCGTGCAACTGGCCAGGTCACTCATCCGAAGCGAGGGTTTACCTCGCCATCGCTGAACTTGACGAGGGCAGAACGCTCGCATAATCTGCGCATGTGATCACAAATCACGGATCAAGCAGAAAGGCCATTTGTGCCGGCGCTTTAACTGATACGACGTGGCTGGATACCCGGCAATGGCCGGAAACAGGGCCCGCTGACGCCAACACAACCGAAACTGGAGACATGCATGCACTCTGACAAAGCCGGTTCGCGAACCGCATCTGCAGATACTTCGTCGCTAAATCGGCGGATCTTCTGGAAACTGATGCCACTGCTTATCCTCGTGTATACGATCAGCTTTCTTGACCGCACGAATATTGCGCTGGCAAAACATTCCATGAGCATTGATCTCGGGCTTTCAGCGGCTACTTACGGTCTGGGCGCCGGCCTGTTTTTTCTCTCGTATGCATCGCTGGAAATACCGAGCAATCTGCTGTTGCACCGCGTCGGCGCCCGTTTCTGGATCACGCGCATCATGATCACCTGGGGCGCGCTATTCTCCGCGATGGCTTTCGTACAGGGGCCAACGTCGTTCTACGTGCTGCGCCTTCTGCTGGGTGCGGCCGAAGCCGGCCTGTTCCCGGGCGTCATCCTGTACCTGACCTATTGGTTCGACCGTAATGATTGCGCGCGTGCAACCGGCTATTTCCTGCTGGGTGTCTGCATCGCCAACGTCATTGGGGGGCCGATTGGCGGAGCCCTGCTTGAACTTGATGGAGCCTTCGGTTTGCACGGGTGGCAATGGCTTTTTTTCCTGGAAGGCCTGCCCGCGATTCTCCTTGCGTTTGTCGTCTGGAAAAAGCTCCCGGATCGGCCGAGTGCTGCGCCCTGGCTGTCAAAAAAAGAAGCCAGTGATCTTGAACTTCGCCTTTCGCAGCGGGAGCAACACTCGGCACATGCATTCAAAGACTGCCTGCGCGACGGCCAGGTTTGGCTTGCGATCTTTGTGTATTTCTGCCATCAGATCACGATTTACGCCGTCATCTTTTTCTTGCCCGGCATTATCGGAGCCTCGGGACACTTCTCGCCATTCCTCATTGGCGTGCTCTCGGCCACACCGTGGCTTGCAGCTGCAATCGGTGCGGCGACGCTGCCGAGTTTGGCCAGGACGTCCGCCCAGAGCCGGGGCTTGCTTATTGTGGGCCTCCTCGTCATGGCCTCCGGCCTCGTGGTCGCGGTGTATGCGCCACCCGCATTAGGATTGCTCGCAATGTGCGTATCAGCGCTTATGTTCTTCGGCGCGCAGTCCGTGCTCTTTAGCTTCCCTAGCTCACGTCTCAGCGGAACTGCCCGGGCTGGAGGGCTGGGACTGTTGAACGCCTGCGGCGTCCTCGGAGGGTTCGTTGGGCCTACTGCGATGGGGATAGTAGAGCAGACCACCGGAAAGGCGTTAAACGGACTGTTGCTCATGGCAGGCGCCCTCGTGGTTGCCGCGGTGTGTGCTGTTCGACTGCGCCACGGCTCCGAACCGCAACCCCTTGTCGCGGAACAGGGACCGCGCAACCCGGTGACCGCGGCCATTGCAGCCGACGAGACATCGGGCTTTTCCCCGGCGACGGATCGCTAGACCACGCTACACGACGCCTAAGCCACTGCTTGCAGTAAGGCTGGGCGTAGTGTCGCCTGAATTCAAGCTGACTGCACCCGCGATATTCGAGATAGCGATATGAACCAGACCTCTTTAACCATCAAGTTAAATGACAACGACGACGTTGCGATTACCCGCACCGCACTCACCGCCGGCACATTGATCGCCGAGTTGGGGGGGCTAGTCGTTCGCGACGACATCCCTGCAGCTCATAAGGTTGCCCTGCGCCACGTCGAGCCGGGCGGCGCTGTGCGCAGATACGGACAGATCATTGGGTTTGCCACTAAGGCAATCACTCCTGGCGATCAGGTTCACACCCAAAATTTGGCCATGGGTGAATTCGCCCGAGATTATGCATTCGGCACCGATGCGAAGCCTACCGAGCCGGCTACTTCGCAGCTCACTTTTCAAGGGTTTCGTCGGCCGGATGGTCGGGTTGCGACGCGCAACTACATTGGCGTGATCAGTACGGTCAATTGCTCGGCGACCGTGACAAAGCTGGTCACACAGCATTTCTCAACTCCCGGCGCACTGGACGCATACCCCAATGTCGATGGCATTGTTCCGATCACACACAGCTTTGGATGCTGTATCGATCACAACGGCGAAGGCATTCAGCAGTTGCGCCGCACTATCGGCGGCTATGCCAAGCATCCCAATTTTGCGGGCGTTCTCATTATCGGACTCGGCTGCGAGGCGAACCAGATGGGTGCAATGTTCGTCGCCGAAGGTGTGCAGCCTGGTCCGCTCATGGTGCCGCTCGTGATGCAGGAGCAAGGCGGTACCCAGAAGACCGTCGATGCCGCGATTGCGGCCGTCCAGAAAATGCTCCCCGTCGTGAACGAGGCAACGCGAGAGCCCCTGCCAATCTCCCACCTGAGCATCGCCCTGCAATGCGGGGGATCTGATGGCTATTCGGGAATTACTGCAAATCCCGCCCTCGGGGCAGCCGTCGATCTACTCGTACAGCACGGTGGAACCGCCATCCTCACCGAAACCCCGGAAATCTACGGTGCAGAACACCTATTGACGCGACGAGCGATCCGTCCCGAAGTCGGCGAAAAAATCGTTGAGCGAATCCACTGGTGGGAGCAGTACGCAGAAAGAGAGAAAGGCAGCATCGATAACAACCCGACGCCTGGCAACAAGGCCGGCGGCCTCACCACCATCCTCGAGAAGTCGTTGGGAGCAGTGGCGAAAAGTGGATCATCCCCTCTGATGGGTGTCTATCGCTATGCCGAGCCAGTCGACGTCAAAGGGCTCGTCTTCATGGACGCTCCGGGATACGACCCGATGGGCGCGACGGGCCAGATCGCCAGCGGTGCAAATCTTGTCGTCTTCACTACCGGACGGGGGTCCTGTTTTGGCGCCAAGCCGGCACCCTCGATCAAGGTCGCCACGAACACCAGCATGTACAAACGAATGGTCGACGACATGGACATCAATTGTGGCGAAATCATGGATGGCACAGCAACGGTCGAACAAAAAGGACAGGAAATCTTCAGGATGATCATTGAGGTCGCGTCCGGCAAGGAGAGCAAGAGCGAGGCGTTGGGCGTCGGCAACGAAGAATTCGTGCCGTGGATGATTGGGGCGCAAATGTAAACACCAAAGTATTCCTAACGGTTAATTAAATCAGCGTTCGCTTTCTGGCGCATTTGCGTCGCACGATTCATCCCGATATCGCCAATCTATCCGAGAAGGTGAAACTCA
>NZ_JARESO010000148.1:0-5331 GCF_046030175.1 Paraburkholderia sp. RL17-373-BIF-A
GCAATCATGAGTATGGTGTGGTAAAAAATATGTGCTGCTCGATAACGAACCAGGCCAAGGCAGCGCCTTTGTGGAAAGCGAACAGCACATATTATTCGGTTACAAGGTGCGGAGGAAGGCCATCAGGTCGGGCTGATCCCGCCATTGCTTTTGTCCTTCGGCACCACCTTCCACTTCGCATGTCGCCAGCGCCCGCGCCTTTGTTTCCAGATTGATCTCGGCGTAGATATTGGTCGTCTCCAACGAAACGTGCCCAAGCCAGCCGCGTATCGTATTGATGTCGACACCGGCCTGGAGTAGTAGCGAGGCGGTTGTATGCCGAATCACATGTGGGTGTACATTCTTGCCGGCAAGTGACGGCGCGTTGGCTGCAGCGCGGATAGCGCGGCGCTTGACCAGGGCATGAATGCCGGAGCGCGTCATCGTCTGGTGGAATCGGTTGAGGAACACCGGCGCGGCGGCGTCCCTTCCCTCGGACTGTGAGCGCAACGCATCGAGCGTGGATTTCCAGAGCGGGCAGCGGCGATGTCTGTTCCCCTTGCCGACGATGCTGACCGAACGCGTGTGCCAGTCAATGTCGCCAATCTTGAGCTGCGCAGCTTCGCTTGCACGGGCTCCTGAGTAAAAGATGAACAGCAGTAACGCGTGTTCGCGCTGCCCCTGCGCCGTATTCACGTCGGTGGCAGCAAGCAGGGCGTCCATTTCCTGCTTGTCAAGATAGCTGATCTCTGGCCGACTGGTTCTCTTGACGGGAATCAGGTGAATCTGCGCCCACCAGTCGACGTATTCCGGTGCATGTTCGCCGATGAAACGGGCCAGCGCATGAATGCCGCCGAGCCGCTGATTTCGTGTGCTGACCGTACAGTGGCGCTGTTCTTCCATGTACGTCAGAAACAGGCGCACCATTTGCGGGGAGAGATCATCAACGGTGAGGCGGTCGATCCGCTTGTCGACTTTGGCAGCCAGATACGGAAGCAACAACATGAGCATGTCGCGGTAACTTTTTTGGGTATTGACGGCAAGGTTACGTTCGCCCACCAGATGCTCGATCAGGAAACGCCGGACCCACGGACCCAGCAGGGATGAGTTATTCATGATGCACCTCCAGAACGTAAGCTTCAAAGCGCGTGCTCGCTTCATTCAACAACTCGGGCGTCAGGGTAAGGTAGCGTTGGGTGCCCACGAGATCAATGTGGCCGAGATAGGTGGCCAGTTGCGGTAACAACAGTTGCAGATCAGCGCCGCAGCGATACCAGGCGATTAGCCGGTGCACTGCGCCTGAGTGCCGCAAATCATGCAACCTCGGCTGGCAGAACGCACCGCCTTCGCGGTGGATATTTGCCAGGATGCGCTGTCGCTGAAAGGCCCTGCACACAGCTTTCTGGGTCAGGGGGCGACCATCGCGGAAACTGAAGAACGGTGCATCCGGTGCCTGACCAAATTTCTGATTGCGTTGCCGGGCGTAGCTTTGCATCGCACCATTCAGATCTGTACCCAGCGGAACCAGCCTCGATTTATGAAATTTGCTCTCGCGCACGTGCAGTACGGCCTCGTCAAGATTGACGTCTTGCACGGTCAAACGCAAGGCTTCGCCATGGCGGAGGCAAGCGCCGTACAGAATCAGCATGACTGCACGCAAAACATATGCATCCAGCGAAACGTGTGGACCGCATACCATCGATGTCACGTCGAGCAGGCGCTTTAGTTCCTTCTGCGAATAAATATAGGGTGTTAGCGGTGGCGGCAATTTCGGAATGTAGCGAGGAAGCGGAGAAGCCCTGACATACCCACGCGAAAGGGCGAAGCGAAACAGGCAGTCAAGTACTGACCTTCTCTTACCCCAATGGTTGGTCAGCGGCCTGTTGCCAGTCAGGAAGTCGTGTACCTGTTCGACCGTGACCGACTCCACATCAATGTTGCCATCAAGCCGGTGGCAGAATGAGGCAAGCGTGGCCGCCTCAGAATTGAAGCGCATGCCCAACGCCCGTTTGTGGCTCACGTATTGGGCAACAAGTTCGGAGAGCTTCATAGCAGACTCCCCAAATCGATTTCGGCCACACACCGCAGTCCGGTCAGGTCAACCTTCGCATAGGTTCTCGTCGACGAAGCGCTGCGATGGCCGAGATGATCACCGATCTCCTTCAGGGCAAAGCCAGCGTCGAGTAAATGCCGGGCGTTGGCGTGCCTCAGGCAATGTGCGCCGCGCCGCGGGATATCGATGCCAAGCGTCGCGAGACGCGAGCGGACAATGCTGCTTACGCGTCCGGGTGACAGCGGTCGGATCGGCGCCTCGACCGACAGGAACAGCTCGCGATGGGCGCTTCGTGGACGCGCTTCCTTCAGGTAGCGCAGAATGGCGTTTCCAACTGTTGCCACCCGCGGGTATTGCTGTGTGCAACGTTGCTTGGGACGATTGACATGAAGGATCTCGCCGCACCAGTCTATATCCTCCAGGCGGAGTCGCACCACCTCGCCGCGCCGCAGTCCGTAGACAACCAGCAACATGATCATCGCACGGTTGCGTAGATCGATCGTGCTGTCGCCGACAAAACTGGCGACGAATCTTTGCACATCTTCCCAATTCGGCCCGAACGGCAAACCCTCCTCTCTATACACCACCGGTGCTTCAATGCCCGACGCAACGTTGGTAGCCCACCCTTGTCCTTCTACGTACCGGAAGAAATTGCGCAGCGTGCTCGCAAGCGCGTGTAATGAGGCCCTGGTCCAGCCGTGATTGCCTTGGTATGCGAGATAGGCGTCGACATCGTGGATAGTGAGAGCATCGAGTGCCCTGTCAGGGCGACAGACCATTGCCAGAAAATGATCGATCTCATCACGACAGGTTGAAATCGTAGCAGGAGAAAGTCCTCGCTGGTCGCGCATGAAATCGACGTAGTGCTCAACATAGCGAACAAAAGGTTCTTCCGTGGGATGCCGTTCCTCCAGACGCCCCAGGAAGCGCAGCCAGGCCGTGGCGGTATGGATGAACAGAAGCCGCGAGCTGCGGGACTCGTTCGTGCGCTCACTTCGAAGGAGTCGAATCCTATGGTCAACCGCAAATGCGATTTCCTCGTGCGTTATTTGCCTCGGGCGGCACAAATCCGTGCTCTGTGAAAAAACCAGCAGGATCCACGCGATCTTCCGAATTGACCTGAACGGATAACCCTGTTCCTGACAATGTACGAGGAAGCGCTTCCTGGATTCCACGCAGGGCGCGAGATTGTGGGCAGCAAGAACATGCGGACGCGTAAAGAGAGTCTCGAACATGATATTCCCCCATCGTTGATCAGTGGAATATCAGTATCAGCCTGAAATTATGTCGTCATGGAAACGTCAACGCGATAGGCGATGCGAGGTTGTTGAGAGCCACCGCAACATATTTTTTACCACACCATACTCATGACCCATGCCACGGTTGTTGCGCGTGCCTTCCATCCCGTAGTGCTCGAGTAGAGCCGCATAGCGAACTGTGAAGTCTTCCTCTTCCTGCAGGTTCCTGAAGGCCGCCGACAGGCTGTCGGAGCGATGTTCGCGTGGGCAGCCGCCAGCCTGCCACAGCGCATTCTGCAATCCCGTCGCGAGCGCCTGGAAGCTCTCCCCGCCATCGACCACGCTGGCGTACTCCCAGCGCGAGAACGCCAGCACCAAGTGATACAGCAGGTGGTTGAACGGGATCCCGCCAATCGTTACGCACAGCTTGCCCATGTGCGTGAAGTCCGACAGGCCTCGTGCGCCGGGCTGATATGTTTGAGGGAAGAACACTTCCTGGTTCGGCCCTTCGAGCGCGCGCCACTGGCTGACATGTCGCTCAAACGTGCGCCGCATGCTGTCCGGAAAGCGCTCGGGATGGTCCTCCTGCAATTTACGCAGCAGAGTGATCGCCTTCAGCTTTGGCGCAGCGCGTAGCAATGGGACCACTTCGCTCTCCCAGACATCGGCGAACGGATCTGGGCGCGAGCGCCAATAGCGCCGCTGCTGTGACGGTAGTCCGGCTTCGTGTTCGACACGCCGCGCCATGCGCTCGCTCATGCCTGACTTCGCCGCAGCCAGCTTCTGCGGATGGTGTTTGGGATGGTTCATATAGAGGCGGACCTGCTGGTCGGTGATGCGGCTTCCAGACATGGGCTGACCGCCTCTTTTTAGATTCAGTCAGCCATCCTAAGCCCCGCCGATCCGGCGCCGCCGGCAGTTCCTCGCCTTCGGCGGCTACGCTGCCTCCGACTCATCACTACCGGCTAAGATGAATGTCGGTACACCGGACGTACTCATTGTCGCCCCCCAGCGCCCATCGCTTCACAAAACTCGTCATAACCAATAGGCAGGAGTCGGGTATCGCAGAATTGAGCCATCATTTCGAGCAGGCGCCAGCTATACACCGATCGCAGATCGGCCTCGTGTTTGAGCTTGTAGGTCGCCCGGGAATCGTCTGTTCAGGATCTCGGGCTAAGCGAGTACGCGAGGTACCAGCGCACGCTCAGCAGCATTACGTTCACCGGGAAGTGCAGCCGCTGGAGCACCTCGCCACCCCGTCTGGCAACGGCTTGCGGGGCGTCTTCGTCGTCGTAGCCATCGTTAGTTTGCACCTTTCATCGTGGAGGACGAATTTCGCTCCGTCACCTTAGTGCCACAAGCCCGCCGTACGACGGCATCGTGCGACGGTACAACCTTGTGCACTTTGGATGTTGGGCGCATCTGAGGCGGTACTTCATCAAAGCCGAGGAGAACGTTCGGAGAGCCGCGCGTTCGACGATTTACTCGCGGCACGCCTCAATGTCAACGGCACTCAGGAACTGATACAGTTTCTGTCGGCATCGGCACTTCAGATTTGATACACCGGGTTGTAGTGTTATTGCGGTGCCGACCGCATTCCGTTGGCGGCGTTCTCCTTGTTGTCGTCGATCTCTTCATAACCAGTCCGGCGCGCCGCTTGTCGCGTAGTCGATAGCTCTCGCCCTGGATTGCGACGACGTGAGCGTGATGCAATAGCCGGTCGAGCATGGCAGCAGTGAGCGTTGCGTCATCGGCAAACGTTTGGTCCCGCTGCCCGAACGGAAGCTTGCTGGTCACGATCAGACTGCCACGCTCGTATCGTTTGGCGATCACCTGGAAGAACAGGTTGGCCTGCTCACGGCTCATCGGCAGGTATCCGATCTTATCGATGATCAACGGCCTGTACGGGTTGACGAATCGTTTAGCGCGTCTCCCAGCTGATTCTGTCGATGTGCCGTGGTCAGTATCATCAGCAGGTCCGCTGCGGTGATGAAGCGCACCTTGATCCCAGCTTGCGTTGCTGCATAACCAAGTGCCATTGCAATGTGCGTTTTGCCTGTG
>NZ_JARESO010000149.1:0-5330 GCF_046030175.1 Paraburkholderia sp. RL17-373-BIF-A
GAGGCGGCGATAGTTCCTTGATAGCCATGAGTTACCTGCCTATTGTGTTTGTCATCGAAAAGCGCGAAAAACATCCAACTTCGATGAAACGCGATTTCGGCGAATAATAGCCGGTAAACTCGTAAACTTGAAGGTTTACTTTAGGTATCTGTGGCGGAAGTGTGCGTGGAGGGGCATCCGAGACGGTGCATGCGCCATTTTTTGCAAGCGAAAATCTACCTTTCCGCCTCCGCAAGCGCACCATCAAAGAAGGCATTGACCGCCTTGTAACGTCGCGCGCTGTCCCCTTTTGTATAGATCGTGGTCGTGCCAAGGCTGGCGTGGCCGAGGTTCACCTGGACGTCTCGTACATCCGCACCGCTGTCGAGCGTATGGTTCACGTGCGTATGGCGCAGCCAGTGCGTACTGGCCTTCTTCAGGTCGTCGGCCGAGCCGGGGTAGGTGGCTTCCAGTTGGTCGGCCGCGTGCTTGAAAATCCGCTTGAACAGGCGCGCAACCGCGTCTGGGGTGAGCGGCTGGCCGGTCTGCAGATGCGCAATCAGCGGGGTCTCTTTCGGGCACTTGCCGAGGGGCCGCTCGGACCGGGCCTGCAGCGTACGTTCCAGCTCCGCCATCAGCCTGACCGGCATCGGCACGTGCCGCTTGCGGCGCCCCTTGCCGTGGACTTTCAGCTCCCACGCATCGGCCAGAGCGCCGTCCAGCGCGGTGCGGGACAGATCTCCCGTGGTTGCCCTGGCCAGTTCCGCGCGACGCAGGCCGGTCGCATAGGCAAACAGCAGTATGAAGTGGTCGCGTTGCTCCTCCCGCGTGTACGTCACCCGCGTTGTGGTCTGCAGCACGTACTTCCATTGGGCGTGCGTGAGCGTACGCCCGGTCGCATCAATTTCATCAATATCGTCCGACTTCGGCAGGCCGTGGAACGGGTTGCTGGCCAGATACCGCTCTCCTACCAGCCAACTGCACATTGAGCGCAGGACCTTGCGCGCGATCTCGCGACTGCGATCGCTCAGCGCTTTTCCGGTGAACGGCCGCCAGGCCGGCTCGAAACGCTCGACGCGACGATTGCCAACCCAGCGCTCCGCTGGCTGCGGATCCTTCAGGAAGACCTCGATGTACTCGCTGCAATCCAGCGTATTCAGTGACGACAGCGGTTTGCGTTTCTCCACGATCGCCCACAGGAGCAGGCGTTCGGCCTCGCGCCGGTATGCGCGGGCAGTATCGGCGCTGCGGGCTCCGCGCACGCTCACCCACGCGGCGATCGCGGCGAGATCCGTAGCCAGCTCGGCCTGGTGGGCGGGAACAGGAGCGCGGTTCAGCCCTCTGGAGCCGTCGAGGTCGGCCGATACGCGCAGGGCTTCCATCGGCACGACGTCCGGCAGCGTGCCCGCAATCGGCGGCCGGCAAAGCGCGGGGTGACCCGCGTGCAGCTGCCGGCGCGGCGTGGTGGCCAGCGGCGAGAGCACTTGACCGAGGGAGCCGGCGTGTAGCGACAGCCAGTCCATGATGCGCTGCGCGCCCTTCGGACCGAGTTTCGGCACCTCCATGTGCCAGCGGTTACGGCGTCGACTAATCAGTGCCAGCAGGTCTGCCAAAGTCGAGAGGCCCGCGGCCCGCAGCCTGCCGGCGACGACCGGCGCGAACCAGCCGTCGAGCGGGTGGTCCGGACGCGGATCCTGAACCAGCGCCTTTTCCATGCGGGCGAGCGCCGCGGCCTGGCGCCGCCGCAACCGGGCGTTGCGGGCAATCCGCCGGTCCATGCGCGGGGTGGCTTCGGGCGGGTAGTCGGCCAGGTACAGGTCGAGCAGCTCGGCTTCGCTGTAGACGTGGTCCGGGTCAATGCGATCGCGGTACGCGTCGAGCGTCGGTACGTCGTCGGTGCCGTGCAGCTCGGCGAGCGGGATGCTGCCCGGTTTCAGGCGCAGCAGGTGCGCCGCCTCGATGTCGCGCGCGCGTCGCGCGGCGACGGCCAACGTGTCGCGCAGCGTGGAGATCAGCCGGCGTGTCACGCGCACGTCGGTGCCAGGCTCGCCATAGGCGGTGTGCAGACCCTCGATCGTCGCGCCCTCAAGGTAGCCGCGGTACAGCGCGAAGTGCTGCCGCGTGAGCCGGCGCGCGGTCGGCCTCACCGGCGTCATGCGAGATCCGCCCGCTGTGCCGGTGCGACCGCTGCGGCCGGCGGTGTCAGGGTCGCAGTCAGGCGCTCCATCAACGCTGGCAGCACGTGGCACAGGCGGATACGGCTGTCCAGCTCCTCACGATAGAGCTTGAGCTTGGCCTCGTCGAAGTGCCCCCCGAGATGGAAAGCCTTGGCTCCTTGGAGTTCGACCCGGTGGGTGATAGTCGTGGTGCCGCAGTGGCTGAACGCGTTGTAGTGCTTCTTCGCGCGGCGCAGCTGTGCGACCGCGTCGGCGGTCACGCCCAGCTTGACGGCGTTCAGTCCCAGCTGGCCGACCGCCCGATATCCCTGCGTCCGCTCGTCTTCGTCCCAGACCTTCTCCCAGTAGCGCGCCATGACCGGCGGCTGCTTTGACTTGGTGTCGATGATCAGCAGCTCGTCGGTCGAGCACAGGATGGACATGGCGATGCCCTCGACGACTTGCCGCATCACGTTGCCCGCGGCCGGCAGCTTGCCCGTTAGCAGCAGCTTGGTCGAGATCACGAGGTCATCGAGCACGCCGAACACGAAAGCCCCGACGAGCAAATTGCGCTTCGTCTCCACACGGGTGGCCGCTTCGTTGAGCGGACCCATCAGGCGGAAGCAGGTGGCCAGCGCCTCGCACAGGTCGAGCAGCGGCTGGCCCAGGTGCTCGGCGAACCGGTCCTTCGGCCAGCGCTCGTCACTGAACAGCTCCTGCATCAGCGCTTTGGGGTCAGTTGGGTCGATGGTCGGCGGTGGCATCAGGGGCGCTCGGGACGAAAACGGGTTGATGGCGTTGCCCGCAACCCCTTGCGGGACGGGCCTTTCAACGAAGGGTAGCGGAACGCGCGAAATCTGCCAACAGAAATCGCCACTCCCGCTAACTCCAGTTATCAGATGTGGCGATTTTTTGCCGGGGCGAAAAAGGGCTGTTTTGTCTGCTCGGCAGCGGATCCAGAGGCGCATGAAGAGCGGAGATTCGGAGGGGTTCCGGCCGAACCGGTCAGCTCTCACTTCAGGGAGCGAAGGGCAAGTTGCATAGTTAGGGTTCAATCGGCAGCTTCTACATGTTCCCGGTCTCGGCCAGCGGGTGTTGCCGTGAGACGGCATGGTCGATCTCGCCTAGATGCAAGCGCCGCCTCTTGTGGTCCGAGGGAAATCTCGATTAAGATTCGCCACCCATATTTGTCAACTGAAGTGTAAACTGCGGGTATTATCGAGAGGAGCCGAAGATGGGAGCACCGCTAAGAAATCCGCCTGTCTACTTCACGGTAGCGCAGGTCCGTTTCAATGCGCTCCTGAAGCTTGCGGAGTATTTGCCGTCTATTCAGGAGGCTATGCGAAGAGCGGGCTTCCCTGATTTTGTCACGCACAAGTCGATCGGTTTCCAGATCGCGATGCAAGACGGCCAAGCCGTGCCGACTCCAGTTCAGCAGGAACGCTTCCTGTTCGGTACTACGGACAAGGCCCACAGTTTCGTAATCGGCCCGGAGTTCCTCACGCTTCAGTCCACCAACTACGGTACGTTCGAGGACTTTTCGGGAATGTTCCTTGAGGGGCTCGCGCGAGTCCACGATGTGGTCCAGCTCGACTTCACCGACCGGGTCGGTTTGCGATATCTGGATCACGTGGCACCCAAGACGCATGATTCGCTGGGCCAATATCTAGCGTCCGAAGTCCTTGGGCTGAGTGCGCGTTTCGGCGGCACACCCGTGCATTCGTTTTCAGAAACACTGAATATCGTCGGCGATGTCCGGCTGCTGTCGCGAGTGGTCATCCAGAACGGCGGCCTTTCGTTCCCACCGGATCTGTTGCCGGAGAGAATGGAGATTAATCCGAGATTTCTGACCTTTACCGGCCATCACGCGTTGCTGGACACCGATGGCTCTGTTGAGGGGCGAGAGGTCTTCTCCTCAGATTTTGTATGCAGACAGCTGCAGACGATTCACGAAGTCATCGGATCCGCTTTCAAGGCAACGGTGACCAAGCACGCTCTTAAGGTCTGGGACGAAAAATGATCGAGACTCTTGCTTTACTAGGAACGAACGCCGGAGACGCTGGTATCGGTTATCGGCCGGCCCCAGCCATTTATCGGTGCGCACCGACGACGCTGCGGCCTCTTCCTCGTATCGGCGCGGCCGGTACCGGAGGCTTGGAAGGTGGGGGCTACTACCGGCTGCACATGGGCTACCAGCCGTTTGCAGTGGTGGAGTGCGCCACAGCACAACAGCAACCTCCGTTCGCCAGATTGATGTTGGACGTGAAGGCTGGCTTTGGCCGCACCATGTCGCGTCTGCCAGAGGTGTTTGGAGTGTCGAGGCAGACTTTGTACAACTGGCTCGATGGCGAAACACCGAAGGACGTGCATCAGGCCAAGTTGAGACAACTTGCCGAGGCTGCCAGGGCGTTTACAGAACTTGGCTTCAAGCCTACGTCGCTCTCGCTCGACCGTACGGTCGAGCATGGCAAGTCATTGCTTCAACTTCTCAGCGAAGGGGCGTCCGGACGCGACGCCGCGAAGAAGCTCATCCGTATTACGCAACGAGGAGCCGATTCGCGCGCTAAGCTTGACGATTTACTCGGCGGCCGGAAGGCAAAGCCGGAGGTTTCCGATATGGGGACGCCTTCGCTCAACGAGGATGTCTGATCACGTATGAGCGAAGAGCCGCCAAAGCCGTGGGACCGTGATACCCGTTGGCGCCAAGGCCACGTGCTACAGGCGGAAACCGCAGCGGCGTTCAAGCTCCGAAATGTGATTGACGCAGCTGCCAATCTGGTCGTTGTAGTGAGTCACGACTGCGACTTGGCAAACGATAACCTCGATGCTGAACCTGACGTGGAAGTTATCGTTGGTCGACTCGTGGCGACACCGAACGGAAATTTCTCGTGGGGAAAGGCGCCGCGGACATTGCATCTTTCCATGACACGTGACGGCGGCCTGGTGACGGTCGAGTTGATCGCGACAAGCAAGCGACTGATCCCCAAGCGGGAATTGGCACAATTCGAACCGGACGGCGCCTACGACCTTGATGGGCAGGGGTTAGCCGTCCTGCGAAGTTGGCTTGGAGCCCGGTACAACCGCAGCGCGTTTCCAGATCCTTTCGTTAGCCGCATGGCCGCCACCAAGCTTGACGCAAAGCTTGCGAAGCCGCCACCGATCTTCAAACCCTCGCGGGCTGGCTGGCGCGCGACA
>NZ_JARESO010000150.1:0-4976 GCF_046030175.1 Paraburkholderia sp. RL17-373-BIF-A
CAGGCCATTGGTCTCTCTGGTCAAATGCACGGTGCCGTTCTCCTTGACGCCAATGACCGGCCGCTGCGCCCAGCGATATTGTGGAACGATATGCGCAGCGTCAGCGAATGCACTGAACTCACGGCCCGCGCACCAGGGCTGCATGAAATCGCAGGCAATTGCGCCATGCCAGGGCTCACGGCACCAAAGTTATTATGGGTTGCACGACACGAGCCGGAGCACTTCCGGAAACTGGCGTGCGTCCTGCTGCCGAAGGACTATCTACGTCTGCGTTTGACCGGCTTAAAGCTCACGGACCCATCCGATGCGTCAGGAACCCTTTGGCTCGACGTCGGGCGTCGCGAGTGGTCCGACGTTCTTTTGCAAGCCTGTGACATGACGCGAAAGCAGGTGCCACTGATTGAAGAAGGGAGCCGGGCAGCCGGCGTCGTGCGTCGCAGTATTGCTAGTGAGCTTGGCCTGCCCGCAAATGTGATTGTTGCGGCTGGTGGGGGCGACACGGCGACAAGCGCGCTGGGCGTCGGCGCTGCAGAATCCGGGGATGGATTTCTGTCTCTCGGGACCTCGGGAGTGCTGTCCGTTGTCACCGGGCAGTTTCGGCCGAGCCCGCACCTAGGTGTACACGCGCTCTGCCACTCGATTCCGAACCGGTGGCACCGAACGAGCGTCGTGCTGTCAGCGGCTAGCTGCGTTCGTTGGCTGTGCAACCTCACTTCTGCCGACGAAGCATGTTTGCTAGGTGAGGTCGAGAGTGTCAGTGCGAACCGCCGCGCCAAAGCTCCATTGTTCTTGCCATATCTTTCCGGTGAACGAACACCCCACAATGACCCTTACGCCCAAGGCGTGTTTTGTGGACTTGCTGATTCGACCGACCGCGCCACGCTTGCCTATTCGGTTCTTGAGGGCGTCACGTTTGCTTTGTCGGATGGCCTCGATGCCCTGCGTGCGGATGGCACCCGCGAAACCTCGCTGAGTCTCATCGGTGGCGGTGCACGCAGTACGTTCTGGACGCAGTTGATTGCTGACGCGTTTGGGGTACCGGTACGCCGGCCGCCCGATACACAGTGCATCGCTGCGCTCGGAGCCGCACGTCTCGGCTGGTTAGCGGTTGGCGGCGACTTCGCGGCAGTCGTCTGTACCCCGTCGCTCTCGCAGGAATTCTTTCCTGACGATGAGCGGCATTCGATACTTGTGGAACGGCTAGCGTCGTTCCGAAATCTGTACAGGCAACTGCGGCCGCTTTTCCCAACTTGATATGTAGAGATTTCGGAGCGGAGCAGCGCAGTCGCTGTTGCCCGCGACATGAAAGCAGTTGCTACGGGCGTGAGCTCGAACCTGTTCAGAGCGCGTCCTGGCAAAGCGCCATCATCCTCTGGACCATTGTGCTTGATTCGTTGAGTTCCATCTCGCTGGTGAAGAGGGCGTTCACGCTGGACAGCCGGACTGCGACGCCTGCCTCCAGCAAGTCCTTGCTGGCAATCTTCAGAGCGAGTTGACCGATGCGGACCCTGTCCAGCCAGTCCATCTTCAGCCTATTTTTCTTGAGCCATCGACGGCAGCACTCAACAATATGGTCCACTCGCCATTCGTTGGTCAGCGCGTAGGAAGCAGCTGCAATCGCCACCAGTAAACATAGCAAGTCGGGCCGCGCGCTTGCGCGCTCGTCAAATTCAGGTTTGGTCATGTCTATCGGCTTGCTCGCAGCAGTTAAGCAAGCCCAGCACATGTGGGCGAAGACACGCGAATCAACAGGGTCATCATTCGACCCTTTTTTAAGGGCGCCGGCATGATTGCAAGGACCTGGTCGGAACAGCGATAAAGGGGGCTATTGCCGCGCGGCAACTGCC
This sequence comes from Paraburkholderia sp. RL17-373-BIF-A, assembly GCF_046030175.1. Taxonomy (NCBI): domain Bacteria; kingdom Pseudomonadati; phylum Pseudomonadota; class Betaproteobacteria; order Burkholderiales; family Burkholderiaceae; genus Paraburkholderia; species Paraburkholderia sp. RL17-373-BIF-A. The sequence continues at coordinate 1,848 of NZ_JARESO010000150.1, forward strand.
TTCGCACTTTCAGCAACGGGCGCAAGGTGCGTTGACGAGTTCCTCGTCCCGTCGACCTTTCAGCAACGGCTGGACATGGATACCAGTTCGCGCGGAAGTTAGCGCAATGGGTACTGGGCCGCGACATGGTCTTGAAAAATGAAGAGCTGAATCACTTTGGTCGCGGCGCCGCGTTCCGGCATTCTTCCTTGTTTGGCGTCTCGCGGCGACCTATCTTTAAGTTGCTTCTCATCAAGGAGACGGCCATGGACAGCGGGGCGGTAAGCGTGCATTTCGACAGCGGACACCTGTTTCTCGACCTGTCCGACGGCCAGGCCGTTGAATTTCCGTTGGGCTGGTTTCCTGCGCTGCAGGCAGCCACAACAGCGGAGCGAGGGTGTTTTGCCATCTCTTTGGACCGCCAGCAGTTGTACTGGCCGGAACTGCATGAAGAGATGGACGTCACCGCATTGCTGCAGTCCTTGCCAGACCGTACACGGCACTAGGCCTGCCTGGTTCCTCTCGGGCGTTCGACGTTTTTCGTCGAACATGGCGTTACGATTTTTGCGCTTTCGACTTGCCGGTTTGTTTTTTCGGCGGTGCGATGTCGGCGTTCCAGTTCAGCTTCCACAACACTCAACGCCTGCTGGTTCCAGTGTCGACCTAGGAACGAGTCCTACGACCAGGACGGCGCGTGCTATGGCGACTCGATTGCGTCGAGACGCGCCTGGGCCGTCTCATCAGGATGCTGACGCTGATACGCCTCGAACACATGTGAGCAAAGTTGCGCCAATGCAGCAAGATGTACCGCCTGGTCGGCATGCTCTACCTCACCCGCGTTCAGCAAGTCGTCGAGTACAGGAGCGAGACGGCGCAGTTGCCGGAAAGTGGCGTCGTCAAGTTTCATGTTGGGTTTCCTATCTTCGGCCGATACGGCACATGCGGTACAAAGCTGGCTCGCAGCTTTCCTTAAGCCCCTGTCACTGGAGGAAGACGGTGGCCCACCGACTTTTTGAAGTCTATGCCTGGAGGGCATGCATCACATCCCGCGCAGGCCAGATAGCGGCGGCGCGTGCATCCAGGCACGTCCACCAGTTCTGGTACGCCCCACCGCAACCATTTGCCAGCGGGCGCGGAGTGTTCGAGCTGCACCGTGGCGCTCGATGCTTTGTTTGCAATCGTAAAGCATCAAAACGAGACGCGCGAATTACAGTCTACGCTCCCGTCGCTGCACTGCACAATAAATCTCAGAATCTAGGTGAATATCGGGCCTCGATTGCCCGCAATATACGGCATGAAGCGTACCGAACAACACTGCCAGTGCGGAAAATCGCATGCCGAGAGCCTCGTTACTACGGTTGGATTTCTGCGACGCACAATAACAAACTAATTGTCAAATCGTCCGGGGAGGGTTTACGCTTAAGCCACTTCCCCGCGAGATGACTCTGGACTATGGCCACGCCTGCTTTTCTGGACCGTGACGAACTGCTCGCCGCCTGGTGTCGCGTCACTCCGAATACAGAATTTGTCGAGCGTTACCGGTATGAACTGGACGAACTCGGCGAGGCTGTTCTGAATCCTTCCCCGTCGGCCAGGCGCCAGATAGTGCTAACAGATGTCTACTGTCACCTCACCGAACACATGGGTCATGGCGCAGCAATGTCGGTGGCCATTTCGACCCGGTCATTTGGCATCAGGGTCCCGGACGTCGTGTGGATGCCGTGTGACAAGTGGGAAGGCTTCGACCGCGACGACCCAGTGCCGTTTGTGCCCGACCTCTGCGTTGAAGTGCTTCTCGATAGCGACAGGGTGCGGGAGATCGACCGCCGGATAGCAAGCTATCTGCAGGGCGGCGCGAGTGAGGTAATCGTTGTGAACCACTTTGGACGGGTTGAATTCTGGGGCGCAAGAGGCCGGCGACCAACTTCAATTTTCGGGATAACACTCCCGCTTGACCGCATGTATTTCGAAGAAAGTGACGTGTCGACTATTCTGAGCGTTCGTTGTTGAGAGCCTAGCATTCAAATGAGGTCCAGGCAGGGCGAGCGTCACCAGCGGTTCATCATGGCGACTCGTTCGCTTGAATACTTCGCGCAACGCTCGTTCGCCAAAGCCGTCGAGCAGGCGGTCGTCATTCATGTAGCGCACTGCGCAGGGGCTTAGAAATGGAGACATCCCCGGATGTTCCTGCTCTGGCTCCCCAAGCTGCCAACGCGGTCTGCGGCTAGCAAACCACCGGTCCCATTACGCTCACGGGTGCCGCATCGACGGAGTAATTGTTAGGCCAACCAGCAATCCTTCCGGAGAAAGAAATCGTGTGACCGTCTGACCCCACGGTTCCATCTTGTTCTTGATGAGAATTCGATCGCCTCGCGATTCCAGTTCCGCAGTTGCTCCTTCGACATCCTCGACATCGAATTCGAGCCATGCCTGGGGAACGGGCGTGTCGTCCGGCCAGGAATCTTTGCCAAAGCAGGACTGTGCCGCCTGCTCAAGCGGCCATAAGGCAAAACTCTGAACTCCTTTCAGAGCCTCGGTATGCAGGTAACCGCCCGACTCCTCCTTGAATGAGATATTGAACGTCTCCCCGTACAAGTTCCGGCCCGCGATTTTATCGCGGACGATTGGTCCAAACCCGGCAACGAACAGGATTTTGATACGCTCAAACTCTTGCATGTGAACTCCTCCTTTCGCTGCAGATGGGGCAGGTAGTGGGGTGTGTTTCTACCCGTTCAGGTCGACGTCCCCCTGGTTCAGCCGATTTCTCGTAGCCCTGAACTCATGACCAAGGGCCCACCGACCTTAGACAATGCCCCGCAACTTGCCATCGGTACGATTCACCAGGATGTACTGCAGCTTGTCGAGAGAAAGTGGCTTGGTCAGATGGAAATCGAAACCGGCCGCCAGTGTCCTCGACTTGTCGGAATCGGAGGCATAGCCCGTGAGCGCTACGAGCACGACGCCGTCGAATGCGCGATTCAGGCGAACGGTTCGTGCAACTTCGAAGCCGTCCATTTCCGGCATGCCCACATCGATGATTGCAACCTGGGGGGCATTTCAGACATCAGCCGTATGGCGCCGCGCCCGTTGTCCGACGTTGTTACTTCGTGACCTTCAAGCTCGAGCAAAACGCTCAGCGCCCTGAGCGCA
>NZ_JARESO010000151.1:0-4907 GCF_046030175.1 Paraburkholderia sp. RL17-373-BIF-A
CCCGCAAAGCCGCATGTGGCCGTGGCAAAATGCTGGTCCATTTGAAGTGTACTTCAAATGATACGTTGCTGGCGCCGCCAGCATTCTTTCAATCCACGTGCCCGCCCCGCGTTGCAGCCCAGCGATACTGCCTATCCCTGTTTCAAGAGTCGTCCGTCTTCCGCAGAACTGGAGCAGTCCTATACGCCGACCGGTCACGAGCGGTTGTTCTGCGACGGCGCCACGCGTTCGGCGGCAACGCGCCTTGGGTTCGTACTGCTGCTCAAGACCTTTCAGCGGTTGGGCTATTTCGTGACATCTGACCAGGTGCCGGATGCGATCGTTGAACATGTCGCCACCGTGATGGGTCAGCGCACCGATCCCGCCGTCCTCCGTCGCTATGATACGTCCGAAGCTCGCCGCAAACATACGATCGCGGTGCGTCGATTCCTCGAGGTCAAATCATTTGATAACGCCGGCAAGGCGCTGCTGTGCGAGGCGTTGGGTGACGCGGCGCTCACGAAGGAGGATATCGCGGACATCATCAATGTCGGCATTGAGATCCTCGTTCGTCACCGGTACGAGTTGCCGGCGTTCGGCACGCTGGTTCGCGAAGCGCGTGCCCGGCGCGCAGCAACCAACCAGATACTACACAGGCAGGTTCATCTCGCGCTGGACGAGGCCGGTGCCAAAGCCATCGACGCGCTCTTCACCGTCGGCGATGATCCCCGCCGGGTCAGCCCGTGGCATGATCTGAAACAGGATGCGGCAAAGCCCACCGTCCACGGCATGCGGGAACTGCTCGCACGCCATGACAAACTGGCGCGGTGGGCTCAATACACAGCACTGCTGCACGCCATCCCGGTTGTCAAAGTCACCCAGTGGGCTCTTGAGGGTAACAGCCTGGACGCCGCCAGCATGGCGGATCTGGCTTTGCCAAAGCGGTACGCCGTGGCGTTGGCGCTCATACGCCAGCGCCTCGCCCGGGTGACCGATGATCTGTGCGAGATCCTGTGCAAACAGATGAGCCGGGTGACACATGCGGCCGAAGATGCGTTGCAGCAGTATCTCAGCAACAGCCAGGGCAAAACTGACGAGATCGTGCGCCGCTTCGCGTCGCTGGAGACGCTACTCAATTCCGCTGAGCCGGCTGATGCGCAATTGCAGGCGATCCGCAAGACCGTTACGGACCGGCCAGATCTGTGCGAATTCTCCAGACTCCACGCCGAGTATGGCGGCAAGAATGAGTGCCGCTTCATGGCAAAGTTCTTCAAGCCCCGTCGCGCCGAACCGTTGCGCATTCTGACACGGCTGCGATTTATTTCAACCAGTCACGATACGGGCTTCGCGCGCTCGCTTGCACTCATGCTCTCCCAGCGTGAACGGCGCGGCGAGTGGGTTGCGCTCAAGGGGGACACGGATACCCAACTGGGCCTGCAAGACCTCGACTGGGTCCCGGAGAAATGGTGGAAGCTGATCACGGGCGAAAGCCAGCGGGAATCACCGACGCGCCTTCATCGGCGCCAGTTCGAGGTGTGCGTGTGCGCGCAGATGATTCGCGAGCTCAAATCCGGCGATCTTTGCGTAGTCGGTGCCGACACCTATTCCGACTATCGCGAACAGATGGTTCCGCTGGAGGAGTGTGCGCGGACTCGTGCTGCCTACGGCGACGAAGTCGGTCTGCCGGTTGCGGGTGACACCGTCGTCCAGCATGTTCGGCACCGACGCGGCAAAACGGACGGACGATGCCTATCCCGAAAATGCATTCTTCAAGATCGTCAACGGTCGGCCGAAACTCGGCCGTCATGCCGCAAAGACGACGCCCGCAGGGTTCGAGCAGATCGACCAGGCGCTGACGCGCAAGCTCGACGCACTGGGCCTTTCGCTACTGGATGTGTTGGCGGACACGTCGCAATGGATCGACTGGGACCGGCATTTCAGTCCGCTTAGCGGACACGACAGCAAGCTCCGTGAACAGGCACGGCGCAAGATTCTGACGGTGTTCGCGTACGGCACGGGTCTCGGGCCAACGCAGACCGCGCGCAACATCGCGGACATCAGCGCGAGGCAGATTTCGTTCGTTGACCAGCGCCAGGTCAGCACGGAGAAACTCGAATTGTCGCTCTGCGACATCATCAACGCCTACAACCGGTTCCAGTTGCCACGATACTGGGGCGATCCGAAGCATGCGGCAGCTGACGGCACGCAATGGAATCTCTACGAAAATAACCTGCTGTCGGAACGGCACATCCGCTACGGCGGTTACGGCGGCATCGCCTATTACCATGTGAGCGATATCTACATCGCGTTGTTCTCGCACTTTATTCCCTGCGGAGTGTGGGAGGCAATCCATATTCTCGACGGCCTGACAAAAAACGACTCCGACATCCAGCCTGATATCCTGCATGGTGACACGCAGGCGCAGAGCGCGACAGTTTATGGGCTGGCCTTTCTGCTCGGCATCAAACTGATGCCACGTATCCGCAACTGGAAAGATCTGAAGTGGTTTCGCCCCCTGCCCGGGGAAGCGTATCAGCACATCGACAGCCTGTTCACGAAAGACGCTGTCGACTGGGATCTGATCGCCTGCCACCTGCCGGATATGCTGCAGGTCGCACAGTCAATTCGCGCCGGGCGAATTTCGCCGTCGACCATCCTGCGCAAGCTGGGTACGGCGAGCCGGAAAAACAAGCTCTACTTTGCATTCCGGGAACTGGGCCGGGTGGTCCGTACGATCTTTCTGCTCGAATACATCAGCGACGAAGACCTGCGTCGTGTCACGCAGGTTGCCCAGAATAAATGCGAAGGCTTCAACAAGTTTGCGCAGTGGGCGTATTTCGGCTCCGACATCATCGCGGAGAGCGTGCGCGACGATCAACTGAAGATCATCAAGTACAACCATCTGATCGCCAATCTCGTGATCTGCCATAATTGCCACACGATCACGCTGGCGTTGAAGGAGCTGGAAAGAGAGGGGATGCAGCTAACGCCGGAACTGCTGGCGGCATTCAGCCCGTACCGGACTCATCACCTCAATCGCTTTGGTCTGTTCGAGTTGAGGGATCGTGAACCCGCCCCGGTAGATTACGGAATCAGGTTCTGAACCCGCTCCTGCAAAGGCTCACCGGGCGATGATACGCATTTCCGCACGAATCCTTACGCCTACCCGTGCTGGGCCGAGGCATTCGGCTGTCGATGGACGGCAAAGGCGCCTGGCGCGACAACGTGTTCGTCGAGCGCGTGTGGCGCAGCATCAAGTACGAAGAGATTTATTTGAGAGCCTACGAGTCGGTCAGCAACGCCCGGCGCTCCATTGGCCAATACATTGAGCTGTACAACCGCAAACGTCCTCATTCGAGCCTGGCGGATCAGACGCCCGATGAGGCATACTTCGCGACGCTGCCAGCGATCAAATCGGCAGCATGATCGCCCCGGACGTTCCACTTAAATTCTCGGGACCCTGTCCGAACAAGCGGCCCCACCTCTCACGTTGATCACGAATGCCATGTATAGCCAGGCTTGCCATGTCGAGACATACGTAAAGTCCGACACCCAGAGCTGATTCGGCCGGTCGGTCTTGAATTGCCGCTTGACTCGGTCCAGCGGGCGCGGCCCACTTACGTCAGAATCGTCGTGCGAACCCGCCGGTGATCCAGTGAGGAATCAGTTTCTCCGTGACGAGTTTGGGTGGGCCGAGGAAGATGCGCATAGGCGTCTTGCTACAGCACCATCGACCTTTGTCATTCGCGCTCGTTGCTATACCGGTCAAGCGATGAGTCACGACCGGTCTTCAGGTGGCGATCGAGTCGTAGGTCTTCCTGAGGAGGGCGATGCGACAAAACTCGTTTAGCATGCTCTTGTGACGCCGCTCGACGATGCCGTTGGTCTGTGGAGAACGAGCTTTGACGGTTGTGATCGATGTTCTCCACGGCCAGATACAGCTCGGATTTATGGTACTCCGGCTTGCCGCGATATTAGGTACGCCGGTCGATCAGCGGCCGTGCGAGCGGGATGCCGGAGCTGTCGAGGAACGGTACGAGGTGAACGTTGAGCAGCTCGGCTGCGGGCAGCGATGTTTTGCGCTCTTCCACCGCGGCAAACGGCTGGGTGGGGCGACCGGCTGGCACGGCCTCGCGCAATTCGAGGCGGCGGTTGCCGCGGCGCGTGGGAAGATCCGCTCGGCCAAAGCGGCAGGCGGTGTGCAAGCCGACGGAGCGGATTCGGGCAAAAGTTCGGTCGATTGAAAAAAATTAAAGACCGCATCGCAAAAGAGGTCTTGAAAACGATGCGGACGCACTTACGTTGAGTGCAGGTATGAACTTTGGGCGGATTGCCTTGCCGCCGGACGGCAAACAGGGCGATTCCCGCGGCGATCAAAGTCAGGAGATTAGTAAAAGTGGGCAAAATCATCGGTATCGACCTCGGTCTGCCGGTAGGCGCGACTCACGCCCTTATGTGTACCGACGTAAAAGATGTCCTGGGCGCGCAGTAGCCGGGACATCGGATTCGAACTCGTCGTGCATTTCCTTTTCCTGGATGACCCACTCCAGCGCGTTGAGTTGCGATTCGGTCAGCATCAGTGCCTCATGGGCGGACTTCGTTTCTGGCGCCTTGCGACGCCTGTTGATGGTCTCTAGATCATGGTGTAGCCAGATGCTGCGCACATCCCGCGGCGCGACGCAGGGGCGTGGCGTCCGAGCACCTCACTGGCGATACGGACCTAGCCGTATGCGTTCAGTTCCAAGGCCGGTTCGATCATCGCTGCCTGCACCTCGCGGTGCTTCGGCAGCGCGCGGTGGTGAGCGGTCCCTGCAGGGCGGCTCTGCCGCCCTTGTGGTACAGCTCCTTGAAGCGGTAGAAGCTGTCGCGGGAATCGACCATTACCCGGCAGGCCGGACTGACATTGCCCGTTGCCCCTCTAGCTTTAG
>NZ_JARESO010000152.1:0-4808 GCF_046030175.1 Paraburkholderia sp. RL17-373-BIF-A
CTTTTTCAACAGTATCGGCCACGAGGAGACAGTCGTCCGGCGCTACCGAATGGCCGGTCATGGAGCCATCGCAACCATTTAGAGCGTCGGAAAAACGGATGGATGACTGCCAGGCTTTCTGTGCGGCAGGGGCATCTGGGCACAGGGTTACGAATTGAACAAGTCATCGACAATACGTCGTCCCGCACTATAGCCGCCCATCAGCGCATCGGCCTCACCGAGAAATGGCTTGCCTTGGGATTCGCCAAATCGCAGTGGGGAGAAGACAGCGACGGATGCACCGGCCTTGCTGATCCTCACGACCGCCACAAATCCGACGCTGGTTGTCCCCTTGGGTCCGGCCTTCCAACTGAAGTCAGCCTCAACGGCCACTTCAATATCGAATCCGTGATAGTGATAAGTGCGGCTCATGGGGTCACCTGGTCCATCTGCTGCGACATCCGACGGACATCGTCCGGTGTCAGAGCCGCGATATGTAGACAGAAAAGCTCCACGATGCCACGCGTAGGCACACTGGCGGAAAGCGTCGCGATTTTGACCGGGGCGAACCACCTGCACCTCGCAATTTCGTTGCTGGGCTGCGCGGTCAGGTGAGGCCCCATCTCAGCGAAGAAGACATGGTGCTGCGTGTTGAAGCCGTTAAACTGGAAAAGATACATCAGCTCATCTGCGACGAGCGTGGTCTCTTCTTCCAGCTCCCGCAACGCGGCTTCATGGGACGCTTCGTCCCGACGGATTCTTCCGCCCGGTAGCGCCCATCTCGACCTTTCCCTGGCAACCAGCAGAATACGGTTGTCTCGGACACACAAAACGGTTGCCCTCTCTTTCATTGGTGTCTGTCCGTTTGATCGCAAGACTCTAAATGACCTCGATGATAATTTAGGTTGTTGAAGGCGTCATTTTGGACGCGTACGCTACCTTCAGACCGTGCGAATGCGGAACTCGCAGGATGCGGCAAAGGAAACGTCGGTGCGGAACGGGGAGTATAGCGATGAAAATGTCTCACAGATTAGGAAGATCTGATACGGCCGGACCGGTGTGGGGGCTTATCTTTGGCCTGCTCATGACCGCAATCGGAATGGGCCTGTGGTTTTATGCGACGTTGTCGGTTCCCCCCGGATGGCAAGATGAATCGTTGGCCGTAGCGGCCACGCTCATTGGCCTGTCTTTAGCCGTCTACGCAGGGCGCGAACTCTGTCGCAAACGTCGGTAGATCGCCGGTCAGGACTATGGATGTTTCGATTAAGTCGCTCTACGCGGTATGCTGGAGCGCGCAGACTTTGCCGCTGGCAAAAAACGTAAAGTACGGTCCATCACAGATTTTCGGCAAGTTGTATCACGAGCGAAGCTATCTCCTCATTGAGAAGAGGGATGGTTGACGTTCCAGCCATACATGGCGATACAGAAAAATGCCTTCTTCCCGTTGTAGCGAGCCAGCGCAGGGCACGCTGGCTTATAGCTGCGATCGGGCGACGGCACGCTGTTTAGCCACTGGGGCAAAAACCGCTCGTCTGGAGAACTCGTGAACAGCCACACCACCTTCCCCGACCTGATGTCGGTTTGCACCTGCTGAAGATCTATCTTCGGGATTCCGAGTCGCTCAGGCAACTCTTTCACCTCAATTCCCGATGCCGAAGGATCCATCCACTTTCGAACGTTAGTGAGTCCCGGGGCGTAATATGTCAACGGCAGCGGCGGCGTCCATGGCCCAATCACGATTTCGTCGGCTTGGGCCAGGTTCGGGCGCGCCTGAGCAAACATTTCGCGAAACGGAGGCTTTGCTCCGTCCGCCAGCGCGAGTTGATAATAAAGGCCGACCGCGAATGTCAATAGCACGGTCGCGCGTGCAGCCACACGCGCGCGCGAAGGGGTAACGGTTGCGTACGCCAGTGTCACGCAAAGTGGTAACGTCATCCAGCACAGGATGCGTGGCAAAAGAATCGGTTGTTTCAGACTCGCAACCAATACCAGCATCATAAAAACCGCAGGAATCCCGATAAGTATCGCCAGCGGTCGTCGTGGCATCTTTCCCAATACGATCGCGGCGCCTGCGGCGAGTAGCACTAGCGCCGTCAACTCGGCACCGGGGACCTCCGGCGGCGTAATCATTCCTGCAACGAGTGCCGTCATCGAGATGGTCAGGTCGTGCAGACTAAGGGGGGCGATCCACGATAATCCGGTGCCGTGCGTTCCAATCGTAAGCATCGAATAAATTAGTGGAACGGCAAGGATCCCGACGACGACATTCGTCACAATCCAGTCCCGCAACGCCGTCGTGCGTTCCGCGGACGCGGTGAACAGCAGATAGCCAACAACTACGAAATTGCAGGCGGCAACCATGAACGCCAGTGTTGCGTGGCTGTATAAACCGATAACCGCGCCTACGCCGTACAAGCCCAGATCAGCCCCGCGCGGACAACGAAGGTATCGTGAGATACCGAGAAGCATCAGGGATGTAGGGATCAGCGTCAGCATGTAGACGCGGGCTTCCTGTGAAAAGAATACGGCCATCGGCGACACCGCAAAGAGAGCGATTGCGACTAGCGCCACGGTCCGCGTGGACAGCTCCTGTGCAACGGCATAGACGAGCGGCAGCGCGATGATCGATGCGACGACCGACAGCGACCTCATGGCGGCAGCGCTGTGACCGAACATGCTCATCCAGGTCTCCAGTACGAAATAGTACAAAGGCGGCGTCGGCTCGACGCTGAGCCCTTGCGTGACCATGTACAGCGGTCCGAAAAGATCGTAGTAGTACCTCGAGAAAAGCTCGTCTACCCACAAGGACAGATAATTGAGATGGAACACACGCAACAGGATGGCGACGGTGACGATAGATCCCACAGCCAACCTGAACGATAGTCGAGTGGCTGCGCCATCGCGCAACCCGGCTGCCGTCGACCCTGTAACGGGAGAGGGAAACGTTGACGTTGAGTCTGAAGGTTCCAAAGACCGTCTCCAATTAGTCCACTTTTCGCCGCACATGTTGTGCCGGAGATTTGCATTTCATTACAAACTGAGTGATACGACCCTCGTGCCTGCATCTATCAGATTGGATGTCGAAGCGCATGCGCCGTCACCATGACAGGTACGGATAGACGTTTGGGAACTGCACACCTGTGGGACGGGGAGCGGCTTGAATCGTCCCGGCAATGCGAAGAGTTCTCACGAACTACGTTGTGATTTGCCTGAATACGTCGACATCAGTATGCGACCGTAAATGTGACCTGTATGGTCGGTGCCGCACAGTCACCGGGTCGGGCGGCGATATAGGCTGTTTGTTTGCTGGCGAGTGTCGGCACAAACGTTGTCTGCCGTCTTGAAAGGTGAAATATGCTGCTTTCACTGGTCGTGCCGTTTTACAACGAAGAAGAGACCACCGATTACTTCTTTGCTCGCGTTATGCCGGTTCTCTCGACTCTCAGCGGTTTCGACTACGAGATTGTCTGTGTAGATGACGGTAGCCAGGATGGAACACTCGCAAAGCTACATGCGTTCAGGCATAGGATCGGCCATATCAAGATTGTCGAGTTGTCCCGCAACTTCGGCAAGGAAGCCGCCCTTACGGCCGGGTTGGATGAAGCGAACGGTGATCTGATTGTGCCGTTCGATGCGGACCTTCAGGATCCTCCCGAAGTAATCCCTCTTCTCATCGAAAAATGGCGACTGGGACACGATGTCGTGCTGGCGAAACGCATCGACCGACCGACTGACAGTTTCGCCAAGCGAAAATGTGCTGCGCTCTTTTACAAGGCGCATAATGCGCTGACCAATTTGCATCTGCCCGACAATGTGGGCGACTTCCGTCTGTTCACGCGAGAAGTACTTGAATCATTGCGTAGCTTGCCTGAAAGGCAACGCTTTATGAAAGGACTGTTCGCCTGGGTCGGCTACAAGTCCGCCGTGGTCGAATACGTGCGCGAGCCGCGTGTTGCAGGCAAGACAAAGTTCTCGGGCTGGAAGCTTTGGAATTTTGCCGTCGAAGGCCTGACGAGTTTTAGTACGTTACCCCTGCGCGTATGGACGTACGTCGGCGTGACGATTGCGCTCACAGCGCTCTGCTACGGTGCATTTCTGGTAGTGCGGACGCTTGTCCAGGGTAATCCGGTACCGGGTTATGCGTCCCTTGCCAGCATGATGCTTTTTCTTGGCGGAGTGCAGTTGATCGGGATCGGCGTCATAGGCGAATACGTCGGCCGAATCTACTTTGAGTCCAAGCAGCGGCCTATCTATCTGGTCCGCAGACGCCACCAAGCGAGCCGCGCGCCCGACAGCCACGCTTACGCCCCCAGGCGAGACGTCCATGCGCAACATACAGCCTCGCTTCCGGATCCGTCGGACGCTTCTGGTGCACGTGTCCTCTAAACATCCACTCGCCAGTTTGGTCAGCCCACTGGGTCATGCGCGACTGCCTCAGCGTGCGGCGTCGTGAACGAAGTCTGATTTCCGCGCGTTCGACAGGATTTGACAGACAGCTGGGTACGGTCCCGACTTCAACGCGGTTTTTCATTCAGGGCGAACGGATTCTATCGTCACTGAGGCGGCTATTCGGACGGCGTCTGCAATTGCTGGACCGGCGACAGTCGGAGGACTCTGCTAGGCCTCGAAGAGACCATGGAAAAGTCGTCTTTTGGCTCGTCAAAGTTCAGGCTACTGCGGACTGCAGCCGCAAGACCGCTTCGATCAGGCCTTCGCGGAGCTGCTTGGGCCAATTCAACTTGCGGCGGAGTTAAATGTCCGAAACCTGTGGGCGGATTCAACCGGTGGATGCAATAGTTTTCTGGAATCGTTCGGCGGGCGTTTCGTAG
>NZ_JARESO010000153.1:0-4664 GCF_046030175.1 Paraburkholderia sp. RL17-373-BIF-A
CGAGATCGCCACGCTACTCGGCGGCTATGGCTCGAAATTTGAAATCCGTTTTGCCTGAACACTTAGTTGCTCAAAACGCCCCAAATTCCCATCGACCTACGTGCTCACGCTCACTTACGACGCAGTTGGCCGAAATTGCCGAAAAACTCGAAGAACTTAAGCAAAGTCTGCTGGAGCTGGATGTCGAGCTGGAAGTGAAACTCAACCCCAACATCCATGACCGGGAGATCCGCCTCGACAACGGCTGGATCATCAAAATCGGGCGTGGTTTAGATTTCTATCAGAAGCCGGGAGGCTGGTTCGAGGTTGGAGCGAACGATCTGAGCCTGCGAAAGTGCCTGGAGACCAAAGTGGATATTTTCCGGGGGTGAGGCTGGCTTTCGGCGGGAACGCCCTACCAACTCTTACGCTTTATTAAGGTTAGCGAATACTCATCTTAGCGAACGAGGGTTTGTCGTGATCGATTGTTGGCCATGGACATAATCGACGATCTCTGTAGAACCGCGTTGCTGATCAAAAGGCCACCCGTCACCGCGAGCATCCACTTCTTTGAAGAGATCAAAAGTGTCCGCCATTTTTCGCCCCCCTTTCCGGTTTGATTCAGCATAGGGCGCGCGTCGGTTACCTGTAAGGTTTTGGGGCACTGTGTGGGAAGCCCCACCCTGGGGAATCCTATGGCCGAGCGAAGCAAATTAAAATTAGCGCACGGGGAGCACTCGCGTTTCCTACTATTAGTGGGGTGCCAACGCTTTGCATCACTGATACGTGGCCCGGAACTAAGTCGTTCGGTGTGTTCACTGATCGGGATACCTTGCCCGAACTGGTCACCAACATGTACATCAGCTATCCGCTGCGCGCTTTTTTGTTGACTGGCCTGGTGTTGGCTGCCATGGGGGCGAACCTTGCGTCCAAGGCCGCCGACGGCGTGATTTTTACAGCCGATGCCATGGTGTTTCCGAGCGAACGGTATCTACTCACGACGCCGTCGGATGCGACCGTCGTCAAGGCGCCGGTGTTTGGCTCGGCGCACTTCCCCGCGCCCGATCTGCCGGCGGACCCAGATGCCCGGGCAGAAATCACTGCGAGCTGGTCGGTGGGCGATGGCGATGCCAACGCAGTCGCGCAAATGAACGACCCCGCCCCAAGGGGCGGGGTATCTTAAAACAGCGCGAGCTGATGATCTGAGTGGAGCTTGTGATACTCCTTGCCCTGATTCTTGACGTATCGACCTATCATCGCCTCGTCGCCATGCTTGCCGACCGTGCTCGCGAAGTAGCCGTCCGTCCAGAACTCCCCGCCCCACAGGATTTTCTTCACCTGCGGACACCGTCTGAATATCTCTCTCGCCGTCAGACTCTTCAACAGCGTGACGATCCTCGTCACGCTGTAGGTTGGCACCGACTGCACGAGAAAATGGACGTGGTCCTTGTCCGTTCCAATTTCCAGAAACTTGATCTGGTAGCGCTCGCTAATTTCAAGGCATACCTCCTTCAACACCTCGTCCACCCGTTCGTCGAACACCGCCCTGCGGTACTTCGCCGGAAACACCAGGTGATACATCAGCACCGTTACGTTATGGCTCTTATGGATGTATTCGCTCATCCACAAAGTCTACTTCTACGCCGCAAGCGGCGGGGAATCCGACCCAAAGAGAGTGAAGTACGACGCGAACGTGATGGATGCCATCGACACCAAGCGCAAGCGCGCCGAGCTGTACGACCGCTACCTGAGCGATTACGGGTTTGGCGGGATCGAGCCGGTGAACTACAACCTCCCCTGGAAGTGGGAGACAGACCCCGCCAAGCAGGCGGCGGCGAAGGGTGCGTTGAACTGGGTCACGCACACCGACTCTGACCTGAAGGGGGTTGAGCCAAGATAAGCGTTTATGCTCTGCAGAGGATAAACGCTTTTAGGCACAGTTCCGGTTTGTACACAGTTGGTCCGCTGACGATCCGATGTTTCTGGATTGCCGGCGGATCAACTGTAGATAATCAGAGTTGTTGCAGGAAGGCAAGCACGCTGTCGGTGGGCTTAAACCTAAGTGAAGTTGCGTCTGTGGGCGCGAGCTTCTCAAGGGCTCGCTCCTTTGTTGCCAGGTCAGCATCGATGTAGATGTGCGTGGTCTCGATACTCTCGTGACCGAGCCAGAGGGCGATGATACTGATGTCAATGCCAGCCTGCAGCAAATGTGCGGCGGTCGTGTGCCTCACGACATGCGGAGAAATTCGCTTGTCCATCAGGCCTGGACAATGCGAACTTGCCCGGCTGACGGCCTGTTGCAGAATGTAGTCGACACCGTTACGCGATAGCTGCCGGCCGCGGTGACTGGGAAACGCCAGCGACGTGTGGGCACCCTCCAGTTCACGGAACCATGCCTTCAGGATTTGGGCGGTGTTTGACCACAGGGGGATGCTCCGCTCCTTGCGGCCTTTGCCCTTCAGGTTAATGACCGTGCTGCTGCCGAACTGAACCTGCGCCTGCTCAAGCGCCGTGATTTCGGAAACACGAGCGCCGGTGTTATACAGCGTCAGCAGCAATGCATGATCACGGCGCCCGAGCCATTGGGACCGGTCAGGCGCAGTAAGTACCGCATCAACTTCGGCGCGGCTGAGCGACTGCACAAGCCGTCGATCGGTCCGCTTCGCAGGTATGGCAAGAATGCGTGTGGCCAGCCCAGCCAGTTCTGGATCGCACAGCGCAACCCATCGGAAGAAGCTGCGAATCGCTGCAAGCCTGACGTTGCGCGAACGTGCTGAGTTGTGTCGCGCAAATTCCAGATGATCGAGAAACGACAGAATGGTTGGCGCATCCAGCGCGGCCACGCGCAATGATGAAGGTTCGGTGTGGGTTCGATCCCGCACAAACTGGAGCAACATGCGAAACGTATCCCGGTAACTTGAAACAGTCCGAGGACTGACGTGTTTATGTGCAAGCAGATGCTCGACGAAGAAGCCCTGCAGCAGTGGGCCGATCATGGTGGTGGTCTTCATTTCGTTACTCCCTGGCTGGCGTATTCCCGAAATGCCGTCGCCGCGGTCAGCAGGAGCGCTGGTGTCGCGGTTAGGTACCAGTACGTTTCCACGGGACTGACATGTCCCAGATATACAGACAGATTGGGTATCCATTGCTGGACTGGCGCCCCCGCCAGGCACCATTGGGTCAGTCGCTCGACGGCGAACGTGTGACGAAGGCTGTGGAGGGTTGGTTGCCGTGCGCCGGAAGACGGCAGCATGCCTAGCCGGCGCGCCGTACGCGTAAACCAGGTCGCGAAGAATCCGTAGTTGATCGCCGTTCCGATTTCGGACATGAAGAACAGATCCGACAGCCCCGCATATCCCAGTTGCTCGCGAAGCCGCACGTAGGCCTTTAACTTCTCCGCCGCCGTCACATGCAGCGGCACGATCCTCGACTTGCGGAACTTGGTCTCGAGCACCAGGATCCTCGGCGGATCAGCGTCGAGTAGCACGTCGCTGCTGGTCAACCGGATGGCCTCGCCCGCGCGTATTCCGGTGCTGGCCAGCAGGCCGATCATCGACACGTACACGTGCGGCCGCAGCGTGCGACGGGGCCGCATCGCGGCGGCGGCATCAAGGATCCTGACGAGTTCCTGTTGCGTGAAGATGTAGGGCCGATGCCTCTGCGGCCGCGCAAGCAACCCGGGCCCGGGAATCTGCGTTTCGGGAACGCTGGCCCGCAGATAGCAAAGGAATCTTCTGACCGTGGAGAGGCGGCTTGCCTGCGCAGCAGGACCTCGGACGGATGATGGCCCGCATGCCCAGTTCACCACGAATTGAGCGTCAATCGGCCACCGCCCGTCAGGGGAGATCACGCACTCAATGAAGTTTCTCAGCAGGACCTTTCTGGCTGCATCGTTAAATCCCAGCGCCTCCCGAACAGCAAGATAGGCATCAAGATGGCTGCGCAATTCCAGGGGGCCGTTCATGATCTCGCTCCCGGCCATGGCAGTGCCACTTGCACGAGCGTGGCAACATCGAGCTTGGCGTAGATCGCCGTCGTCCCCAGCGAAACATGTCCCAGCACATCGGCAACGTCTTTGAAACTCGCTCCCCGGCACACCATCCGGGTTGCCGCCGAGTGGCGCAGCGCGTGTGCAGCGGCCGGGATACCCACCACGCCTGATCGGGCCATCGCGCGACGGACGGTTCCCGATATGACCGAAGAGTCCAGAATTGGCCCGTATGGCTCTTTGGTGCTCAGCAAGATCGTGCGACAGGGACTGAAAGGACGCTCATGATGGAGATAAGCATATAGCGCCTCACCAACATCCCGGGGCAAAGGCAGGCGTCGTTCGCGGCGGGACTTCCCAGGGCCGATCTCCACGAACCCCTCTGCCCAGTCGATATCGTCGAGCGTCAGGTGCCGGACCTCGCAGGCTCGCAATCCCATTCTCGCCAGGATCAGCAGGATGGCATGGTTGCGCAGCTCGTGTGGACTGCTGTCCAATGCTGCGCCGAGTACTCGCTCGGTTTCCTCGGCCGTAAGATGGACCGGCAGTGACGCGTGTTTCCATCGAGGCATCGAAGGAATCGCAGCTTCCAGTCCAGCGTCAATCAACCCGCAGAAAACGAGATACCTGAGCCATGCCCGCATCGCGGTCCCAGGTTTGTTGCGTGAGTGTCCGCGAAGGCGACCGGCCTCCTGCC
>NZ_JARESO010000154.1:0-4605 GCF_046030175.1 Paraburkholderia sp. RL17-373-BIF-A
CTTATTGCGTATTTCGGACGAACGTGACCGGCCGTTTCGGGATGGTGACCGGCGATTTCGGCAACGTGACCGGGCATTTCGGGAACGTGACCGAGCGGACCGGAAGGCAGGATTGGCGTTGCGCATGACATCAACTACGCGGGCTATGCTCGCCGGCTTTTGCCGGAGAGAGCATGCCCGCGCACCGGATGAACATGCGCATGATCAAGGACGTTTTACGACTTAAATTCGACGGCGGTTTCTCGCACGAGAGGATCGCCGCGTCACTGGGCATATCCAAGGGCGTGGTCACGAAGTACATAGGACTGGCCGGTGCCGCCGGGCTGGACTGGGCAAGCGCCTGCGATATGGACGAAGGCGACCTCGAGCGGCGGCTCCTCGGCAAGCCCACGGGGCCAGCAGGCTACGCCCAGCCCGACTACGGACGCATCCACCAGGAGCTGCGTCGCAAGGGCATGACGCTGACGTTGCTGTGGGAGGAGTACCAGGCCGAGTTCGCGGACCGGCAGACCTACCGCTATACGCAGTTCTGCGAGCACTACAAGGCGTTCACGAAACGCCTGAAGCGCTCGATGCGTCAGATTCACCGCGCCGGCGAGAAACTGTTTGTCGACTTCGCCGGCCCCACGTTGCCGCTGACGACTGGACGCCGCGCGCACATCTTCGTGGCAGCCATGGGCGCATCGAGTTACACGTTCGCATGCGCGACGCCAGCCGAAACGATGGAGGACTGGCTGGGCGGCATCGCACGTGCGCTGACCTTCTATGGCGGCGTGCCGCAGCTGATCGTGCCGGATAACCCGCGCGCGATGATTGCCGATCCCGACCGCTATGAACCTCGCGCCGGCGACACCGTGCTGGACTTTGCGCGTCACTACGGCACGTCATTCCTTCCTGCACGCGTATATCGTCCGCAGGACAAACCGAAGGTAGAGGTTGCGGTCCAGGTGGTCGAACGCTGGATCATGGCGCGCCTGTGTCATCACCGGTTTGAGTCGGTCCACTCGGTCAATGAGGCGATCCGCCCGCTGCTCAAGAACCTGAATGAGAGGCCGTTCCAGAAGCTGCCGGGATGTCGCGCCAGCGCATTCGCCCAGCTGGACGCGCCGGCACTGCAGCCGCTGCCGGCACAGCCCTATGAGCTCGCGCGCTTCAAGACAGTGACGGTTCACATCTTGTGTGGCCAAGCGATTTCTGTGGTCTTGGCGCTGATGAGCTGCTTCCGGCGGAGATCCTCGCAGTCTAAAGACCACAGAAATCCAGTTAAAGTGAGCGCAGGAATCGCAGCAGGTCGGATTCCATTCGGCGCCGCGGCGCCTCGCCGGATGGCTGCAGTTGCGCCAAGGCACGCGACTTCATCTCCAGGTCGATCTGTGCGTAAATGTTGGTGGTGTTGAGCGACACATGGCCGAGCCACGCGCGGATGGTGTTGATGTCGACACCCGAGCGCAGGAGGTAGGTGGCCGTTGTATGGCGAATCGTGTGCGGGCTGACCCGCTTCGCACCGACTGCAGGGAACCTCGCCTCGATGCGCTTCGCGCAGCGCTCCACCAGTGAGTGGACTCCGAATCTAGTAATCGACGTACCACGCCGGTTCAAGAATGCATGCTGGTCAGCTGGCCGACCAACAATCAGTGCCGAGATCTCCGCTGCCGTTTGCGGCCAGAGGGGACATAATCGAACTTTGTTGCCTTTGCCCAGCAATCTGACAAACGCGTTGCCGTTGCCATCTCGCGACTGCAATTGCAGATCCTCAACCTTAACCTGTGCAACTTCTGTCGCTCGCGCACCAGTGTTGTACAGGAACATCAGCAGCGCATGGTCACGCCTTCCCTGTGCCGTTCGTAAGTCTGCCGCAGCAAGAAGTGCATCCATCTCGGGTTTCTCAAGGTAGGGAATCTCGGGGCGTGCGAACTTACGGAATGGGATCGCTAAGACACGCCCGGACCATTCCAGGTGCTCTGGTCCGTATTCGCCCACGAATCGCGCGAAGCTATGTATGGCCGCGAGACGTTGGTTGAGGGTTCTCGCGCCCACAGCTTTACCGGTCGTCGCTGTTGGGAGAAATCGGTTGATCAGGTCTCTGCTGATGTCGTCGAGCTTCAGCAGGTCAGGACGCGTTCGGAGTTCGCCCGCCACGTAGCGAATGAGCCTGGCCAGCGTGTCGCGGTAGCTCAATTGCGTGCTTCGCGCCACACATCTTACCGTGACGAGGTAATCGGCCAGGAAGCGTTTAATCCATGGGGCCAACAGGTTCAGATCGTTCATGACTGGCTCTCCAGCGCGACGTATCGTCCGAGACGGTTCGACGCTTCCACGAGAAGTTCTGGCGACATAGGCAAATAGACCTGGGTGGCCGCTATGCTCGCGTGTCCGAGATAGGTCGACAGCAGAGGAAGAAGTCGCTGCACGTCGGCACCTTGCTGATACCAGGTGGTCAAGCGATGTACAGCGAACGTTGCCCGCATATCGTGCAAACGCGGCTGATACCGGGCGCCGTCGTTGCGCCGAACGCCAGCCTTTGACCTGAGCCTTGCAAATGCGCGTCGGATGCCGCTCCCGGTTGGCCGACCACCGTCACGACGGACAAACAGTGGCGTGTCGTCGCGAGTTTCGATGCTGATGGATGTGTGAACCGCCACCATATATTCGTGCAGGATGTGGACGAGTTGCATTCCAATTGGAACCCATCGTGTCTTGTAAAACTTCGTGTCGCGAACCGTGAGCATCTGCTGCGGCAAATCCACATCTGCGAGGCATAGGTGCAGTGCTTCGCACAGTCGTAGGCCGGTCCCGTATAAAAGCAGCACGAGGACCCGAAGGGTGCGTGCTTCAATCGGCGTCGCGCGGGCACACTCAAGCGCAGCGATCAGTCGGTCGACGTCGTCCTCGGAATACACATAGGGCTGGAAATCCTGATAGCAACGTGGTGTCCTGGCAGGTAGAGGAATGGCAGATACCAGGCCGCGTGCGAGCGCAAAGCGGAAGAAGCCCACGAGAGCAGAATGCTTGCGATGCCAATAGCGGCTGAGCGGTAGATTCCCATCGAGGAATGCTCGAACCTCCGTCTGCGAAATCGAACTGAGTTCCCGCTCACCTCCCACGTACTTGGCAAACAAGACAAGCACGCCATGAATACTATCGCCCTTACATCCACTGGCGTGGATAACCTGCATATACAGTGAGACTACGTCAGCGAGCTTCATAGAAACCTCCCGAGATCAACGTCAACCACCTGGCGCAAGCCGTTGATATCGACCTTCGCGTATAACGCCGTGGTGGCGGGATGGCAGTGTCCGAGGAAATCTCCAATCTCCTTCATCGTTAGACCTCGTCCGAGAAGCTGGGTCGCACACGCGTGCCGCAAGGAATGCGGTCCCTTGTGTTTGATCAACAGATCCATTGGCCTCAGCTGACGATTCACAACCTGCCAGATCGCGCTGCTGCCAAGTGGTTGATATGGACTACGCAACTGGAGAAACAGCTCCCGCCGATCAGACTTCACTCGAACAAAGCGCAGGTACCTCGCAAGAGCATCCGCTACGTCGCCGGCCAATGGAAACACAGCAACATGTGGGCTTTGCTTGGAACGATGCACGCGAAAAAGCGCTTCCTGCCAGTCAAAATCGTCGAGACACAGTCGGCGCACTTCGGCCACACGCAATCCGTACACCGCGAACATCATCAAGATCGCGCGATCACGAATCGCGCCGGGCCGGTTTGCCTCGAGATTCTCAAGGACACGAAGGACTTCCGGCCAGGACGGACCGGCAGGTACTGCCTCGCCTTGATATACCCGCGGCGGTTGTATCGACGACGATAAACCGGGTCGGCATTGCCCGTGTTCTTCCAAGTAGCGGATGAAACTGCGGATGTTGTAGCCATAGGTTTGCATCGACGCGCGCGTCAGACCATCGCGGCTTCCCTTCGAGGCGAGAATGAGGTCGATGGCTTTCCAGTCAAGTCGACGGATGTCATAGCCCTCGGCATTGGCGAGCCGGAGAAACTCGGAGGCGCGACCGCTACGCGTGCGAATTGTTAGTGCAGAGAGATTACGCTCGTCGCGCATGAAGCGAGCGTAGGCCGCGATCTGTTCCGACCCAGGCTGCTCGCCGGTCAACGCTTGCAGTCGTGCAAGAAAACGCATCCAGTTCGTCGCTGTCGATACATACGCCGTTCGGGATGCTTCCCCATCGGTGCGGGTAGGATTAGTCGCTCGACGGTTACGCCATCGATCTGCGAGCTTGCCAAGTTGAGCAGCGGTGAAGGAATCCGGTAACGTCCATCTCAATGCCTCTCCTATCCGCATCATGTACGTTGCATTGCGAATCAAGGTCTTGCGGGAAGCCTGATGGCGTTGCATGTACTCGAGGTATCGAACCCGCTCGCGGTAGAGCGGCGCGGTGGTGTGACGGGCAACTGCAGCCGGGTCCTTGAAAAGTTGATCGAACATGAGGAGTCCTCCTTCCGCGAGAAAGCGGAAAGGTAATATTGCTCCTCAAATTGAGACCTGCTTCTGTGGTCTTCAGACTGCGAGGATCTCCGCCGGAAGCAGCTCATCAGCGCCAAGACCACAGAAATCGCTTGGCCACACAAAGCAGAGGG
>NZ_JARESO010000155.1:0-4558 GCF_046030175.1 Paraburkholderia sp. RL17-373-BIF-A
AACGATGTGCGCCAAGTATTCAGGTCGGAACTCGGTGAGCAGTTCACGTCTGGGCTGCACAACCCGAATTGGTTGCCGTTTGACCAGGTAGCAGACGAAACAATAAAGAATATGCTCTTATTCCGAAGTACTTTTCCTAGAAGATGAAATACTGGGTAACAGGTACACCGCCACACGGTGCAACGTGCTGAGTTGGCGGATTTCTTGTAATTTCATCTCAGCGGTTAGCAAGATTTGATTTCGAGGTTGGTAGTGGGATGCGTTTGGATGTGTTCCACCTGCCAGTGTGCCGATGTATGGGCACATTGGACGATCCGTTGATCCAACGACGAACGTGGTCTATCGACAGGAAGACGAAAGTGATCGCTACCACTGCACATATCGCAATCCTCGGTTGGCTTTTCATCGCCCGGACCTGTCGTCGGAAGATGGGGGCTGATAGAAGAGTCCGACCGGCCGTGCGGGCTCTCGCGCTAGTTTCATCGCTGGTCTGTACCGCCTGCGGTTCGAGTGGCGAATCGATTTCGGATGCGTCTGCGACGTTTGAACGGGGCGGCTGTCCGGTCGAGCAAGCGGCGGTACTGGCAACTCTTAATGCGACGTGTGGGACGCTGACCGCTCCTCAAGATCGAAGCCACCGCAGCACAGAGAAGGTTCAACTTCCTGTCACGATCATCCCCTCGATGACTCAGCCGGCACAGTCGGATCCCATCGTCTACATGGCGGGAGGACCGGGGGCAAATGCAATCGCCCAAGCGCCGGACCTTGTCAAAGCAGGTCTCAACGCGCGTCGCGATTTGATCATCATGAACCAGCGTGGCGTTGCCTATACCCTGCCGAATCTTGCCTGTCCCGAAGTTGATGATGCGATGGCTTCTGCCGTGAGCCTGCCCCATGACTCGCCTCAACATAAGGCTCTGCACGTAGCCGCAACCAAGGCGTGTCACGATCGTCTCGTAGCGCAGGGCATTGAACTGCGCAACTTCAATACTATCGAGAGCGAGGCAGATCTCGTTGACCTCCGCAAGGCGCTCAAGATTGGCCAGTGGAATCTGTACGGCTTGTCTTACGGTACTGATCTCGCACTCAGTCTGATCCGCGATCATCCGGAAGGCATCCGCAGCGTGATTATCGATGCTGTGCTGCCTCCCAGCGTCGTGAGCTTGGGGTGGACGTGGACGAATGCCAACGAGGCCGTCAATAATATCTTTCGAACGTGTGCAAGTCAGCCAAGCTGCGCCGCCAAGTACGGCGATCTTGCCTCACAGTTCACGACGCAGGTCCAGAAGCTTGAGGCCAATCCGCTTACGATGACGGTGACCGTCCCAGGAACGGAGACGACGACGCCCGTCGTCCTCGACGGAGGAGCAATACTCAATTGGATAGGGTCGCTTCCCGATCCGGTCGTGCCAATACCTTCAGTTCCGGCGGCGATCCACGAGTTGGTTATAGGACACCCGCAAAAAATCGCTGAAGCGCGAGCGGTCGCTGCAAGCCCTGTCGGGAGGGGTATGGTCGGCTATGGACTTATGTACAGCGTGATTTGCAGCGAGTGGGTGCCATTCGAGCCCGCCTCTGGAATTTTATCCCAAGGGCGATCCGCTTTCCCGGCTTATCCGGAGACTGTGCTTTCCCAGCCACCTGGACTGCCATTCATGACTGAAGATTGCGCTGTATGGAACGTTCCGCGGGCCTCGAGTTCAGTTCGTCAGGTCACCAACAGCTCAATTCCCACACTCGTGCTAAATGGTAGTTTCGATGGAAAAAGCGCCCCCCAATGGGGTATCTATGCAGCCAGCACGTTGTCGAATGCGACCGTAATTACTGTTCCTGGCTCGGGGCATGGAGCGTTGTTTCAGGTTCAACTGCCCACAGATACACCCGCCAGAACATGCATTCAGAACATCGTGGCATCTTTCCTCTCGAATCCTGTTGCGCCAGATACACGCTGCGGGGCGGTGTTAACCGATGTGCCATTCGACACTTCCCATTAAAGGCATCAGGTTCCGTTCTTCATTCGAGATCGGGGGGCGCAGAAAGAGGTCCGCCCTCTTGAAGTCTGTATTCGCATGGTGTGTCAGCTATGCCGCAGGTTGGGACTCCTAAATTGTTCGTACCGTTCCATGGAGAGCCTCCTCGGGCGGCGCAGACGTCGGTGCGGCGCTGCCCTTACTAATTTGGAGATGAGAATGAGCGAGATCTTGCGAGCCATGGTGGGCAAGTGCAAATTGTTATTGATTGCCGCCTTCACTTTCTTTGTGGCGGGATGTGGGGATTCGCCAAATAACGGTTCAGCCAAGTTTGTGATTGGCACATGCCCCTCGCGGGTAGCGTCGTCTCCAGCCTTCGCTAATGCGCGGTGCGGACAATTGGTGGTTCCGGAGAATCGCCAGCGACCGAACGCGAAAACTATTAGTATATCCGTCGCAATAATCCCGTCCGTAGTGCAACCTCCGCAGCACGAACCTGTTTTTCTTATAGCTGGCGGCCCCGGCGGGGATGCTATGGTTGATGCTGGCTTCCTCGTTCCAACTCTTAACAGGACGCAGGATCTGATCGTGTCGGCGCAGCGTGGAACGTTGGACGCCACGCCCGCTCTTCTGTGTCCTGAAATCGACGCATTCAATGCAAAGGCGGTCAGCCTTGTCTACGGTGCGCCGTCGACTAAGGCTCTTCACGTCGCGGCGACTAAGGCATGTCACGATCGATTGATCTCTGATGGAGTCGACCTGAGCGCCTACAACACGTTCGAGAACATTGAGGACTTTGTTGACTTGGGAAAGGTCCTTAACTTGTCAAAATGGAGCATCTTCGGTACATCCTATGGCACTTACGTTGCGCTTACGCTTATGCGCACGCACCCGGAGCACTTGGTGAGTGTAACCATCGACTCCGTTGTGCCTCCGAGTGTGGCGAGCTTGAGCTGGCCTTGGACTAGTGCTGGTGAGGGGTTCAACAATCTCTTTGATGCGTGCGCCGCGCAGCCTTCCTGTGCCTCACGCTATGGCGATGTAAAGGTCAAGTTCACCAGCCAAGTCCGAGCGCTTGAGGAGCACCCGCTGACGACGACCAGCACGTATCAGCCGGGAGGGCCGCCGATAAAAGTGGTGCTTGATGGTGGCGCACTTGTCGACTGGTTCGTGGCGAACGGTCGATCAAGTTTCTACTCAATACCCTCGGCGATCCAGGAGTTGACCAATGGCGACCCGGTTCAGATTGCCGCAAGCCGCGCTGCACTGGCAGGGCCGGCACCGCAGAGCATCCAAGCTTATGGCTTGACCTACGGCGTGTTTTGTAGCGAGTGGATTCCGTACGAGCCTCAATCGGAAATACTAACTCAGGGGCGACTAGCATTTCCCAATTTTCCGGATTCAGTTCTTTCTCAAACGCCGCAACTCCCATTCGCGACAGAAGATTGCGCGGTGTGGGATGTTCCTAGATCGTCTCGTTCCATACGCGACATTACCACCAGCACTATACCGACGTTAATCATTGATGGCACGTTCGACAGCAAGACCTCACCAATGTGGGCGAAATACGCAGGGAGGTCCTTAGCTAATTCGACGACTATTATTGTTCCCGGCATCGGGCATTTTGTTACGCCACAATCGCCATGCGTCCAAGCCGTGGTTGAGTCCTTCCTTGCTAACCCTAGCATGAAACCTGACACAGAATGCGTCGCGCGGTTGAGCCCCGCGCCATTCAGCTGAGAGCCGGTCTCGGCGAAGCTGTGCAGCGGGATCTGTCGGGAAGGTCATGCCCGAATGGACACATGCGCGTCGCTCATACGGTACGCAGGGCTCGGTACTTGCCCGCCGACAATTTGCTCGCTTCTTCTCGCTCCACTTGCATCGTCCTCAACCACAACGCGTTGGGACAGCCCACCTACAACGTCGCATCGGCTTAACAAGGCCGAATTCGAACAAAGCCTCTAAGAATGATGGTGCAGCATGAACATAGTCATTGCCGACACCCACCCGATGACTAGGGTCGGTGTAGAACACGTACTGACGAAGGCGTTTCATTCCGCGAGTGTGAATGTCCTGCACGCAGGAAATGTGTGTGAACTCTATCAGACGCTCGAGCGAACATCCTGCAATTTGCTGATCTGCGAATACGTTATGCCAGGATCGCCTTCGGACGGACTCGTCCTGATGGGTACAATTCGCCGGCGCTACCCTAGCTTGTCGATCGTGCTGTTCACCGCGATCGACAGCCTCGGACTAGTCAGATCTGCGGTCGTTCGTCTCGGTATTGATTGCCTCGTCAGTAAAAATGATGGGCCACTCCATCTCGTCGAAGCGATTAATGCCGCCTGCGCAGGTCATCCATACGTCTCGCCCAGCTTTGCTGCATGTGACCGTGATGCCGCGCGTAGGGCGGGAATATCGAACCCGGTTCGACTGACTCCACGAGAAGCGGAGGTCATTCGGCTTTTTGTCTCTGGACGCACGATCAATGAGATCGCAGCAATCCTGAATCGGAGCAAGCAGACAGTCAGCGCACAGAAGCGTGCCGCACAGATAAAACTGGGTGCACCTCGGGATATGGATCTGTA
>NZ_JARESO010000156.1:0-4555 GCF_046030175.1 Paraburkholderia sp. RL17-373-BIF-A
CACCAGGATCCAGGTCATCGGCAGCATTGAGCATCGCGGCCGCCAGCGCACGCAGCGCTTCTGGCGAATCCACTTCCTTGCCAAACAACTTCGTACTGCTTGCGTACGACAGTGCGGCTGCCTGTGTTCTGAGGTAAAAAGACCTTTCGACATCGTTCATGGGACCATGCACTTTCTCGGCCTCAGTAAAGAGCTGTTTCAGCGTGTCTTCTGAAACACGCACATCCGAAAACGCACCGTACGTCACGATAACGTCAGGATCAGGATCACGCCCAATCAGCGGCATGATGAACAGCTTCAGATCCCTCTGGATCGACGCAGTTGTCCAATCCTGCTTTGCTCCGCTGGAGGATCCGAGCAGGTATCCTCCAACATACACCGGAGGAAGCAGGCACTTGACCATGTTCTCTAACGCCTGGTTCGCGGCTCGCGCGATGCTTCTGGCCTGCAACACGGGGAACTGGGCAAGGTGGTCGGTCGTGTACACCGGATAGGCCTCGTGACGGGGCACATTCTCGCGGCTCCAGTCTGCCGTAACGTATAGACTGCCGAGGTTGTCACCCGGCTCCCCGGGCGCGCGCATACCGTTCCCGTAATCATCGCTGCTCACCAGGAGGCAAACCTCCCGGTCTCGGGCAATCAACGGAAAATAATATGTCGGCTCCTCACCTATGTCCTGAGCGTTACTCTCTGCAAACTGGACCAGTGTTGCAGGAAGCACCCCCAGGTAATGCTTGCGCAGCGCCATTGCCTTTTCACGCAGCTCCGGGTGCTGCCCGGCCGCCTCCAGTATCTGCAGCAAACCGAAGCCGTTCGCACGAGCCCATGCGTATCCCCCGGGTGCCGGTTGTGCCAGCTGCGCCTGGGCATGGTCGAGCATGATCCCCAGTCCGTGCGAGGACCAGCCATCCAGCGTGAGGGAAACGTCCCGAGAGCTCAGGAACAGCCTGCCAACCGCCTTCTGAACGAAAGACTGGATTACATCACTTTGCTGATACTCAGGATGACCGAACAGGAACTCTGTGACCACGGCATCAACATCAGGATCCCTGACACCTGCGTTCATGGCGTCGTCAAGCGCCTTGATAGCCAGTTCCATACAGCGGAGTTTGTTTTCACCCTTTAAACGCGAGTCTATGGCAGTCAGGATGCTGCCCGATTGAGGATTGTTCCGGTGGTTAAAGAGAATATCGCGTATCTCCGAACGGCCCAGGTCCTCTGATAACCCAGCGAAGACGATCCCGGAAAGCATTTCATCGGTAAACTGATGAGAGTAGTGCAAAAGAGCTCCCAGCGAGAACGTCGTCTGATGCAAGGTCGCCCCGCTCAGGTTCGCCCCGCGCACCTCCGCCCGGCTCAGGTCCGCCCCGCGCAGGTTCGCCTCGCGCAGGTTCGCCAGGATCAGGTTCGCCCCGCGCAGGTTCGCCCCGCTCAGGTTCGCCCCGCTCAGGGCCGCCCCGCTCAGCTTCGCCCCGCTCAGGTTCGCCCCGCTCAGGTTCGCCTCGCGCAGGTCCGCCCCGCTCAGGTTCGCCCCGCTCAGGTTCGCCCCGCGCAGGTCCGCCCAGCGCAGATCCGCCCCGCTCAGGTTCGCCCGGCTCAGGTTCGCCCCGCTCAGTTTCGCCTGGCTCAGTTTCGCCCGGCTCAGGTTCGCCTCGAACAGCTCCGCCCCGCTCAGTTTCGCCTCGCGCAGGTCCATCCCGCTGAGGTCCATCCCGCTCAGGTTCTCCCCCTTCAGGTCCAACTTGCCCCCTCGGAGTAAAACCTGTTTCACTCCCGGGATGCGTTTAACGGCTTCCCCGTACAGATGATGATCTGCCTCGTGGCGAACAATGTCCTGTTCCAGAACTGCCCTGAGGTCATCGATGGTGCCATCCTTGATGGCAAAAGACTCAGACGTCGCGCCAGTTCTCACAGTAATGGTGAGGACTGTGCCGTTCTCGTCTGTGTCCTCGGAAACCTCCAGCTCACCCCCGTGTTTCAACCCTATTGAAACGGAACGATTGCCCGGGCCCTTGGACAAGAAAGCGTTACCGGACTCACCGGATAGGATTCTTTCATGAAGATCGACTACCGCGTGTGTTACGGCGTCTTCTTTCTGGTGACTGCTGATGCTCTTGCAAACCCGCTCGATGAGCAGTCCAATAAAAGCGGTCAACAAGGTGATCGTCGCCGTCACGGTCCCACGTGAGCATGAAATATCGAAGTCCCCCGCCAGTTTTCCCATGCTTTCTTCAGCGTTGTCCGTGACGCGCCGGAAGACCTCCCTGCTAAAAGTGGGAACGCTTTTTCCGTTCGCGCCCCGCCGGAAGGCTTCGTGCGTTCCGCCCGCGAAACAGATTGCCTGGCCATCAACATGACCTTTACCGAAAAAGGCTCTCGCAAAAGTTTGCGCAGTCACAACAGGCATAGTGTAGGTACTCCTGGCAGGCTAATGAGATGATCCCCCATCCGAACAAGGCCGAATCCGAACATTGGGATATAGTTTTCCAACGCACCGCCCGGCTTTCCGGACGTGCGAACTGGACGATCGCCTCGCCCCTGACCTGAGCGCGGCAGGGAGAAAAAAAGCCGCAGACAATCTGCGGCTAACTCCATGACGTGACCGAAGGAGCGGCGCGGGGGAAGCGCCGCTTGTCGATATTACCGCCCGGGATGCAAATTGGGTTTAGGAAAGAATGAGGCTCTGTCGCAATAACGCAGTCAGGTAGAATCTGTCGGAGCAAAACACATGGCGAACATGATGGCAAGACGAAGACACCGCGCAAGGCGCTGCCCACGGGCGTTGGCAAGGTACTGAGGGGCTGCCCTACCCGCTGGACGTGATTCTGCTGTGCGTACGCTGGTATGTGGCGTATTCGTTGAGCCTGCGCAATCTGGAGGAGATGATTGCGGAGCGCGGCTTCGAGGTGGATCATTCGTAAGCCGTCATTTAACGACGCCCTTCCACTGAGGAGCGGAAGGTCTGAAGCCAGGTGTCCGCGTGGACACATGCACTCAGACCTCAATGACAGAGAAACAAGACCTTCGAAGCAGGCTGGTAGTCGGCCATAAGCGCGATGGCCGGCGGGAATATGGCGAAGATGCTGTGCGGGAACTGGTCGCACTGTGCCTGAAGCCAGGCGTGTCTGTTGCACGAACGGCCATGGATCACGGCGTCAATGCGAACCAGTTGCGCCGATGGATAGCGCGCTATCAGCAACTGCAGATTTTGCAGGCACCGGGAGATCCGGACCCGATGACGGGCGACGGCTTTCCGGTCGATCTGCCCGCATCAACATCCGATGGCCCTTTGAATGTCGGTACTCCAGCGGTATTTGTGCCCGTCGTTTCTGCACCACCGGCGCCGTGGTTGCCAGCGCCACCGACTCCTTCAATGTCGTCGATGACCATCGCGGTCCACGTGAAGCTGCCCAACGGTGTCGAATTCGACCTTGGCGAAGCTAACGTCGAAGAACTGACGACGATCGTGAAGATGCTCGGGAGGCTGGGATGTTCCGGTTCAATGGCTGCGACAGCAGCGTCCTGCGCAGTGCCTCGTAGAGCCGGCTGTAATGCAGTTCAGCGGGCCGGATGATCCAGTTTGCCAGCGTGCCACGTCCGACTTCGATATCTGCGCGCGCGAGCGCGTGAGCCATCCGGTACAGCGGCGTACCATCGACGTACTTTCCTGCGGTGACGGTAGCGATCATCGCCGCACTGGCATTGCTGCCCGGCAACGGCTGCGCTGGCATCGGTGCGGTGATCACCGGTGTGTGTTCGGCATGGCGGTCGCAGTGGCGGCACGCATACTTGAAACGCACGTGCTGCTGCGCGGACGCTTTCACCTCGATATGCAACTGTTCACTGACCTCTTCGCCCATGCGGTGAAGTGCGTGTGCGCAGCTCGGGCAGACCTTCTGCTCTTCGGGCAGGTCGTATTCGAGGCGCTGACGTGGCAGGTGTGCCGGCAACGGTTTGCGTCCGGGTCTGTTTCGTGCCGGCCCGGGTACATCTGGCAGGCCAGTATCGGGCAGCTCGACCGTGTCTTCGACATCGCCGGCGTCCTCGTCGTCGGTGGCGGCAATCTGTTCAGCCTCGTCGAAGACGCGATCCCCGAGCTTCTCGCTGCTCGGCGCGAAGCGTTTGCTCTGTGCCGGGCGGAACCGCTCCTCCAGCTGGGCAACCCGTTCGCCCAGTTGCCGGTTGCGTGTCTCGAGTTCACGGATATAGGCCTGGGCGGCCGACGGCAATCGGGAGAAATCGTCTTCGTTCATGCTGCCAAGGTAGCGAAGGACTGCGTGCGATGGGTTTACGGGAATTTGTAACCGTCCAGCCGCCCCGTTGTTTTACCGGGAACGCCCCGGCGTTCAACTCGCGTGGCGGTACCGCCGTGATGGATGGCGGCGCACTGCGTCAACGTCAATGCCCTCAAGGAGCCAATGCAGTTGTTCGGTCGTCAACTCGATTACCGCCTGTGGTCGACGTGGCCAGACGAAGTGGTCCTGCTCAAGGCGGCGCAGCATCAGCCAGAAGCCGGTGCGCTCGTAGAACAGTAACTTGACCCGGTTGCGCGACC
>NZ_JARESO010000157.1:0-4538 GCF_046030175.1 Paraburkholderia sp. RL17-373-BIF-A
TCTTACTTCTTCCGGTCGTCCCGCAGGCGGACATTTCCGGGTACACGCGCTTCGTGGTATCCGCTTCGCATGTTCGCGGGCACATGCATTCGCTGTCGTTGCAGCGGTGCCTCGCCATTGAGCTCGATACCCGATGCCTCCGCCTGCATCCGTACAAAGCCCCGGAGCATCTTTTCGCGGTACGTGTACCAGCCTTGTCGCTGTGGCACCGCCTCGAGCACGGACCCATAGTTTTCCGCCTTAAGTCGGCGCAGCGATTCAGCGAATTTGCTGTTCTCGAACACGACGGGACTCCCGCGTCGTTCGGTAATCGATTTATAGGACTGCTGGATGTCGGTACTCTGCCGGAATAGGTCCTCACCGTCGGCCGTGGCCCAAACGAGATCCTCCCACTCGGGCGCACGATGCAACACCGCCTTCTCGTAAGGGCCCTTCAGTCTGGCATCCATCTGTTCGATCGCGTGGCGCAGGCCAAGCTGGTAGTGTTGCGCCTCCAATTTATCGCAATCGGTGTCGTCATCGAACGCCTGCCAGATCAAGTGTTCGGTGATCAGATGCACGTAGTGCGGGAAACCGTCACTGACAATCGCGATCCGCCAGTTCACGTCGTCATTCACGTCCAGTCCGAACTCCTGCGCGGCTTGCGTCACGATCTCGCGTCGCGCGTCCCAGCCTAAGCGACTTACCTCGAACGTCGCAAGCTGTCGGTATGCCGAAGGATGCGCGCCCAGGAGGTCTTCTAGTGATCGACCAACGCCCGTGAAAATGAATTTCAGGTCTACCTCGCGGTCGCCAAGCGCCTTGAGCAGCGCCGCGAACCTGTTTCGGTCCCGGACATCCGGGATCGTGTCGAATTCGTCGACGACTACAACCGGCCGCTTCGAATGCATGCGCGCAACTTCCTCAAGCAATCCCACCGCGTCGCCAATCGTCCTTAGCTGATCCCTGACATCCTTTGCGCTGATCTCCCGTCCTTGCTGCCACTTCAATCCTCGCCATTCAAGCGAGATGCTGGACTGCTCCTTGATGTTGGTGACGTGCGAACGAGCCATCGCCTCGTTGGCAATGTTGGCAATGATCGATTCGAAGGTCTCATCGGGCGAACCGCCAACGATAATCGGCCGGTTGTCCGAACTCTGATACTCGTAGGCAACTGTGCGCCCGAGGGAGCTTTTGCCAACGCCCCTATCACCATAGATGAAGATGTTACGACCCGGCACTCCAATCGCGCGGTCAATAGTCTCCAGTTCCCGCTCACGACCCTTGAGCTTTTCCGATTTGCTTATCGGCCCTGCCGCCGAAAGCACGACCGCGAGCTGATCCCGAACCCGCTGTTTGTCATAGCCAGCAATTGTCATGCGTATTGTTCTCTGGTTTGTTTTGCGCTGAATGATACGCCGGCCCGCGCCGCGCCACAAAACGTCCCGTCCTGACGAGGACGGAGGC
The DNA here is from genome assembly GCF_046030175.1 of Paraburkholderia sp. RL17-373-BIF-A. Classification (NCBI taxonomy): domain Bacteria; kingdom Pseudomonadati; phylum Pseudomonadota; class Betaproteobacteria; order Burkholderiales; family Burkholderiaceae; genus Paraburkholderia; species Paraburkholderia sp. RL17-373-BIF-A. Next base: position 1,447 of record NZ_JARESO010000157.1, read on the forward strand.
TCGTCCGTTGTGTCGCGTCCGAGGGGAGGAACTTTGCACGTGCAAAGTTTCAAGCGGTCGCTCGCGGGCAGCTCGCCCGGCAGACGCCGGATCACCGCTGAGCTTATCGAGTTCCTGGACAGCAAAAAACAAGGCCCGGATCACCTGCGGGTTGTTGAACGGGCTTTGTCCCGCGAGGATTTCGCCCGTCTCCGGATCAATGCCGCGTGCCAGCTGCTCAAGGGTCGTTTTCGCTTCAACGGGATTCATACCGCCGCTCCGCCTGTCATGGTCCTGTCTGGCGGCGATGCGCAAGCGCGATCGCCGCCGGGTTTATTTGAAGAGCCGCCGGTCCAGCTCGAAGCGCTGCTTGTGCAGCACTAGTACGTGTTTCATCCCCGGATGCAAGGGATTCAGAATCAGATTCTCGTCACTAGGGCAAACAACGGACGGCACCCTCATCGCAAGCCGCTTGCCGGCTTCGAGCCACTGCCGCGCCAGATCTACGGTCGACGCTGGATCCCGATCCAGAACGTTCCAGTCATCAGGCAGATCAGGCACGTAAGCGCTCGATGCAGCCCTATCCGGCACTTCCAGCGTGACCAGATAAAAGTTGGCCACAGGCAGCAACCCTGACGCATGGACCCGCGCCTCGAGGACCGCTGTCGACGCGTGGCAGCAGGTATAAAGCACCGGCATTCCCCGCGGATTCCAGCGCCCGCCTGCCAGAGCAGCACCGTTGCCGCTCAGATCATCGGCCCGGTACTTGCCGGGCTTCTCTTTGGCAAGACGAAACACCTTCATACAGTCACGCCATGTTCGAGACGCACCAGAATGTCACGCACACGATCGATTCCAGTCTGCGTATCCAGCGTGTCCAGTGGACGTTCACCACCCAGCTCAACGTTCGGGCGCAGCATCCATTCAGCCGCCAGCCTGCCGTCTTCGAGAACGTCCTTGGCCTGAGCGTAAATCAGCATCGTGCGAGCCGCACGGTCCGACTCTCCCGCGCTGAGCCGCTCTCCCTGCGCAATCTTGCGATTGATCGTGCTGCTGGGAAGGCGCAGACTAGCAAGCAGAGTTTGCACGGGAATCTCCAGCAGCTCGGTGGCGATTCGGCTGACGATTACCGCCTCCATGCCATCTCGAATCAGGCGGGACTGTTCGGTCGGGGCGAGGCCGAGAAAAAACGTCAAATCGCCTTCCTGAGCGCCGAGCCCGTTGGTGCCTATGTGAGCGAGCCTGGCGGCCACTGCGGACTTTGCCGCCGAAGCGCCTGGCTTCGTCCGCCGCGAATGCGGCCGTCCTGCTACTGCTTCTGCCGTCATGATATTCTCCCAAATGAGCAACGATTGATACCCAACTGGGTCCAGTTTAGACGATTACCAAACGGGATACAAGACATTCCCATTTGGTTTTGACAAGACGTTTGCTGTCGACGTTCATCTAACTCTGAACCGGTGGGGAGGCTTGCCGGGAAATGTCTTTGTGGAAGGTTGCTCATTTAAAGCTGAACCTGCGGTTCATCTAACTTTGAACTATCGGCAATACGGTTCACTTAACTCTGAACTTTCCGTCGCGGGAACCAAGCGCTTTCAACGTCAGAAATAGCACAACGGGCCGCTGTCGACGGCGGATTCAACCGGTGGATGCAACACACTAGAGGCTGCGTGAGCAGTGGGAGTGTTGCAAATGAAACAGCGACGCCGGAGGACTTCTACGGCAGTACTTCCAACGATTCCAGCAAACTATTGCATCCACCGGTTGAATCCGCCCCCTGAGCCGACGTTCGCTGCATTGATCGCGAAGGGCCGCTTTCAAAGAATTCCAGCCATCCCCCTAGCGTCGTAGTTGTCGATCCCACAGCGCAGCCATTGCGGCAAAGGTGCGCGTCCTTTTCATCAGGCCCGCAAGGGGGGCTTAGGGCGTGCTTAAAGTTTCGTCATCTTGAGAGAGCCGTCCGGCAAGGCCGCCAACTGGAATTGAAGATCGACGTTTAGGGAATTGTGCAGATCGCACAGCGTTCTCCCCCTCTTCGAAGCGGTGCTGCAAGAAAGCGACCGCCAGCTCGCGTGCACGCCACGACACGCTCACATCGGCGCGCGGGAGCGTCTCGGAACGATTAGCGCTGAGCGGTCGAAGCTCTCCGCTGAGCGCCGCGGTCGCCGCGCGCCATTGAGCTCAGAGCGGCCAGCATGGGAAGGCTCCCTGCCGCCGTTAAAAAAACCTAAACGCCCGGATTCGCCTTGATGATGGAGCAGGACCGGTGGTCGTAGCGGTAGCCTAGGATGCTGCCGTCGGCAATTAGCGGGACGGCTTCCTCGATGATCGACAGCGGCAACAGGAACCACTCCCGAGGTTTGATCGGCTTTCCAAATCGATCGATGACTTCGATGTTGAGGCGCGCTTCGGCGAAGAAATGATGCACCAGCCGCTCGAACGCGTTGACGTTCAAGTTGATGGCGTCGTAAGTCATGACCGGCTGCGCCGGCGCCATCAGAAACGTCGGATCGTCAGCTGCGCCCCGTATGCGCGTTTCCAGGCTTCCCGTCGTGAACCCAATCTTGAAGAGTTGGCCGTCGAGGCTCGCAATTTCTGGCTGCTTGGAAAGGCTCTTGACGACATAAATCAGGCCCGTCACGCGCTCCTGCGCGCTCGGCACCACCACAATCTCCGTGTCGGGCGCCGCGAAAAGCGGCCCGGCGTTCGGGTCTGAGATGCGGCGACCGTTGGGGTCTTTGTAAAGCTCCGTGGCCAGAGACCGCAGCAGATTGTTGCCCTCCGTTCCGTTCTCGAAAATCAGCCGCAGGCGAGCGTTTCGCTTCCCATTGCGAATGTGCGGATCCCGAACCTCGGCGACATACACCACGACGCCATTGAGAATAAAGAAGCCGCCCGCCTCGATGTCTTGCTCGCGGGCGAACCGCATGCTTTTTCTCTTTCCCGACGAAAGGTCGGCCGCCACCTCGTCGAAGATAGGCTTGAACTTCTCGAAGTCCGCGCAGAGGGCGCGCTCGGATACGCGATCGGCTTTCGCCGGAGTCGCCCGCGCGTGGTGCATCTCGAAAATCGCCTCGTTGGGATCGATCAGCAGATCGTCGTCAAGGTCGAGA
>NZ_JARESO010000158.1:0-4504 GCF_046030175.1 Paraburkholderia sp. RL17-373-BIF-A
GAATGGGTTTATCCCTTTGTTCCGAAAGAGGAATGCAGCCCTATGAGCGAGTCGCACCTGACCGCGTAGCTGATCGCTGACATACCTACGCCGCCGCGGCAAAATTGAACATGATGGACGGATCGAGCGGCAGGATTTTCTTCTGCAGGTCCAACAGGTAGTCGCCGAAGCGGTTGATGTGGTCCATCCGGTACGGCGACAATGCCTTGAGCACCTCGGCGTCGACTGGATGCCCTTTCGCCTGCAGTGCCTTGAGCGTGCGCGACATCCATTGCACGTTGTAGAGGATCACCATGTTCGCGACGAGCTGATTGTATTTGATGACCTTGCGCTGCTCGTGCCTGATATTTTCGGCGATGACGCCCTGGTTGCCGAACATCAACCATTGCGCAAAACCGTTGAACTGTTCGCTCTTGTTGGTCTCTGCGTTAATGGTGCGGCGCATCTGCGGATCGCTGATGTATTTCAGCAGGAACAGCGTGCGGATCACGCGACCGAGTTCGCGGAACGCAAAATTCAGCTTGTTTTTCAGGGTCTCCGAGCCCAGGCGGCGTAGGATCGTCGACGGCGTCATCTTGCCCGCCTTGATCGAGATGGCCACGCGCAGCATGTCGGGGAAATGCCGTTCGATCAGCGCCCAGTCGATAGACTCGCGAAACAGTGAGTTGATGTTTTTATAGCACCGCTGGAGGTCGGCCTTGTAGAACCTCAGGTCCCTGATGTTGCGGATGCGCGGCATCAGCTTGATTCCGAGCAGGTGCGCGAGACCGAACACGGGTGTGCTTTGCGCCTGCGTGTCGCCGTGAACGGTATCGGGCTGCACATCGGAGGTGTTCCTGATCAGTCCGTCGAGAATGTAGACGGCCTCATGCACGCCGCACGGGATGAAGTGGCTGAACAGCGCGATGTACATGTCCGACACGTGGTAGTAGCCGATCCCGCCGTAGCCGCCGTATCGGATGTGGTATTCGGACAGCAGGTTCTGCTCGTAGAGGTTCCACTTCGTTCCGTCGGCCGACACCTGCTTGCCGGAGCCCCAGAACTTCGGCAGCGCAAACTGGTTGTATGCGTTGATGACCTTGACAATTGCCTTGTCGAGGCGCTCCTCGGTGACGTATCGCAGATCCAGCCATGCGACCTGCTTGCGGCTCAGATTTTTGACGCAGCGCGCGGTCTGACTGGGCCCGAGATTGCAGCCGTAGCAGAACAACGTCGTGATGAAACGCTTGCGAGGATCGTCGATTTTTGCCTCGAAGCCCGACAGCGGGCCGAACAGCGTATGCAGGTCGAGCCACTGCTCGGTTTCGGTCAGAACGTCGAGAATGCTGACGGGCCGCATCGCTGCCGTGATGGCCTGATCGATCAGCTTTTTGTTCGGCGGATCCGGTTCCTTCTCGAGCTTGTGGAGTATGAGGCCCTGCTCGCCGATCTCGACGTGGCCGTTCTCCGGAAACCCGGCGTCGACTTCATCGGCCAGCGTGCTGAGCTGGTCGTGCAGATCTTTGACGAAGGCGGCGCTGTCGACCGGAAAGCCGACCAGCTCGCCGTAGCGCGGCAGCTCCTCGTGGAATTCATCCCACGACACCTGATGCTCGCGGGGATCGTCGTACTGGCCGCTCTGCTCGACGTAGACGTCGCCGGAGTTGAGCTCGCGCATCAACTGGCTGAACACGCACAGTTCGAAATACTTGCGGTGCAGCAATTTACTGCCACGTCCATCCGGAAACACCGGTTTTTCCCATTTTTCCGGTATCCATTCGAGTGGTAACCTGGTGGCGTCATCGTCGGAGAGCGCCAGGTTCTCGCGATGCAGCGAACGGAACTGCTGCATCCATGTGAGCGCGATGAGCAACTCATCATCCTGGGAGCTGGGCTTGAGCGATAGCATGTCGACGCACTGGAACAATAGTGAGCGCAGTTTCCCATACGGCGCCAGCATGAATGGAAAGGCATGATTGCCGGCGAACGCGATGTGTTCGTTGCAACGCGTCAGTACATCACCGGGATCGTTGTTCAGCGCCGCACGCATTTGCTCGACCCGCGCGGCATCCGGGACACTTGTGTCCTGCAACACACTGAGTACATCGCGAAACTGGCCGATCAGTGACTCGGCCTGATCGGCGTGGGCGAGCCGGTACTGTTGCAGGCGCAGCTTGGCCGTGCCTTCCAGATTGCGCACCGTCTTGATGAAGATCTCCGCGACATCGTCGAGTGCCTTCTGCAGCTGGGAGAAAATGAACAGCACGGCGAGCGTGTAGCGTTTGGCCGGCTTGAGCGCACGCATCTCATGCACATCGAGTGCGCGCGCCTCGATGACGAGCTGGGTGCGCTTCGGTGCCGAAAGAATATCGGGTGGCGATGGCAATCCGTCAGCCAGTTCGCGCATCTGCTGGATGTGCTTCAGGAAACTGGCCACCTCGCGCGGTCGCGGCCGCTTCGGTTCGCGCTTCAGTGCATCCCAGCGGGTCTGGCCCGAGTCGTTCACGAACAGTCCGTCGAGCCGTTCTGTCAGCGGCGCATCCAGCGAGTCGACGAACGCCTGGTAAATGCTTTCGTGAAGCGTGCTGCGGGCGTGAACCGCGATGCGCGAGAGCGTCGCGAGCGACGGCAGTTCGTAGCGGTGATGGACCAGCTCCTCGATCAGCACGTTGATGATATCGGGCAGTTCGGTTTTGGTGCGGGCGGCATCGGCGCCCACGGTGCCTAGCCAGCGACGGGTCTGTGCGTTGACGGGGCGAATGTTGACGAATTCGCGCAGGATTTTCTGGTGACGTGATTTGCTGCCCGAGCGGTCATAGCGTGCGAGCGCAGTGCTCCCGCTCAGGCTCATCCCCTCCACGCTCCCACCTCTGAGCAAGGCCCGTTTCGCCGGTGGAATGCATTCAGTGGCTTCCCTGTACCGATAATGATCTGCCTCGTGCCGAACAATTTCCTGTTCCAGAACTGCCCTGAGGTCATCGATGGTGCCACCCTCGATGGCAAAAGACTCAGACGTCACGCCTGTTCCCACAGTAATGGTGAGAACGGCGCCGTTATCGCCTGCATTCTCGGAAACCTTCAGCTCTCCGCCGTGTTTCAATCCTATTGAAACAGAACGGCTACCCGGACCCTCATCCGAAAATTCTCTAGCGAGGATTTTCTCATGAAGATCGACCACCGCTTGTGTTACGGCGTCTTCTTTCTGGTGGCTGCTGATGCACTTGCAAACCCGCTCGATGAGCAGTCCAATAAAAGCAGTCAACAGGGTGATCGTCGCAGTCACTGTCCCACGGGAGCGTGAAATGTCGAAATCCCCGGCCTGCCTGGCCATGCTTTCTTCAGCGGTGGCTGTGACGCGCCGAAAGACCTCTCTGCCAAACGTGGGAATGTTCTTTCCGTCCACGCGTCCCCGGAAGGCTTCGTGCGTCCCGCCCCGGAACGACTCACCAGATCGATCCTTCCCGAGAAAAGCTCGTGCAAACGTTTGTGCAGTCACAGCAGACATAATGATCCGATAGATTCTTCGCGAGCCCGCCAGCGGCGTTCGTTCGACGGGCTTTGTCAAGTTAAGCAAAACGGGTCATGGCTTCTCAATTAGATAAGGAATCCTCATCAGATTGCGTTGAGGAGTTGCACACCTGCCCAGTCGTACCACGCAAGCAGACAAGCCGCTCAGACCAACTTGTGTGTAATGGAATGCGTTCAACCCCGACGTCTGAAGAAACCGAAAATGAATCGTTCAGGGCCGACTTCTGATTACCAATCAGAGGGAGAAACAACGAGGGGTTAATATACAGGCCCATCGTAAACATCTTTGCTATCATCATACAGCTTCGGCACAGGGCCAACTTCCGCCGCCAGATTTTTCTGGAACGACTTCAAATCTGTATTCTGAATTACGCCGACTTTTTCATCATCAAACATAATGTGCAAATCAATATTTCCAGCAAAACTAACTTCCGAAATGCTCAGCATTTTACCGTCGACCTTCACCGAAACATGGCCCACCCGCGCCTTGCTCTCAATCTGCTGATGAAGGTCTCTAATGGCCACTTCGATGGCCGCTCTTTTCTGATCCATCTTGCCTGATTTGACAAAGGAATAGATCCCGAATGTCAATATGGAGAACAGAAGGTCCTTAAATCCCCCCGCATTACCGTATGTCGCCCCATCCATAGCCATGTTTGACTTCGGATTTGAAACATCATAACCATCACCCACGAAAGCTCTCTTTAGAGTGCTGGACGTTACCATTGACATAATCGTTCTCCCTGTATCCGACTTCAACATTGAACAGTAAGGCAATTCGATTGCCCAGACACCCGGATGGGTGCAGCCAGCTGCTTGAATGGTAATCTTGATCGAGCTAACGCACGCTCGTGAACCTGCCGGAAATTTCGCGAATTTTCTCAAGGTACGTCCAGAAAACGAAACGTCGCTGGACTCTGCGCTCGAAGCCATCTTCACGCGACGCGCTCTGCGCACTGCGACAGCAGGCGAAACAGCGTAGATCCGTGGATGCCGA
>NZ_JARESO010000159.1:0-4375 GCF_046030175.1 Paraburkholderia sp. RL17-373-BIF-A
CAATTGCCGGTTGGCGCCGGTCAGATCGCGGAACTCGCGTAGTGGTACGAAGGATTTCTTTACGTACTTGACTCCGGATTCAACGATTCCCTTCTTGGCCGGGTCGTGCGGGTCTAGCGCGGCATAGGAGCGCTGGACTGCGGGTTCATAGCGGCAGGCCTTGATGATCGCGCACTTCGCGTTGTCTATGATGACCCGGCCAGGGCAACCGCCGAACGATTCAAACGCCCGCCGGTGGCAGGCCAACCATGTCGCGACCGTTTGGTCCAGAGCGATCTCGGCGTACTAGTGACGCGACCAGCAAAGCGTCACCACAAAGATCCACGTCTTGAGCGGAAGGCCTGATTCGTGCCTGAGCGCCGGCCCGGCGCCGAAGTCAACCTGGGCGGCGTCCGCTAGCGCAAATTCGAGGATCCTCGTCGGGCCGGGTGGACGACGCTCGGCGGCCAGGCGACGCAGCATGTGCTTCACGGCGTCATAGCTGCCGGTGTAGCCGTGATTGCGCTGAAGGGCGGCATGGATCGCGGTGCCCTGCACGCCGGCGGCCGCCCAGCTTCGGATCTGTTCCCGAAACGGTTCTGCCGTCGACACGCCAGCAGTCGGTCGATCAGCTCATCGGGGAACAGCTTCGGCGCCTTCGGGCTCTTGCTCTTCGTGGTCACAGTTGCTTCGGTCATAGGACGTAAGTCCGTTATCGTCTCATGACCTCGGCACACGAAAATTCTGACAGGCTCCGAAGCAGGCGTCGCCATGGCTCGGGCGCAGACCGTACCCGCGCGGAAAGCCGCGCGCAGATCCGCGTCTGAACACTCAAGCCTCCACCGACTTTCGTAAGCACTGAAGTTCCGTATCGTCAACGCCACGTCGCTGGATGTTCAATCTCGACGGTCGCCTTGAAATCTTAAGTTCGCCGGTACTCGCGGCGCTTCAATGCATTCTCACAAATCAAGCGCCGCTATCCGGTTGGACGCCCTATCGAAACGCATGAACGGGCGCACCGTCGGAGACCTATACCAATTTACATCCGCACGCTACTAGTCATCCGGTCGTGTACCTGAACAAGTGCGCTCAACAATTCGCGCAGTTCGGATGATACCTTAAGCGCATTTGACAAGGTTTCATCGGAACGCTTCAGTAACTGGTCTGCGAAATTGTGCTGATAACCGCCGATGGCCTGCTCCTCCTGGCTCTCACGAATTGACTGGTTGGCCGTGTTGACGCTAACGTATCCCTCTATCCCCGAGGCCAGTCCCCTACTGATGTCCGTCACCGGCATCAACTTGCAACCTGCGGCGCCGCCTAACGTCTGCGCGATGCCACCGGCAATCTGCGCCCACGCCTGGGCATTCTTGCCATTGAACTCTTTGTCGATTGCACTCATCTGACTCTGGAGCGCGGTAACTTGCATCTGGAAAGTGTTGAGCTGTTGCGTCTGATTGTACTGACGCAAAATATCGCGCAGTTTGCCGAACAACTGCCCGAGGCTCACCATAAGCTGGTTGATCATGACTATCGCCTCGTCGCCTCGAAGATCGGCAACACTCAGGACAGGCGCGCTGCTGGCCCCCACGGACTGCACTTTATCGTTCATAACTGCCTCCAATTTAATCAGGCTATATTGTGAGCAATGTTGCTGAGCACAACATTGTTCTTGTTTTGGGCTTCAGCGGCACTCGACAGTGACTTCCCGGCGCCGTCGAGCAAATGACTCATGTCCTCGCGTGCCCGCTGCTTGAGTTTCTCGAACTCGTCCAACAGGAATTGCACAAAGCTGCTGTCTGCGGTCAACTGCTGAATGGTCTTCTGCAGCTCGGCGCGGTCCTTTGAAATTTCCCCCATACCAACAGCGTTTGCGCCTTGAACACCTCCGCGAATCGCAGCTTTAGCAACGTTCGGGTTGCTCATCATGCAACTTCTCACTGCCCGTTGCGTCACATCCTTCCGCACCATATTCACCACCTGCTTGGTCAACTCCGTCGTCGCCAAGGCGCCGACATCCCTAAGGGCATTTCCGGCAACCGTCTGCACCGCGTTCTGCACGATTTTCTTGATCGCCTCTTCGCCGAACGCGGCGATCAAATGGCTTTGCCCCATGAAACGCAGCCCAGACTCTGCAAGCCCCTTCTCCACCTCTTTCGCGACCTGCCTGGCTACTTGCTCAGCTACTTCCTCAGAAACACTCGCGATTGCGTCCTTAGCCGCGCTCTTTGCAATCGATACCATCTCCTTCGTGGCTTGCGTACCGATCGCATTGCGGCCAGCCATGACGATGTTGCGCAGCGCCTCGCCAACATCCCGCTTCATCACCGTTTCTGTACCTTTGGCGATCACCTTCGTCGCCGCCACAACCCGAGCTATACTGATCACGTCAACGCACATGCCGGCGATTTCAAAGGACAATTGAATCTTGCCAGCTATGTCAGCAATCTCCCGAAGCTCCGCTGCCGCCTTATCGTCCGCGCCCAATGCGACAGTCTCAACTATCGCCTTGACGAGACCGGCACAGCCAGCAGCGATGTCCATGGTTCCACCTGCAAAGTCTCCGCAAACAAGCTTTGCACCACCGGTAGCAACTTCCGCTACGGAGATGATCCAGTCAGCTATGACGTTGAAAACCGCGGCTGCCTTTGCCTTCTGCTCATCCTCGATTGACTTGTCGATCTGTACGCGCAGTGCTTCGATCTGACGCTCGCGCAGCTTCTCCACGCCTTGTGTACGGATTTCCAGTGCGAACGACTTCAACTGCGCCACGTCGCCCAAAGCTTTCACTCCGAGCAATGCGGACGCCAAGGTCATTGCGGCCATCGGCGTATGTTCGATCTGCGCCACAGTGATCGGCTTGCCGCCGTCAGTAGCCCCGAACGTAGACAGGATACGGTTCAACGCCGCCTCAGCCGCGCGCACCGTAACGAGTTCCGTCGGACGGGACGGCACTTGAGATGCCCACCGTGCTTGGTTACTGCCCGGTTGCTCATGCGGTTGCCGCCGAACAATGGGCGTCAGCGCACCCGCCCCAATGGGAGGCGAGGAGATGACATTGACGCCACCCAATGGCGACGACATGTCGATCATGCCGGCCGAGCTGGATGAGACGATTTGCGTGGTCATAATAGAATCCTCGACACAATGGAGGAGAGCGGTTGCATGTTCGCGGGGCAAAACGACGCCTTCAGCTGCTGTCAATGCCCACTCGATGTGGTGTGGCCAATGGTCAAACTGCCATCCGGCTATCGACAAAGTGGCGTAACACAGTGTCCATACGCCCCAAGCCACCTAGCCTTCACGCCCCCCAATGCCCACATCTTAAGATCCGTGCTACGGCTAGCGTCCGGCCTTGCATCAAACTGCACGACCGTCGGAGGCGTAAGTTCTTCGGTATGAACGAAGCCTTATTGTATTTTCTGTGGCCGGGATGATCGTTGGGAAAACGGTCCGGATTTTTCACTTTCGCAAAGCTGCTCCTGTCGAGCTGGGAGCATTTTCGCCATCAAGCATCGCGAAGATGGGCCGCCTCTTTTCGAGGTTCCTTCCATTGCTCCAGTTATCAATTCGCACATAGCTTCCCTAGGCGATTCGATAGAGCAACCGGAACGAATGGCAATCAATTGCTTCGTTACCCCGCCAAAGTGAGCGGACGTAAGTATATTGGGGGCCGCTAACTGGCTCTGGTACGAGTAGTCAATGAAAGAATTGGTCCACACGTCAAGAACCATTAGAACCGTGCAGGATCGAATTGCAGCTTGCTAATTCGCGGTATCAGCATGGCGCCCGCGACGCCGGCCGCTTCGACGATCAAACATGACGGTCTGTTGCTTCGGCTGGACGCAAAATCCACCAGATTTTTTGAGAATACCGCCAGCTCGCCCAATCGCAGCGCATCGGACATGCCGTTCCCGCTCTCATAGCGGGGACAGGCCGACCGTCTCGACCGCGCCATCGGCACCTGCACGGCGATTGGAGCTACCGCGCCTGGTCAGTCAACATGGCAGGCACACATCGACGACGGCAACATTTTGTCTCATGGACAGTCTCTTGCTGCGCGAGCTTGGCTGGTGCATTGTGGCCGACCCTCTTCCCCATACGTGAGTGCCCCTGCCCGCCTCTACTACGAAGACCTGTTCGCAAGCGCGCGACTGAACGGCAAGGGACGGTCCACACACGTAACACACGCCTATCGCAACACCGACGCCATAAGAGGCCTTGTATTTTGCCGAACTTTTCGCGGACAAATCCCATAGTGGCGACGGAAGCGATCGGAGAAGTGAGCTACGTTCGCGAACCCCGACTCGAACGCAATATCAATCACCTTCTTAGGTGAAGTCTCAAGTAGCAGCTTTGCATGCTCTAGCCGTTGGTCGAGCAACCAGTCTTTTAC
>NZ_JARESO010000160.1:0-4339 GCF_046030175.1 Paraburkholderia sp. RL17-373-BIF-A
AATTGTTACCCCCAAACCGGGCCTAAAAAACAAACCCCCCCCCCCCCCCCCCCACCGGGGGCTTTTTTTTCTTACAAGTTGATGGGGATTCGTCCCGCTATCAGCGCATGTCTGCTTTTCTCTCGACCCGCCCGCTCCGCTGTTTCCGCTTCAAATTCAGTCCAGAAGTCATCCCATATCTGGTCCGGGTCTCTACCCTTGTCGAACCCGCTTTGTACCGAGTAGAACGCCAGCTCCAGCTTAGTGACCCATTCCCCGTAGTGGAGGATTTTTTCATCGCGTTCGCGGATTTCGCTGTTTGCTTCCGATAACTGGCGCTTCAGATCCGCCGCGTTTTCCTCGGCGTATTTACTAGCCGACGCGCCGCCCTTGATATACGCGTATATACCAACGACCCACACCAATAGCAGCCATAGAAACCCGTTCATAGAAGCCCCTTAAAACGCAAGATATGCGCGACGGGCGAAAGCAGCAACACAGAAATTACCCAGCGCGGGAGCACCCCGAACAGATGCCCGGTGCACACCGCGACGACGACAAGCAGTGCGATCACCAGCATGATTGGGTTCTCTCAGTTGAGTGAATCACTTTTCATTCTCCTTAGCCCGCCGTTCCCATGCTTCCCATCGAGCCACCACCGCAAGGCAGCGGCGCAACAGGTTCTCGATCTCACGTGCCCGGCGGCGCTGGCGGTCCACCGCACGGACGAATACCGCACCAAGGGCTGTAAGCACCGACGCGCCCAACAGTAAGGCCCACTTCAAACCCGCTCCTTTGCCGCCAGTGCGGGCGTGTGATTGCTGCGTTTGAGCCAGCCGGCGATACGAATCGACATTGATCCGACAGTCAGGCTAGTTGCAAGGGAAGGGAAGAGGACAGCCGACGAAAGAAACGCGACGGCGTAGACGGTCAGCACGAAAGCGATAATCAGCATGATTGGGTTCTCTCAGTTGGGGGTTGAATCGGGTGTGGTATCGAGCAGCAGCGCGCCGCGTGCTTCGCACAGGAAGCCCCAGCGTTGGGTCTCGCGCGAGATTGCCTCATCGAAGCGCTTAACGTCTGCCGGGGTGTAAGGGATGCCGGCCTGGGGCGGGCATGCGGCGATCAGTTCGTCAATAACCCGCGTGGCGTCCTGTATCTGCGCGTCGAGCGATTCGACCGTGCTGGTCGCCGGCAACGCGCGGGGCAACAGAACCGGGAAAGGCTTCGCGGCCCAGCACTGCCCCTCAATCATCGCGTCATCGAGCGTCTCGAAGACGCCGCCGCCCGTTTCCTCACCATCTTCAAACAGCCGCAGTCGCCAGCCGCCTATCTCGCGGTGCCTCACATCGAAACTTTTCACGCTCAAACCCCCTCGACACGTTAAGTGGAATCAGTAGCCGAGCCGGGGGTATTTTTGGTGGTATCGATTTGATCGATTCGCCTCAAATCCTTGCTGGGCGTACTAGAGACCATTTAAGCAGTGTTTGAGTTGAGTATCGAGAATCGCATGCATGTCTCCAGATGAGTCGGGCGAAGTGGCGCGATGCGCGCGCACGGCACGTGAGGAGCCGGATGCGTTCGCGATGCGTCGCCGTTCCTATGATGACAAATTCCCTTCAACTTGGCGGCCTGTCCAAAAGGCATAAGAGGAATGACGTAAAAATGAACCGGCAAAAAAAAAGCCCCGCGCGTGGCGGGGCTTCTTTATGTCGACTTCGACGCGCGAGCGCGCCGGCGAGGATGGTCAATGGAAGTGCGGCTGCGCGGGTTCCGCGTCCTCCGGCATTTCGGCGTGGACGATTTCGCCGAGCGGATCGGCATACAGCGGCACGCCGCAGTCGTCGCAGTATTCCGGCTCGAAGCGGCCGGCGTGGCGGCGCACTTCGGTCACGCCGGTCTCCTTGAGCAATGCGACGATTTCTTCGAGCGGATCGTCCGAGGCGGGGGTTTCCTGCGGTTCCTCGTCGATGCCGGGTTCGCCGTTCTCACGGCCGTACAGCGGCCACACGACGCCGTAGATCACGTCGTTGCTGCCGCGGCGCGTGAAGCCGACGCGGTATTCGTCGATGCGGCGTTCGCCGAAGCCCGCGACAACCGCGCGCAACTCCTGCGGCGCCGCGCCGATCGTGTCGAACAGATAGCGCACGGCGGTGCGCACCGTGTGAGGGCGCACGCGTTCGTCGGCGTCGCGGCAGGCCGAGTAATAGGCATCCGGCAGCAGGCACTCGAATTCGCAGCCCGGCAGCACCAGCGACAAGTTGGCGCCGCCTTGCGTGGCCCATTGCTCGAGGCATTGCCCGCGCTCGATCCGGCTGCCGTGTTCTTCTTCCTGCCAGCGGAACGTCGGCTCGCCGACCGGCGCCGCGACCACGGCCAGCAGGAAGCGCGGGTCGGCCAGAATCGGCGAAGTCTCCGGCAACTCGCCGAAATTCAGCTTGACGTTGCCACCGGCCATGGCCGCCTGGGTGAGTTGCTGGGCAATGCGCCAGGTTTCGACGTGATGACGCGGCAGTTGATCGATGCTGTATAGGAACGGCGCCATGGCGACCCGCGTGTTGGCCGCGAGCACGTGTGCCTGCAGGTGCGCGCGCAGGGCGTCGGCGGCGTCGGTCTTGAGCGGACCGGACGGAATCATGTAGCGCGTCCAGGCGAGTACGGGTGCGGCGATCAGCAGCGCCTCGTACGGCACGCCTTCGTGTTCGACGATGAAAGACTCGCTATGGGTTTCCGCCATATCGGCGAGCGCGCCGTAGGCATCGGGATGATTTTGCTGCAGATGATCGAGCGCGGCGTCCAGCGTAGTCTGGTTGGCGTTGCGGACGATCTTGGCCAGCAGCGCATCGAGTTTCGCTTCCCAGAAGCGGTCCTCGGTGCGGCTGCCCGACGCGAAAAGCGCGAGCGAGAGACCGACAAGCTTGTCGGCATCGGGGGGGAGACGTTTGGCGATTCGCGAGCGCATAAATCCGGAAATTGGGGTGCACAGAACCTTATATTCTAGTCTTTTCTATGCCGCCATATTGTTTGGCCGGCAATGCCGGATGAATTAGGACGTTTCTACACGAAAAATCAGCGCTGTTTAGCGTGCCTGTGGAGTCGTTGCGGGGCGACCTGGCTCGGTGATATAAGACGCCCCCAGGCGCATGACTCGCTTCTATACTGACCCTTTCAGCGGGCGCCCGACAAGCTTATGTCCGCTCGTCACTGGGGTTTGGCGCAACAGGAGATTCATTGTGAAATCGGACCAACTGATCGAACGCCTTGCCGCAGTGTTCGCGCTGATTATTCTGGTGGGCGGCTCGCTGCTGGTGCTGGCGCCTTTCACGACCGCGCTGCTGTGGGGCGCCATTCTCAGCTATAGCTCGTGGGGCTTGTACCGGCGGCTGACCGCGGCCATGGGCGGCCGACGCAAAGGGGCCGCCACCTTGATCGTGTTGATCATTCTGATTGTGGTGCTCGGACCGTTCGTCTATGCGGGCTTCGCCTTTGGGGCGCACGTGCACGAAATCGTCGCACTGGTTCAACGGCTCTTTGAGGCCGGCTTGCCGGATTTGCCACCGTGGGTTGCCCGGATTCCGCTGGTGGGTTCCAGCATCGATGCATTCTGGGAGCGTCTCACAAGCAGCAATTCGGAACTGATCGCGCAATTGCGTACGCTCGCGGCGCCGGCCGGCAAGTGGATTCTGGCGGCTGCGATTGCTGTTACGCATGGTCTCGGGTTGCTGGCCTTAAGCATCGTGCTCGCTTTCTTCTTTTATACGGGGGGCGAGGGCGCAGCGGCCTGGCTGAATGCGGGCATGCGGCGTATTGCCGGCGAGCGCGCCGATTATCTGCTGGCGCTGGCTGGCAGCACGGTGAAGGGCGTGGTCTACGGGATTCTCGGCACGGCGCTCGTGCAAGGGATTCTGGCTGGGTTCGGATGTTGGATCGCCGGCGTGCCGGCGCCGGCGCTGCTCGGGCTGGCGACATTCTTTCTGTCGGTGATACCGGGCGGCCCGGTTGTCGTGTGGTTGCCCGCTGCAATCTGGCTGTACCACGGCGGCGCGACAGGATGGGCGATCTTTCTGGTCGTGTGGGGCGTGCTGGTCGTCGGCATGTCAGACAACGTCATCAAGCCGATCCTGATCGGCAAGAATAGCGACATGCCTCTGATCCTGGTGATGCTGGGTATCCTGGGTGGCGCATTTGCTTTCGGCTTCCTCGGTGTTTTCATCGGCCCGACTTTGCTGGCGGTCGCCTATACCGTGCTCCATGACTGGACGATCGGTGCGCCGGCTGCGCGCGGCTTGGCACTCGATGCGAAAGCGCCCGTCGTCGACGAGCCGGGGCCGGTAAAAAAGCTGCCTTGAATAAATTCCAG
>NZ_JARESO010000161.1:0-4321 GCF_046030175.1 Paraburkholderia sp. RL17-373-BIF-A
TGCGCCGCATCCTGAACCGGCAGCGTACGCGAAGAAGTTCACCGGCAAGTACGCGCACCGGAATATTGGCGGCGGTGTCGGACATAACCTGCCGCAGGAAGCGCCGAAAGCGTTTGCCGATGCCGTGATCGACGTCGCACGTTTCTAGCATTACTTGCGCGTTCACGAAGACGGGCCGCAACGACAGACAAGATCGCTGCGGCCCGTTTGCATATCGCGCATATCGCGCGGCCGACTCTTCGGCCACTAGCGCACGCCATGTACCGCTAACCGTTCCGCCGCCCACTAGCCTTTCGCCGTGGGCTTTCTTTCGCTTTGGGCGTAGAGAACATCGGCATGCGTTCCTGAATCCACTTGAGCAGTTCGAGCGGCCCCGCTGCAAGCGGCCGGCCGGTTTTGACCAGCACTCTGGCCTGCGCACTTTCAAACAAGGGATGCGCGATCGGGACGGTGGTCAGTTCGCCGCTGGCGAGCTCACGGTATGCAGCGAACTCGCCGATGAGCGTCACAAAGTTTTCCGCCGTCACGAAACGCTTCAACGCGCTCAGCGAGTTCGTCGTCAACGTCGGGCGGATCACCACGTTCTCCGCCAACTCCAACATCGAAACGACATGGCCGATGCCGAACGTGGAAGGCATCAGCGCGAGCGGGTAGGCGCGCAGATCATCGACACCCGCCGGCCCTTTCCGTTTGACGAGCGGATGGTCTTTTCTCAGGAGCAGCACGACGGGCTGATGCGAACTGGATCGATATTCGATACGCGGATGGGGCGGCGGATTGTAAGCCAAGCCGATATGAGCGCGGCTTTCCGCGACGTCCTCCAGCAGTGCGTCTACCGCCTGCGTCGTCATGCTGATGTCCAGGTGCGGATAGCGCGTGCAAAACGGCGCCAGCACGTCGTCGACGAGCGTGTCGACGAAACCTTCGCTGATGGACAACTGGATGCGTCCCTTCTGAAGCCCCCGCAACGCGTGCAACTGGTCCTCGAGTTTTTCCTGCTGCGACCGGTAGCCCTGCCAGAACTCGAGCAGATGCGCCGCGGCTTCCGTCGGCCTGACCCCGCGCGCCTGGCGTTCGAACAGCACGGTGCCCAACTCGTCTTCGAGCAACTTGATCTGCCGCGTGATGACCGACGGCGACGTATTGATGTGGTCGGCGGCGCCGCGGATGGTGCCGTGGGTCAGCACTTCGTGGAAATACCGAAGACGCTGCTGGTTGATTTCTCGCATTTGATCGCTCCGGCGCCCAATTGTCGTTGTCTACAAAGCAACGATATGTGAACTTAGTTGCTCTTGCTAGTGGGGTTTTGCCCTGCCACCATCAACTTAACCCGCACGACGGGCCCACGGACGCAAAACCGGGAGACAGGCATGTCAGCAATCCATCCATCGGCCGCCGGCGATCCTGCCTCAGCGCTGTACAGCAAGCTCAACTGGCGGCTTCTGCCGTTTCTCGTGACCTGCTACATGTTTGCGTATCTGGACCGGGTCAATGTCGGCTTCGCCAAGCTGCAGATGCAGACCGACCTGGGTTTTTCGGACGCTGCATACGGAGTGGGCGCGGGCATCTTCTTCATCGGCTACGTGCTGTTCGAATTGCCGAGCAATCTCATGCTGCCGAGAGTCGGCGCGCGGCGCACGTTCAGCCGCATTCTCGTGCTGTGGGGCATCACGTCGGCCTGCATGCTGTTCGTGCGCAACGTGCCGGCCTTTTATGCCATGCGATTTCTCCTCGGCGTGTTCGAGGCGGGTTTCGCGCCGGGCATGATCTATTACCTGTCGTGCTGGTACGGGCCCGCGCGGATGGCACGCGCCATTGCGCTCGTGTTCGTCGCCGGGCCGCTTGGCGGGATTGTCGGCGGGCCTGTATCGGCGTGGCTCATGACGAGTCTGTCCGGCGTCGGCGGCCTGGCCGGCTGGCAGTGGATGTTTCTCGTGGAGGGCCTGCCTTGCATCGCACTCGGCCTCCTGACGCTGCGCGTGTTGTCCGACCGGCCCGAGCAGGCGCGCTGGCTGAACGATGAGGAAAAGTTGCTGCTGGGACGCGAAACCGCGCCGACCGAGCATCGCGCTGACTCGTTCAAGGCCGTGCTGAAGAGCCCGAGAGTCTATGTGCTCGCGCTCGCTTACTTCAGCATCATCTTTCCGATCTATGCGATCAGCTTCTGGTTGCCGACGCTGCTCAAAGATCAGGGCGTGAGCGACACGATCCGCCTCGGCTGGTACACCGCGATTCCCTATGTCGCGGCCGCCGTCTGCATGTACCTCGCGGGCCGCAGTTCGGACCGGGTAGGCGAGCGCCGCTTCCACTGCGCGATTCCGGCGCTTGGCGCGGCGCTGTGCCTCGTCGCGGCCGTCTTTGCCGACGGGAGTGTGATGCTCACACTCGTTGCATTGACGCTGGGAACGGCTTGCCTCTGGATGGCCTATACGGTTTTTTGGGCCATTCCGTCCCAACTGGTCGAGGGAACGGCGGCGGCGGGCGGCATCGCGCTAATCAATACCGTAGGACTGTCCGGCGGATTCTGGGGTCCCGCTGTAGTCGGTTGGGCCAAAGCATCGACGGGCAGCGTGCATACCGGGCTCTTCGTCATGGCTGGCGCCGCTGCGTTGGCCGCGATTCTGATATTGACGGGCAAGCTGACGCTCAAGCAGGACTGAGGACTGTCGAGTCTACTTTCCGAAGTCCTTTTCGAAATCAAAAAGATAGGCATCCATATCATCTCGCCGATGGTTCGCGAGATCGTTTGAGAAAAGGTGAAACACATGAAAATCCTGATCGCCGGTTTCCAGCATGAAACCAATACTTTTGCGCCCACCAAGGCGTCTTATTCGAGCTTCGTTCAGGGCGAGGGCTTTCCGCCCATGGTCCGCGGTAACGACGTGTTCGGGCTTCGCGACGTCAATGTGCCGATCGGCGGATTCATCAAGGTCATGGAAGCGAATGGGCACGAACTGAAGCCGGTGATCTGGGCGGGCGCCAGCGCATCGGCACACGTCACGACGGATGCATTCGAGCGGATCGGCGGCGAGATCATCGCTGCTGTCGAGTCAGGCGGCTTCGACGCGATCTATCTCGACCTGCACGGTGCGATGGTGACCGAGCAACACGACGACGGCGAGGGCGAACTTCTCGAACGTGTGCGGCGGATCGTCGGCGATCGGATGCCGGTGGTCGTTTCGCTGGATCTGCATGCCAACGTGACCGCTCGCATGTTCGAACACGCGAGTGCGCTCGTGGCGTATCGAACCTATCCGCATGTGGATATGGCTCAAACCGGCGAGCGTGCCGCGCGGCTTCTCGAAGATCTGATGCGGGAGGGGCGTCCGTTGCATCGGGCGGTGCGTCGCGTGCCGTTCCTGATTCCCGTGAATGGCATGTGCACGCTGGTCGAGCCCGCACGCGGGATGTACCGGTTGCTGGAGGATCTCGAAGAGCGGCCTGTCGTGACCGTGTCGTTTGCGCCGGGCTTTCCGGCGGCCGATTTTCCCGAGTGCGGCCCGACGATCTGGGTTTATGCATTCGACGAAGCTGCGGCACAACATGCAGCGGACGCACTGTTCGCGAAGATCGCCGGCGATGAAGCGCGTTGGGATGTGCCCTTCCTGACGCCCGACGAAGCGGCGCTCGAAGCAATCCGGGTGAGCAGGACGGCGGCCAAACCGGTCATCATCGCGGACACGCAGGACAACCCGGGCGTGGGCGGCGATTCGAACACGATGGGGATGGTGCGCGCGTTGTTGCGCAATGGCGCTACCGACGCGGCGGTGGGCGTGATCTGGGATGCCCAGGCGGCGGCAGCGGCGCATCGCGCGGGTGTGGGCGCGCGCATTTCACTCGCGCTGGGCGGCCGTTCCGGTGTGCAGGGCGATGCGCCGCTGGAAGGCGTGTTCGAAGTCGAGCACGTGTCGGACGGACGCTTCCGTTTCGATGGCCCGATGCTCAACGGCATGCAAGGCGAGTTGGGGCCGGTCGCCTGTTTGCGGATCGAAGGCGTCAGGATTGCGGTGAGCTCCGTCAAGATGCAGGTGTTCGATCGCAACCTGTTCCGCGTGGCGGGCATCGAACCCGAGCAGATGAAGATTCTGGTGAACAAGAGTTCGGTGCATTTTCGCGCGGATTTCGAGGCTATCGCCGAGGCGATTCTCGTCGCGAAAGCGCCGGGACCGATGGCTGCCGATCCCGTCGACCTTCCGTGGACGCGTCTCGATCCGGCAATCCGTTTGCGGCCGTTGGGGCCGTCTTTCAGTGAAAGCGATCCGGCACGGCTCGCGAGCGCTTAACTTTTAAGGGAGTCACCATGTCTGACCAGATCAATATT
>NZ_JARESO010000162.1:0-4259 GCF_046030175.1 Paraburkholderia sp. RL17-373-BIF-A
GGTGGTGAGCCTGACTGGTTCACCCGGACGCAGGCGGACTTTTCTTCCGGCGACCGCAATGATGCGGCGGCGTCCGTCCGCAAACGCCTTGAGCAAGCGGATCTGGTCAGCGTCTGGCGGCAACCAGAATGGCACCTCGGGCGCTTCCCGCGTAATCGCACAGGCGACCTCGCCGCGATGCCCGGTCAGGCGAAATGAAATTTCATGTCGGTCTGCCGCAGTGGAGATTGCGCCTGCGTCTGCTGGAGGCGAGGTTTGCGGTTGAGGGAGCCGCAGAAGTGCCAGACGGTTAGTTGCATGTTTGTATCGACACGGACTTCCAGAGTGAGCCTTTATGGGAGACGACATTCACAACCATGCGAAAGCGCGCTCGCCTGATACTGCGTGCCGCTGTCGAAGACGGCGCTCACCCACCCTATCGGGTGCCCATTGAGGCGCCATTTCGATTTGCGTTCGCGTTGGGTGATCGGCGGTACACGACCCTTTTCGGACCGCCGCCATCTGGGCATGTATGGTTGGATCAAGCCTTGAACCGGACATTCAGCCGCAACTGGGCGAAGCGCTTTATGGGAGTACGGGTAGCTCTAGCGCTTGTTCCACAGCCCTAATCAATGCGGTGCCGTCGAACGGCTTTTTCAGGTAGCCTGCCGCACCTCTGGCGAGAGCCTTCTGGCGAACGGCCGGATCGTCGTGTCCGGTCATGAAGATGATGGGCACGCCAGTCGGGGCCAGGCGGCACAGCAGCTCCAACCCGTCGATCCCTGGCATCTGGAAGTCCACGATCACGCAGGCGGGGTGGCACGAAGCTCCCGACGACAGCGTGCTCAGAAATGTCTCGCCACTGGGAAACGTCTGCGCCTCTACCCCGACAGAGTGCAGCAAACGCTTGAGGGCACGGCGCACTGATTGGTCATCGTCGACTACCGCTACGGTTCGATTGAAGTTGACCATTTAACGTCGCGATTGTAGCTGCTGCGTGACTGGGGATCAGTCGATGCACTATAGGGCTTTGATGCACCGCCGGCACACCGGATAGCGCAACTCAATTGACTATATTCCATAGGACTGACAGACGCCTTACGCACCACGGTTAAACTGTTGTGCGAGTTAAACCCGTCTGCGCATGATGCTTCGTCCTACGATTGTTTTATACGTTTTGCGAGGGGCACAATGACATCAACCTTCGAGGTAACAGTCGTCCCAGCCGGAGAATCGGCCGGGCAATTCGACGCCGCGTGCGACTACGTGCGTAACATGGCGCAAGCGCGCTGCGCAGCCGTGATCGTTATCGACGGCGAGTTGGGATCGGGCTATTCCGTGATGGGCCCGCTTGAAGCGCAGGTACTCTTGCCGGACATATTGCAGAAGATGGCAGATGCCTTGCGCGGCCAGCTCGCGAAAAATCTGCAGTAACTAGCTGGTCTCCCCGCCACGCGAGCAAGTTCAAGCGGCCAATCGCGAATCGCCGGCAGTGCTAACGTAGCGGCCTTTCGGGTTAGGGCAGCGACGGTCGCTTCATGGCCGATTGTCGTCGGATGCGTGCGCGAGCCAAGGCGGCGGAATTGCCGAGTCTTGCTGCAAGTGGAGAAGTTTTGCGTGCAGCAGATCTGCTACAGCAAAGGTAGCAACTCATAGCTGACAGGCGTTGCGCCTGTCATTCCGCCCCCTGAACTATCGCCGCCCGTGAAGGCTCGGCAAAGTTACTTTGAACTGCCCAGTTCGGTAGAGTCGAGATGTGGCGCGGTAGCGGTAGGCTCGGTTTGTCTGTTGCCGCCTCTTTCGTCTGGCGGTGCCCCAATAACCTCGCCGTAACCCCGTTTCCACATCCCGCTCATCGAACCCAGCGTGCAGATCTCCCGCACTGGGCTCTCGGACAAGACCTCACGCCTTCACACACGCCAGGCTACGCCCCCACGTGCGCTCAGACGTACGAGACCGAAGTACCCGTAGAGATGCGGGGATG
Organism: Paraburkholderia sp. RL17-373-BIF-A; assembly: GCF_046030175.1. Lineage (NCBI taxonomy): Bacteria > Pseudomonadati > Pseudomonadota > Betaproteobacteria > Burkholderiales > Burkholderiaceae > Paraburkholderia > Paraburkholderia sp. RL17-373-BIF-A. Next base: position 1,964 of record NZ_JARESO010000162.1, read on the forward strand.
GATAAGTCCCGCCCCTGCGACGTCTGAGTTTGTACTTGTTGCGTAGCCACCGGCGCAACCGCGTCGCGGTGTAGCTCTCGATTGCTCGGTATGCTCGGCTGACGCTTCCTACCTGGAAGTAATTCGCCCAGCCGCGCAACGTGCGGTTCAACTTGCCCACCAACTCCGTGGTCTCTTGCCATACCGTCCTGAGGGCGGTCATTGCATGAATCTTTTCGACCATGCGCCGGATACTCTTCTTCGATGGCTTCATGCCCATACGAGCCTGACCAGTCGTTGCTGAGAACATCCGCCCAAACGTAAAACCCTGGAAGTCGAACTCACCTTCTGGCACCTTGCAGATTCGTGTCTTCTCCTCGTTGACCGTCAGCTTCAGTTTGCCCATGATCTGACGCAGGTTCAGCAGCGCCTCTTCGGCCTTGCCTTTCTTGCAAAGGATCACGAGATCGTCCGCGTAAGTCACGATGCGACTGCCAAGACTGCGCTGAAGCCCGAGCTTCTTCCACGCCAGCACGAACCGGCGCATGTAAACATTCGCCAGCAGTGGTGAGATGGGGGAGCCCTGTGGAATCCCGCGCCGACTGTCTCGAGCCTCCGTCGTCCGCTTCTGCCGGCCTCGGTCATCGGTTTCTTCAACGGGGCATTCCAGCCACATCTTGATCAGATGCAGCACACGCCGATCAACGATGCGGCGCGCGAGCGACAGCATCATTTCGGCGTGTGGAATACTTCCGAAGTAGTCCGCAAGGTCAGCATCAACAACGTCCGTTTGCCCTCGATGCAGCCGCTCCTCCACCTCGATTACCGCTTGCTGGGCATTTCGCCCCGGGCGGTACGCGTACTGCTCTGGTGGAAGGTCCGCTTCGAAGATCGGTTCGAGCACCAGCATCGCTGCTGTCATGCACACCCGATCCCGCAAGGTCGAGATGCCCAATGGCCTCAGCTTGCCATTGGCCTTCGGGATAAACACTATTCTGATAGGGTCCGGCCGGTAAGTCTCCAGCCTGAGCGCAAGCGCCAGTTCGCCGAGCCACTTCTGCACCCCGTACGCTTCGACCTCCGCGAAGTCCTGTCGATCGACACCCGGTGCGCCCTTGTTCGAACGACACTGTGCGTACGCATGCGCCAGCACATCCTCGCGATAGATCTTGTCGTACAGCGCGTAGAAGCGATACCCGGCTTCTGCCTTCGCTTTCGCGTGTAACGCCATCTGCAGCTTCTGAACACGAATCGGAGTTGATAGGTTGCCCAATCTCCACGTCCTCACTACGTATTGCGTCTGTCTTGAACTGAGGCCCCTTCCCTCCACCGGCATTACCCGGCTTCACCAGTACTACGGGCCTCTCCGTCATCCCAAGGCGCCCGGCCTGTCCCTCGCGGGCGTCCGGTTGGTCATCCCTGACCACGCCGAGGGACTTCCCGTGTTGCGTACGCTTTCCTTGTGTACATGCTGTCGCCACTACCCCGGCGCAGCGACTGGGCGTCCAGCCTGCTCATTCACCCAGTCGTATCAGCCTTCCCCGATAGGGTTGCCGGGTCGGCCTGCGCGTCGTCCTTTTCGAGGTTTGCTCGGCGTTCACTCGCGTTACGGCCTGCACACTCGCGCTGTCACCTATTCGTGACACGCATTACCAGAGGCTTCAGCCACTTCGTTACCTCCATGACTGCTCCAGTTGCTTCCGGCTGGAGCGGTTGCCGGGCGGGGCTTGCACCCGCTGGAAAACGCCGCCTTTTCACGGCGCACACCCGAAGCCGACTTTCATTCTTGTGACACCGAAGTCCGGTCGGCGCGCGAAAACAGCCGTTCACTCGACTCGCAGGTGGCCGGGTAATATGGTGACGACCTCTCAAGGTGCTGACACCATGGCCAAAGTCGAAGACAGACTAGCGCGTTTCTACGCGCTTTCCGACGGGATTTTCGCCGTCATCATCACCGTGATGGTTCTGGCATTTAAACCACCAACAGGTCATGATTTCCGCGCACTAATCGGCCTGTGGCCCGATCTCATCAGCTACGCAGTGAGTTACGCATTCATCGCCGTGGTCTGGTTGAATCATCACGCAGTGCTCCGGCAAGCACAACATCTGACCGGCCCACAGCGATGGACATTGGCTTCCCCTGGTTGCTTTCTTATGAGCAATTTAAGGCCCCGGATACGGGTCAGCTCGCCGGTTTGTCGCGATTCACATAGGGCGAACGGTCAGAAACCATACTCATCATGCCGTTAATGCATATCGCGGCAGAGTAATGGTGAAGACGCAGCCGGTGCCCGGCATATCGCGGACGCTCAAAATA
>NZ_JARESO010000163.1:0-4003 GCF_046030175.1 Paraburkholderia sp. RL17-373-BIF-A
TCTGGAACGCACCGGCCGGCGTCATTCTTCATTAAACGAAGGTCGAGGACACTCGAAACTGAGGCCTTCGCGAGATGTGGCAGCATCGCTGTGCCCCTGAGAACGTCCATGTCGCCAAACGCATTCCGCGTCAATGGGTGAAGGCCATCGTCTAATGATTCAACACTATCCACGGTAATCAGATCGTAGAGGTTGTCGGAATCACCGACGCGACGCAGCAAACACCACTCCTTGCCTTGCTCTTCGCCGAACTCTTCGAGCGAAATCATGTCCATGCCGTTTTCGAAGTAAACCGTGCTACCCGCCTCCGATACAAAGCCGTCTTCAGAATTCGCTTGCTCAACGATATTCGATACTGCGTAGTCAACCTCCTTCCGCATCACGACGTCATCCCCAAGCTGCTCTGCGATTATTCTCCTAAACTCCTGAACACCACATTCGACTACATCAACAATCTGATTATCAAAACAAATCTGCAAAAATGGTGGATCAATATAATTGATCTTATTTATTTCCATCTTTTTATCACCGATTTGCACTGAAAACGAATTCGCATCTGGATACAAGTCAATCTGAGTGTAGATGTCCTTCATGACTTGTTTGACTGCCGCCTGTTTTTGCTCCATGGCGGAGGATTTGACAATAGCGTAAATCCCGAACGTCAACATCGAGAAAATTAGGTCTTTAATTCCCCCGGCCCCACCGAATCTTGCACCACTCAGGGGGATATTTGTGATTCTCACATCACCAGAAAAGGCTCTGGCGAGAGTATTCCGCGTTATTGTTGAAGACATGAAGAGTACAGTTCCTATTGTAGTTTGGACAATGATCCAGCCAGATGAATCACCCCAAACATGCAAAATGGTTGGATCCAGAATCCGTGATGTTTGCCCCTGTCCTGGCGCTACTCCCAATGAACCAATCAAAATACACCGAGGCTAAGTGGTCAAGGCATTCGTTCGTGCGGATGGGGCAGAAATGCGTCGAGCATTGTGACCTTGAACGAGCTGCCGCGCATTCGCGAATCCACCCAAAGCGGCGCAGATTTGGCAGCGAAGTGCGCGCGCATCATTCTGTCTGACATCGAGGTATGCATGATCTAGACCGCACAGATCGAAGAAGTGGCAGCCGGGCGCGACTGAAGCCTAGCAGTTCCTACGCATTCTCACTTTCTTTCTTGCGGTCGATTTCACCTTTTAGCTGCGCTGCAAACCCGTCGAGATCCATATCTTTGAATCTTGTGACCCTTTTCCCATCAAACGACAGATTTAAATAGTCGACACCGTGCCTTTGCTCATGGATGGCCACCAGCCATTTGCCGTCGACTTGGACCATGGCACTGTTTTGTGGCGCGTAATCGTGATCGGATGACGGATTCTTTACTTTCTTATGAAGATCCTCTATGGCCTTATCGATCGCCGCGCTTTTTTGATCTATGCGGGACGACTTGACAAGAGCATAAATACCAAATGTTAACATCGAGAGAAGCAAGTCCTTAACTCCTCCCGGATTACCGTATCTCGCCCCTTGAGTAGCCATCCCACGTCAACCGCGAAAGCTCTGTCAAGCGTATTCTTCGTTATCAAAGCCATAATTATATCCTCCATTACTGAGCTGCGAAAATTCAACCAGATTTACCGATATTGCTTATATTACGTCACATGCGCATTCCCCGCGCTCATGTCCTCATCGTTCAGCATCGGCACAGGACCAATTCCCGCCTCCAGATGGTTCTTGAACGACGCCAAAGCCTTATTCCGAATGATGCCGACCGCTGTATCACAAAACGCGATCTTCAAAGCAGTATTGCCAGTAAGGCGGACCTCCGAAATGCCAGCATTTGACCGTCGGCCTCCACCGAAAACACAGTCTGCGCCCAGATTGTGTTTGATCCGCTGATAAGATCTCTAATGGCCGCGTCGATGGCCGTTCTTTTCTGATCCATTTTGGATGATTTGACAAAAGCATAAACTCCAAAAGCCAAAACCGACAGAAGGAGGTCCTTGCCCCCGGCATTACCGTATTTCGCCACGCCCATAACCATGTTTGACTTCGGGCTTGAAGCCGCATAGCCATCACCAACGGAAGTTCTCTTTATAGTACCGGACGTAACTGACAGAATCGCTTTCCATTATCCCACTTCAAGATCGAGGACATATCTAGCGCCAAGGCGTTCGTATGAGTTTAGTTGGATGGTAATCTTAATCGAGCTAACGCACGCTCGTAAATCTGCAGGAAAGTTCGCGAAGTTTCATGATGTGCGTCCAGAGAACGAAAGAACTGTCGGCCGCCGCGCCCGACGCCATCTCCACGCGGCGCGCTCTGCGCGCTACGAAAGCAGGCGAAAGAGGGGCGACCGGTGGATGCCGAACAGCGCGGCGATCTCCCGCATGCTCGTTTGCTTTCATCCGCGAGGCGATATAGATGATTGTGCTGCGCCAGCGTGAGCGTCGGCTTGCGCGCAAACTTCGTGCCGCGTGCCTTGGCTGCGGCTAGGCCGCTGCTCGCGTTCAACGATCACGCTGCGCTCACACTTGGCCATGTCACCAGACACGGTCAAAACCATGCGGCCGGCCGGCGTCGTCGCGTCGGCCCACGGCTCAGCGAGAGGGCGCAGGCCCGCGCCGGCGAGACGAATCCGTTCAACGATGTCGAGCAGGTCGCAGATGCCGCGCGCGAGCCGGTCAAGGCGAGGCACAACGATGACGTCGCCGGCACGCAAGGGTCGAGCATACGGTCGAGTTGAGCGCGCGCGGCGAGTGCCGGTAATCTTCTAGGCGAAGACTGACTTATGCTGCAATCCGAGACTCTGCCGATATTAGATCGGGTTAGGAGGAGCCGAGCGAGACCTTGATCCGCTTTCCTTTGTACCGGCGGATTACGGGTCAAAGACTTCGATGAATGATCAACGGTCGTGGGCCGCCAATAACGAGGACAGAATAACTCTGTTCTGAAGCGCCCGAAGAACCCTTCGCCGGCTGCATTATCTGGCGAACATCCTGTGCGCGACATAGCGCATCCCGAATTTGTGAAAGCCATCCTCGCCAGCGGTAGCGTGGTCTGCGATCGGAATGAACCACGGGCCGCTCCTCGCAGCCAGCCACCGACTCGATTTCCGAATCCAGCATAGTGTTGACGAGTTCGGTATCCGGCCGCGTGCCGATCGATCAGCTCGGAACGAGACCGTCGAAGCTCGATCACCGGCGACAGATACACCTTGCCGGCCGGGATCCGGAATTCGGTAATGTCGGTGAGCATTTCTGATGCGGAGCGGCGGCACAGAAGTCGCGATTGATGATGTGCTTCGGTGCAAGGCTCATTCCTCCGCGATACGAGCGGTAGCGCCGTCGCCTGGTCGTGGCAGCGGCCAGACCTTCCTGTGGCATTAAACGTCGCACTACTTGCTCCGACATGAAGATCTGCTGCCTGCCCACTGCCGCGCGGATTCGACGATATCCGTATCAACGGTGATTGAGTTTGAAGAGGCCGCGACGAAGCGACGCGCGCCAGCATGCCTGTCAGCAACCAACAGACGTGCACGGTGAAAGAAGTAGGAGTTGTGCGGGCAAGCCTCAGGGCAGCTAACAGCTCTGGCAACACATAGGTCTCTTTCAGGGCATCAACCGGCATCGTCTTCTCAGGGTTGTCCAGGGGTTGCGGGTCGTCCCGACCGAACAACTGGTTCTTCCAATTATACAGCGTCGGCCTACTGACGCCCGCTTTCTCAGCGACTAACACGGGCGCTTCGCTCTCTGGTGCACAACTCGATGACTGCCGCCCGCTTCACTTTTTGTAACTTTGGAACGCTACCAACCGCTCTGCCGACGATTCGCTTCCTGATTTCAGGGCACCAGTGACGCTGCGGTGAGCATCGACGCAGCGACTGCGATGATTGTTTTCTTTGAACCGCGCCGTGCCGGATGCGATTGAACTGGGCGAACAGATAGCTGTTCCTCGTCCGTACTGCGGCCCATGCGGCAGTCAACGAGTGCCGTCTTGAGCC
>NZ_JARESO010000164.1:0-3955 GCF_046030175.1 Paraburkholderia sp. RL17-373-BIF-A
CTTTAGCATGCCACGCTTGACAAGAACGACGTTCTGTTCCTGAGTCATGCCGGACTCTTTGCGGTTCGCCACGCGCGTTGCCGCTTCGGATTACGTCCACCGCGCCCACGAGCAACACCACGAGAAACCGACCACTGCGAGATTTAGTCTCGGCCAGTGCAGCTAAACCACTCAGCCTCCACGATCAACCTGTCAGGCGCATTCCCGGATAATACACGTCAAAGCTCCGTGCAAGAAGACATAGCGCATTGCGAGCATCCAAGTAGACCGTCCTATCTTGTGGATGGCCGTGATTGTCGCTGGTCAAGTGGTTAGCTGTTGCTTTGCTCTTCGCTGGTCTTACGTGCTTTGTTGCTTGGCAGAGGAAAAGGCTCTTCTGTTCTCCGGACCGACGGACTATGCGCATCGAGCAGTTTGTCGACGGGGCCGACTTTTACATCCGCTGGTGTCCCGCAATGCGGGCTTAAGTCACGCATGGCTCACTGGGAGCGCTTGACTATCGGGAGCGCCTCTCGGTCCTGCGGTATATCGGTGCGACACTTCAGCCGTACCCGGGTTCAATCTTTCACTGAGGCGATAGCCGGCAAGACAAATATGTCGACGCCGCCGGCTTCTAGAGGACAGGCATCGCACCCATGCCGCGTAGCCATGCATGGTCAGCTAGTGCTAGCATTTCCCGGTCACCCGTGCTATTTCCATAAGCGAAGAGCACCCTCGGTCGATCGCCACCAAGCCACTGCTGAAGTCTCTTCACTTTTTCTGGCCCCCAGCAATCCCTCGAGCCTAGCCGACCAGAAAGGTAGTCGCCCTGATATTCCAGTTCCGTCGCCAGTACTGCATCGAATCCCGAGGAGTTGGCAAATATTCGGAGATAAAGCGTAAGCGACGCGCTAACCAAGACTAGCCGGTGGCCGAGGCGCTTGTGTTCCTGAATGCGCGCGTGCATTTCCGGGCGTATCAGCTCTGGCAGTCGTTCGGTCGCGTATCGCTGCGCCGCCGCCTCCAACTGGGGTCGAGTCAGGCCACCTAATGCTCCGGCGAGAAAATGCGCTTTGGCGCTTGCCCGGTCACATTTGCCAATCAAGAAGCCTAGGAACCATGGAGCCGCGCGCAGTGCGCCGTAGATCAGTCGTGGTCCACCTGCGGTAAAACGCACGAAATCGCGGAGGCTGTTTGACGTGGTGATTGTGCCATCAAAATCGAAGGCAGCTACGGCAGTGTCGCACGGTCTAGGCAATTTGCCAGAACGGTCAATCGACAATCGCCCGGACGCTGTGGGCTCATCACGGCGGCACGCTTGATGCTTTACATTCATACATGTTCCCTATTGCTTGAATAATGCTGGTGCATTTAACGGAACGATGCAGCCTTGTCCGCGTCGTTGGTGTCAACCCCTACCAAGTCATCGTCTGCCTCGATGGCTTCCGCAACTGCGGTGGCATCCCCAATCGTTTCGTCATAGGCATTTAGTCGGCGATCGCGTCGGTAGCAGAACGAACATGGACGTGAACTGCATGGAGCGCACTGACTGGTGCCTCCGAAATTCTCTTCGACTTTGTATCGGTTTCTGAGACGGCGTGTAATCACACAGCGCTTCTAACCTCGGCAGCCTAACCACTTGGGATGTGCAGAAAACTTCCTCAAGTTGGCGTTTGTTGTGTGGCATATCATGGACTAGGGACGCTTCGTTATCGCTATTAATGACTCTTCGCAATCAGACGTGGATCGGTTGACCGCGCCCGATAGTCTTGCTAGAGGGCTGATGGTCGCCCGGCTTAGAGAGGCAGGCTGCCGTGCGTCCCCGTGACGGGTGCACTGCATCGGCATGCTTGAGTACAAAGCAGAAAAGCCACAACCAAGTCGCGGGGCAGTGACAGCGACAGGATGAGTCCGCTGTGAACCACGAGGTCAATGTAACAGACGGGCACAAGCTCGCCTTCCGGCAAACACCTGAACTTTTCAGACAAGCATCCCGCTTACCGTTGGGTCTCAGAACGAAGCTCACGCACTTCCCGCTCCAGTTCCTTGAGCCGATCCTGCTCCTGCGTACTCGTGCCCGGGCGCAACCTAGATTCCGCTCTTCCTTGCGCACCCGGCTCCGCAGCGTCTTGCCCGAGCAGCCAAACTTCGCTGCGATCAACGCGCCGTCTCCGTGACGGGTCCGGTTTCGTGGATGGTCTGAAAGCTACCGTGCGCGTCGGCCTGCAGCGTGCCGTTGAACGACTCGAGGTGCTGGTGCGGATGGATGTCCCTGCGATCCGGCGTATCGGTGAACCACGCCGCTGGTGGCGTTACGACGGCCGACGGGCGATCATCGCGCACGTATACCCACAGGCGACCGGTCTTCGTCTTGCCGTTGCCCAGTGCAAGCATTGGAACCGGCGTGTCGTCGGTATGCAGTTTCTTCGCCGACATCACGTGACGACGCATTGTTTCAACGAGCGGCTGCAGCCCGTCGTCGCGTGACCGACCCACTTCGCCAGAAGCGAGCGATCAAGCTGGACACCTTCTTACCCGTATATGACAGATTGCCGGTAAAGCGGCACTTGGTCTGCGAACTTGGACCAAAACGTGTGCGAGCAGCCCTGGACCGGCGAGACCGCGTTCGATGGGACGGCTCGGGGCAGGCCCTGGTAGCTATGGTCGCAACACACGCAGGCAAACCTCGGGCGCATTATGACGGATGACTCGGATGCTGGCCGGTACGTACTCAAGTTGTTCGGCGACGTCTTCGCCCAGCGACTTCATCTGACCACCGCACTGCGTGCCCGTCCCGGCAGGTTCAGGCAGGTTCGTCCGGATCTCGCGCGGCAGATGCTCAGGCAGTGGCTTGAGCGATGTCTGTTCCGCAGCCGCGCGCGGCGTCTTCGGGATTTCAACCGGGGCCGCGCCTTTGTCGGCCTCAAACTCCTCGAGACGCAGTTCAGGTTGTTCGATCTGCTGGTCCAGCTTCTCCCACTTGCGACCGAACTTCGTACGGCGAAGCTTGGCAATGAGCAGCTTCAGGTGTTCGACTTCGTCTGTACGCGAAGCCAGCGCTCCTTGCTGCGAGTCGACCGTTTCCTGCAGTTTGAGCCCTTGCGCATCGCGTTCGCGCAGGGCCGCCTCCCGGCTGAGCAGCATGGCCTTTGGCGTATCTACATCGTCAGGAAGTGAGTTCGCGCGCGTCATGCAGGCAGTTTACGCGCCAGCGACTACGTGTACAACGCCGACGTCGGTCGTGCCGTTCTCGTCGGTTGCCGCCAGTCGATGCCTTGCAGCAGCATTGATAATTGCGCCGGGCTCAGGCAAACGACGCCGCTGTCGGCCTGAGGCCATACGGAACGTCCCTTCTCAAGTCGCCTCATCAGCAGACACATTTTATCGTCGCTCCAACACAGCACGTTGAGCTGGTCGCCGCGTTTGCCACGACACACGAAGACGCTCCCGCACAAGGGATCGCGTTTCAGTACGTCTGGACCTTTGCGGCCAGACTGTTGAGGCCTGAGCGCATGGTCGGTCACCCCAGCAGCCAGTCAGACGCGTGTGTGGGACGGCAGACCGATCATGCTGCTGATCCCGGCATACCGCTCAGCACCATCATCAACGTACTTTGGGGGGGGCGGACGAAAACCTGGGCTACGTGGAGGTAGTTCATGTTCTCATTCGAAGATCGCATCCGAGCAGTCCGACTCTACTTGAAACTGGGCAAGCGCAACGGGGCAACCATCCGGCAATTGGGCTACCCAACGAGGAACTTTCAAAGCCTGGCACCGCGAATACGAACAGTGCCATGATCGACGGGCTGGCTATGTCCGTTCGAGTCCGGGGTATTCAGCTGAACAGAAGAAGCTGGCCGTCAGTCATTATTTGACCCATGACGCGCTGTGCAGCCGCAACTCTGGGGGCTTTGAACTATCCGAGTCGCGAGACGCTTGCAGCCCGGATTGAAGAACTGGTGCCCTGAAATCAGGAG
>NZ_JARESO010000165.1:0-3802 GCF_046030175.1 Paraburkholderia sp. RL17-373-BIF-A
CACACGCCGATGTCTGGGAGAGCGAAGTGGTCCCATTGCTGCGCGCTGCGCCAAAGCTGAAGGCGATCACCCTGCTGCGCAAATTGCAGGAGGACCATCCCGAGCGCTTTCCGGACAGCATGCGGCGCACGTTTGAGCGACATGTCAGCCAGTGGCGCGCGCGCGAAGGGCCGAACCAGGGAGTGAGCTTCCCTCAGTTTTTCGCCTTCCATCGGTCCGGAGTTATGCAGCGGCATCCTTGGCCTGCTGAGCTTGGATCCAGTTCCGAAGGAACCGCTCCGGAGAAACGAAGCCGAGCGACGAATGACGACGACTGCGGTTGTAAAACACTTCAATGTATTCGAACAGATCGGCCTTCGCGCCCTGATGCGTGCGGTAGCGCGTGGCGTGAACGCGTTCGTTTTTCAAGCTGTTAAAGAAGCTTTCCGTTGGCGCATTGTCCCAGCAATTTCCTTTGCGACTCATCGAGCAGCGCATGCCGTAAGCGGCCAGCTTGCCCTGGAATTCGTGACTCGCGTACTGGCTGCCTCTATCCGAATGACACAGCGCGCCAGGCGTGGGGCGGCGCCGGAACCAGGCCATCGTCAGTGCGTCCGTCACGAGATCCGCCGTCATGCGCGGCTTGATCGACCAGCCCACCACTTCCCGGTTGAACAGGTCGAGCACCACTGCCAGGTACAGCCAGCCCTCGTCGGTCCAGATGTACGTGATGTCCGAGCTGAACATTTGGTTCGGCTCCGTAGGCGTGAACTCGCGATTCAACAGATTCGGCGCGACCGGCAGCTTGTGCTTCGAGTCGGTTGTACCCGATAGTGCCGCTTGTGCCGGGCCCGGATGCCGTTCTCGCGCATCAGCCGTTCCACGCGTTCCTTGTTGACCGGAAAGCCGCGATCACGGATTTCCTCGGTCATACGCGGCGAACCGTAGGCCCCCTTGACTTCAGCGTGCACCGTCCGAATCAGCGTCAGCAATTGCGTGTCCGTCAGTCGCGTTCGTCCCGGCTTGCCGCCGCGCTTCCACGCACGATAACCGTTCACACTGACCGACAACACCCAGCACAGCGAGGACAGCGGATATTGCCCGACCTGCCGGTCGATCCAGGCATACCTCACAGCAGGTCCTTCGCGAAGTATGCTGCCGCTTTTTTTGCGATCTCAAGCTCCATTTGCAGGCGCTTGTTCTCCGCTCGCAGACGCGACAGTTCCATCTGCTCCGGCGTGTTTGGCTTCGCTCCGGCTCCACTCAGTTTGCCCGACGCCTCGGCCTTCACCCAGTTGCGAAGCGTCTGCTCCGACATGCCCAGTTCCCGGGCCACTACGGCGAAGCCTTGGCCTTCCTTCACTCGCTGGACGGCAGCCACCTTGAACTCCGCCGTATACGCTTGTTTCGGTACTTAAAACATCCCTGATCCCCTTCCTTTCCGTCGAGTTTATACACGACCGGTTGGAAGGCGAAATTTCAGGGGAAGCTCAGGCTTTGCGGCGTTTGTCGTGATTTGTACCCCCAACAGTACCCCAAAAAGCTGTCTCCTGAGGGTGTACGGGTGCGATTCTGGTGTTGCGAGAACGCGTCACTGTGAGTTTGCCTGATTTCGGGCCCATCACACCTCAGTCCGCACAAGATGACGCAGTCTTGGGGCCAACTGGACAAGAACAAAGGGGCACAAACCCTGTCCGGAATACCGGCGCTCTGAACAAGGCGATCCGGCGCTATTAGATCCCTGCGGCTGAGCACCGAGCGAAATATATCGGTTAAACCTTGGCATCTTCCATCTAATCAACGGCTTAGCGTAGAATACTCAGGCGCAAGTTTGTCTTGCAAACGGTGGTTGTAGACCCCATAATTTGCTTGTAGCGGCGTTGCGGTTTAAATAGTCCCCGCCCGGACCAACCTGCGACAAATCAACGCCGGCAATCGTAAGCGTACTTGTAAGTACGTCAGGACCGGGTACCGCACCATTCTCAATAGCCTCCCGTCGTGGAGGCTATTTTCATATGAGCAAAACAATATATTTGGACGAGAGCGGGTGCTTGGGATGGAAGCTCGATGAGCCGTACGGGCACGGTGGATCGAGCCGGTACTTCACCTTGGCAGCCGCCATTGTCCCAGAAGGCAAAGACGCAATATTGGCTCGAATAGTCCGCGGTCTCTACAAGCGCCGTAATCGACCGATCTCCAGCGAACTAAAGTCTGTTTCATTGTCGGCCGCAGAGCGCGAGCATTTCTCCCGCGAATTAGTGCGAGCTAGCAAAGAAAACCTCGAAGTAAGCTTCGCTACCATTACCGTGCGGAAAGAAAACGTTCAGGCTGGGTTCAGGCGGCACGCCAACGGCTTGTACAACTACATGGTGAAGCTTCTTCTTCTGCAGATCATGGCCGCCGAGCGAGCGGTCTGCTTCATTCCGGACTCGCGCACGATCAAGGTCGAACTGAAGCATGCCATGCATGACTATCTCTGCACTGAGTTGGCGGCTGTCGGCGCAGACACATTCTTGCAAACGACACCGTGGGAGAGCAGGGACTCCCTGCCGCTTCAGTTCGCCGATATTCTCGCGGGAATAGTATGGGCGCACCATGAACACCGAAGTGGAGGTGCATACCGTATCGCTTCTCCCCAGGTGCAGCAAAAGACATTGTTTTTTACCCCGCCGCAACTTTTCCCTGATTGGGATGCGTGGATGCCAAGTCACTACTGACAGGGCGCCCGTCGGCTTTTCATTTCCGCCTCTGCTCGAACCCCTCCCGCCACAACGTAGCACCGACCGACGTCAGCACGGCCAAGTCATCTCCCCCGAATCTCTCCCAGTTCTGCGCGAGCCAGCCAGCGAAGCCGGCGCATGCGTAGTCAATCGATACGTCTCCTCGGCCCTCGACGTTCAATCGTTCGAAAACCGCTATCACGTCGTCTGCGGTCATCTGTGGCTCCCAGAATCATTCATCCAGTTTAGGCGACCACGGTAATGATGCACGCGAACAACGGGGCGAAACTCGCAAGGTGCGCACGCCTGCGCGCAAGTTGGAGATATTATTCTGGTTCGCGACCCTTTCTCCAGAGGGCGCTGATGAAGACGGTGTCGATGGGTCTGGAGTATTCCATACCGTTACGGGGGAGCCAATGGCAGGGTCGGCAACGTTTGAGCGGGAGAAGTTATACGACGAGATTTGGACCGATCCGGTCAGCACAGTCTCGAAGCGGCATGGATTAGCCGATCATACCTTGCGAAAAATCTGCAAGGAGCTTGGTGTGCCGACGCCGCCAGGGGGCTATTGGTCGGCTCTTCGACTGGGGAAGACGAAGCCAGAACGCGCCGCGTTGCCCCCCTTCACGGGGCCGTCGGTGTTCGAATATATCGGTCCTGAAATAGGCATCCGGCCTTTTCCTCAACATGGTCAGGGAGTCGCTTGCCGTAATGTCGAGCTCGAAGAATCCAATCCGGATAACCAAATTGTGGTCGCTACCGATGGTGGTTTTCGCGATCCGTTTGTGAAAGCGGTAGCGAAATATCTTGCTGACGCGGATAAGCAGTTGGAGGCACGCAAGCGTCCCGGCTGGCGTTCGTCAGGGGTGCCCCAGCTTGTCTTTGTGCACACAAGCCCATCGCATTGCATTGATCCTGGGTATGACCATTTGCGCATCATCGTGTCCAAGGAGCTGAGGCCGCGTGCGTTGTATGTAGCGGATGCCTTTATCTGCGCTGTCAAGGATCGGGGATTTAAGGTGAAACTTAGGGATAGGACTGTGGTCATCGAGGCGAGAGATCTTTCGATGCGCATTAGACTAACCGAAGCTGAGAGGAAAGAG
>NZ_JARESO010000166.1:0-3779 GCF_046030175.1 Paraburkholderia sp. RL17-373-BIF-A
CCCGATGCGCCAGGTTTTCTTGCGTGTTGATTCGACAGGATAGGTTGCAGCTTTATATGCGTACATGGACTCCCGCCTATGAGCAAGATCGGTGTGCATTTTGAAGGTCTCGACTGCGTCCGTACATTCGGCTTTTGATGTGCCTGCCCTCAGCACGAGCCATCATGGAAGTTTGCGCGCTTGCTCCTCATCGGCCTCTTGGCTTCGTAACGCAGCCGTCGGATATATCAGGATCTGCAAGCGCCGGTCCGACCGGTTCGCCATGCTTTGCCGCTTCTTGCGCAATCGTGGATGGAGTGAAGGTATCTCGCTGCGTTACAGGGCGGCTATGCCAACTTGAAGCTGTCACTACTGGTCAATATTGCCCACGCTATCCGCGCCGTCTTGTTCGCGAGAGCAATTGCAGCGACGCTCACGTGGCGGCGTTGCATCACGGCTTTGATCCAGCGACTGTGCCGGTCATCATGACGCCCGACGAAGCGCATCACCGCCCGCGCTCCTTGGACCAGCAGAGTGCGGAGATAGGCGTCGCCGTGTTTTGTAATGCCACCCAGTTTTGACTTGCCGCCGCTTGATCGCTGCCTGGGCGTCAGACCCAACCATGCTGCGAACTGCCGCCCGTTCTTGAACTGCAGCGGATCTCCGACCCCGCTGAACAATGCGGTCGCCACAAGCGGTCCGATCCCAGGTATCGTAGCCAGACGCTGGCAGCTTTCATTGCGTTCGGATATGTCGGCAATCTCAGAAGCAAGTTCGTCGATCCATCGCTGTAACGCTGCCAACTGTTCGAGGTACATCGAACCAAGCCGGCGAAGCAGAATGGTGACTTGAGCGTCGGCATCGTTAATTAAGGCCACGATACCCTGCCTTAACTGGACAATGCCTATCGGAAAGATGAACCCCTCTTCGGCAAACATGCTCCGTATCTGGTTTGACTTCGCTGTTCGCTCATGAACCAGCCGCTCACGCATCCGATGAACCGACTGCAATGATTGCTGTTCGGCGCTTTTGATCGGTACCGGATGAATACCCGGTCGTGACACCGCAGCGCAGATGGCTGAAGCATCGTTCGCATCGTTCTTGCCGCCGACCACAAAAGGCTTCACATATTGCGTCGGCAGCAGGCGTACTGTGTGCCCCTGTGAGGTAAGTTCGCGAGCCCAGAAGTGCGAACCGTGGCACGCTTCGATACCGATCAGGCTAGATTCCAGTTTCGAGAAGAACTTCAACACATCTGCTCGGCGCAGCTTCCGCTGTATGACAGGTCTGCCGCCGCGATCGACGCCATAAACCTGGAACACGTTCTTCGCAATATCAAGACCAATGGTTAGCGTAGGCATCTCGAATCTCCCGAAAGTGGCTCCGGCAGTGTGCGCCCCGGAGGGGGCGAGAGTCCATACCATCAGCCTCATTGCAGCCTCATTCGCTGCGGGCCCCGATGAAGTCCGCTGACTCGCTCCTCATTTGTCGCACGAGCTTCGCGCTCAAATTATCTTTCAGGCTTAGCGAGTTCAGGTCCGACCTGTCTGTCATCACGCTCGATTGCCAACGCAACCTGTCGACGTCATCGTGCAATCTTCAAACTTCTTTGCGTCCCATCAAGCCATCTTTAAAGTCACGTAGCTTTGATCGTACGGCCTGTCATGCGCGAGGATTGCCCAGATTGTTCGAGCGATCTTGTTTGCTAGTGCAACAGAGAGCGTTTCGTTTGGTGGGGTGGTGCGCGCCGGGTGCGGTATTGGTGGGGTCGGGCAACCGTGTTTGAAACTGTTTTCACAGGAACGCCACACTCGCGTGCCGGCGGCACCCCACCAAACGAAACGCTCTCCAGAACACCTGCGCCGTGTCAGTGACGTTCCGCATGGGTGAACAGGTTGACAAGGAAGTATGGAGTGTCGGAGCGCTGGCTGGTCAGTTTGTCATGGGCTCTACAACGTTCTTCGGTGTCGAGATCAAGTAATAAGACGGAAAAGCGGCTCACGCCGCGTAAGAAGGAACAGATATGCAACATCCTCTGGAACAAACGATCGACGGCGAGCGCGAGCGTTGGGCGTCGAACCTGACGAACGCCATCAGACTTCTGCGCAAGCATGGATTCACTGTCGTTCAAGATTCGCTCGCGTCCCAGCAGAGCAAAGACCTTCAGGTGCGTCAATCACACGAGAGAGCGTTTCGTTTGGTGGGGTGCCGCCGGTACGCGCGTGTGGCGTTCCTGTGAAAACAGTTTCAAACACGGTTGCCCGACCCCATCAATACCGCACCCGGCGCGCACCACCCCACCAAACGAAACGCTCTCCTCGAGATGCGCGAACATTTCGGGCCAGGCTCGCGCTTGTGCTACGTCCAGCACGGCGTGTTGGTGATCGTGATGTTGGGCGGCGGTGACAAGTCCACCCAGCACGCTGACATTCGCGAGCCATTGCGCTGGCGAAATCCTTGGAGGATTGACTATGACCAAGAGAATTTAAGGTTTCCGAACTCTGACCTTGCCCTCGTTTGACGAATCCCATAGTCGGGTGAATTTTGCGGCTTCGGAGCTGTCAGAAATTTTGTGTGCTGAGGTCGGTTAAAAAACTCAGCTGATGGCGGCGGTAAATCGCTCGCCGAACAGAATGGCGAATTGATTGACTGCTTGCCGCCAGGTGATAGGTGGCATCTTCCAGTCCTTTTCGATGTTGCGCAAGACCAGGTACAGCAGTTTGCTGGCCGCTTCGTCACTCGGGAAGTGGCCGCGGTTCTTGACGATCTTGCGCAACTGCATGTGCATGCTCTCGATCGCGTTTGTCGTGTATACGATTCGACGTACCTCGGGTGGATAGGCGAAGAAGGGGATCACCTGTTCCCATTGGCGATGCCACATGGCCCGACGGTAGGAAATTTGCGGCCCCACTCGCTTTGCGCAAAGGCATCGAGTGCCGCTGCCGCCGCCTCGGCCGTCGCGGCCTAGTAGATCGGCTTGATCGCAGCAGCCAGCGGTTTGCGGTCTTTCCAGCTCGCCAGATTCAGCGAATTGCGGATCAGATGCACGATGCGGGTCTGGATTTGGGCCGCTGGATAGACTGCCTCGATCGCTTCCGGGAAGCCGCGCAAGCCGTCGACGACGGCGATCAGAATGTCGTGCAAACCGCGGCTCTTCGGTTCGTTGAAGACCTTCAGCCCGAACTTCGCGCCCTCAGTTTGTTCAATCCACAAACCCAGCACTTCCTTGCGGCCGTCGGCCCGAATGCCCAGCGCGAGATACACCGCCTTGTTCCTGACCGAGCCTTCGTCGCGGATCTTCAGCCGCAGCGCGTCGAAATACACGATCGGGTACAACGCCTCTAGCGGGCGCTGTTGCCACTGCTCGACTTCGGCCAGGACTTCCTCGGTGACGGTCGAAATGAGGTCGGGCGACACCTGCAGGCCATACAGTTCCAGCAAATGGCCCTGGATCTCACGCACGCTCATGCCGCGCGCGTACATGCTGAAAATGTGGTCGTCGAAACCGGGCAGCCGGCGCTGGTATTTGCCCACCAGTTGCGGCTCGAACGTCGCCTGCCGGTCACGTGGGATATCCAGCTTTAATTCGCCATTGGGCGTCAGAACGGTCTTCGGGCTGCTCCCGTTGCGATGATTGCCTGCCGTGCTTTGCTCCGCTCCGCTTTCCAAGTGATGTGTCAGCTCCCCCGCCAGCATGCGCTCGGCTAGTTGCTTCTTCAGTTGCCCTGCGAGGCCCGATTCGCCGAGAACCGACTCGGCGTCCCTGTTCTGAATCTGCGCCAGCAGTTGGTCGATCAACT
>NZ_JARESO010000167.1:0-3691 GCF_046030175.1 Paraburkholderia sp. RL17-373-BIF-A
TCGCAGATGGATTGATGGTCTTCACGGACGGCGACACCCGATTGCGCGACCTGCAGATGTCCGTGCTACCCGATGCGACGCACGTACTGGACTGGTATCACCTCACCCGCCGCCTGACGGTATTGGGCAATGTCGTCAACGGCAAGGAGGCGGCTGAGCAATTGTCATCGCGCGAGCATAGCCGGATCTCGGAGTGGGTCGAATCGATCAAGTGGCGTTTGTGGCATGGCCGTCCCGCCAAAGCTATTGCCCGACTGGATCGCCTGTTGAAAATTCTCAATCGACCGGCGTTGGCGGACAAGGCCGTGGTGAGCAGAGCTCGCAAGCTTGCGACCGATTTGCGTCGATACCTGAACAACAACACCGACTCGCTTCCCGACTATGGACGTCGGTACCGCGCCGGCGAGCGCATTTCGACCGCGTTCGTGGAGTCGGCCGTCAATCAGATCATCGACAAGCGCATGTCCAAATCCCAACAGATGCGCTGGTCCCCCCACAGCGCGCATCTGTTATTACAGGTGCGAACCTGTGTCCTCGATGGCCGTCTGCGGCACGACTTCGCCAGATGGTATCCCGGTTTCCACGCCAACGACTCAACTGTTAGGACTACTGCCTGACCCCACCAAATCGAACGCTCTCCCTGCAGCTTGCGGTAAATGCCGCCGACAACCAGTCCTTCCTCGGACCAGTCAAACTGGAATGCCTCGCCCAGCTCGAATCGCAACGGCACAAACGCTGACTTCGAACCGCCTTGCCTTCGCTTTGCCGCCAGGCCCGGATGAAATCGGTGACCCGCGAGTAACAGCCCGTCGTAGCCGCCGCCCTTGATCTCCTGGAACAGCATCCAGGCGGTGCGCCGCTCCTTCTTCGGTCGCCGCGCGTCGACACTGAGCGCCTGCACCAGCACCTCATGAAACGGCGTCAACCGGGTCGGCTGGGAGCGCCGTTGATACTTCGGCTCCTCCTGAACATCTATGTTCAGATATTTACTAATCGTGTTGCGCGACAGGCTTGTGAGACGCGCTATCTCGCGTACCGACTTGTTCTGGCGGTGGAACATCCGCCGCACCTTGCCAATCATCGTCATCGGGATCATCCCAAAACACCCCGCCAGAAAAACCAGCAGGATAGGTTGATCGCCCGGCTCAGTTTTCAGTCGGCGCGATCCTACCTGTGGCTGAATTTTCGGTCGGCGTAAACACGTCCGCCGTCAGCATGTCGCCGCATAAGCACTTTGGGGGTGGGGCCATCTCGCCCTTTGTCTGTCAAGTGCATCAACGCCTCAAATTTGGCAACCAGTCGTAAATGCACCAAGGCCGCTAGAATATCAACAAAGCGCGGGCAGCCGGCTGGCTTCCGACAGGTAGCATCATGATCTGTGCGTTGAGCGCAACTATAGGCACCTGCCGCTCGGACACGTCGAGTTGGCGAACAGCCGCCACCACACTCTCGAACGCGGCCGGTCGGCTCCCTTCAGGTAGCCACTCAATAAGACGGGTAAGCTCGACCAAGAGCCGTGCCTGAGCGGCCGCGTTGAGTTCGCGAACAGCCCCCACCAGACTCTCGAACACGATCAGTTGGTGCTCTTTAGGTAAGCTCAGGATTGGGGCGACGAGCTGGGCTAGGGGCTTGTGCCGCTTGGCAACGTCGAGTTCGTGAACAGCCTCCAGCAGACTCTCGATCGCCGCCCGCCGGTTCTCTTTAGGTAGCTCATCGATCTGGGCAGCGAGCGTGGCTAGGGGCTGGCCCCGCTTGGCCACGTCGAGTTCGCGAACAGCCGCCAGCAGACTCTCGAACGCCGTCTGCCGGTTCTCTTTAGGTAGCTCATCGATCTGTGAGCCGAGTTCGGCCAGGAGCTGGCCCCGCCTGGCCACGTCAATTTCGAGAGCAGCCGCCAGCAGGCTCTCGAAGGCGGCCTGCACGTCCCGTTCAGGTAGGTGCCCGATCCGGCCGACGAGCGCTCGCAGGGGCTCGTGCCGGTCCCCTGCCGGGAGGGACTGGATGCGCTTGAGGAGTTTCGCGCCCTCGGGCCCCCACCCCTTCACGTTTGATGCGAGTCTTTCCAACTCAGTGGGCGTGTCAAGGCGAATAGTCTCAGCCACAAACGGTTGGCCGACGTTTTCCAGACGTGTTTTCAAGCTCTCAAGCGTCACATCGTCGACCGGCTCAAGCTCATGGCCGCCCAACGTAATCTTCAGGCAATCTCGCCCTTCATGACGCTCCTGGGAAACCGTCAGCCCTTGACCGTCAACGTCCACGGAAACCGAGTCTGCATCTGGATTCGCCTGAATTTTCTCACGGAGGCTCCGCAAGGCGTCATCGACAGCGGCCTTTTTCAGATCCATCTGATGGGATTTGACAAGGGCATAAATCCCGAACGTCAGTATCGAAAGAACCAGATCCCCGGCGCCTCCCGCATTACCGAACTTCGCCCCCTGCATGACCATATCCGCGAATCCGGTCGCTCTATTATGAAGACCAGCCGTGTTGAAAACTCGCGAGAACGTATTCGTTGTGACTATTGACATGGTGATATCGCAGGTGACTTACTTCTGAATCAAGATAAGGCGGCAGATACGCAGCGGGCTGTTGAACCGTGGAAATCCAGAACCGCAAGGGCCAGGAGGACGCGCTCATATTTGTCTGACCGCCCCCCCCGGAACATTTTGCAAAATATCCTTTTTCGCCCCGATACAGGCCTGGTGGTAGCGAGAATCGAACCCGCATCCAGCTCTGACCGCGGAACGGACACCGTGACATGCCCAATGATTTATATATTGACACATGCGCCACCGTCGGTCTTTCGTAAAACGTCCATTTCTAGTTTCCCGATTCGACTTGCCGCGCATATGCACGGAGACATGGGGAGACGATGGGCTGAGCTTCCCCTGAAATTTCGCCTTCCAGCAGGTCGCGTATAAACTCGACCCAAAGGAAGGAAAGAAGAGATGTTCAAGGTACCGCACCAGGTGTACACGGCGGAGTTCAAGGAGGCAGCCGTGCAACGAATTAAGGACGGACAAGGCGTGAGCGCCGTGGCCCGCGAACTGGGTATGTCGACGCAGACGCTGCGCAACTGGCTGAAGGCTTCTGAGGCCGGCAAGCTGAATGGCCCCGGGGCGAAGGTGGTCACGGCGGAAGAGATGGAACTCTCGCGTCTGCGAGCGGAGAACAAGCGCTTGCAGATGGAGCTGGAAATCGTAAAAAAAGCGGCGGCGTTCTTCGCGAAGGACCTCCTGTGAAGTACGCCTGGATTGACGCGCAGTGCCGACAGTATCCGCTGTCGGCGCTGTGCGAGGTCCTTAATGTAAGCATCAATGGTTATCGCGCCTGGAAGCGCGGCGGTACGCCCGAGCGTCAGCGGCTGACCGATGCACAGTTGCTGACGTTGATTCGGACGATTCACACGGAGGTCAAAGGCGCCTACGGTTCGCCGCGCATGACCGAAGAGGTGCGTTCTCGCGGCTTTCCGGCCAGCAAAGCTCGGGTGGAGCGGCTGATGAGCGACAACGATATCCGAGCCCGCCACAAACGCCGTTATCGCGTGACAACCGATTCCCGGCACAAGCTGCCGGTGGCGCCGAACGTGTTGAACCGCAACTTCACGCCTGCCGAGCCCAATCAGGTGTTCACCTCGGATATCACGTACATCTGCACTGACGAAGGCTGGCTGTATCTGGCGGTCACGCTG
>NZ_JARESO010000168.1:0-3656 GCF_046030175.1 Paraburkholderia sp. RL17-373-BIF-A
GATCTCGTTGTCATCGGCTCGCCAGTGTGGGCGGGTTCGGTGTCGGCCCCGGTGCGTTCTTACCTCATGGAGAATCGAGCGCGGTTGCCGCAGGTGGCGTTCCTTTGCAGCTTCGGCGGGCGGGGCGCTGACAAAGCACTGCGTGAGATGCAGCAGATTGTGGGCAAGCCAGCCGTTTCAGAATGCAAGGTCACTGCGAGCGAGGTTCTTCACGGTGTACACGCTGCCCTTGCCGTGTTTGTCAGTGACCTCAAGCGTCACATCGCCAGATCGCGAAACCTCGAGTGGGCGTGTTGATTCGTCGGGGGAATGAGCGGACATGGAAAATAGATTGATCCTCGCCCTTCTGATCGCCGGACTCGCGGCGTGCACCACCGAGGCACGCGTTGCCGCGCTTCGCGATACGGAAATTCAGCTCGACGAAGCGCGCGCCCATGCGTCGGTGGAATGTTCCACGCGCGCAGATTGCGATCGTCTTTGGACCCTGACCAGGACGTATGTTGCACTGCGCTCGGTGACGCCGATTCGCCACGCCGACGAAACGGTGATCGAAACGGCCGAGCCACACATGTTTGGCGCCGTCTATGTGTGGGCGACGCGGACGACCGACGAAAGAGGAGCCTCGACGATCAGCCTCAAGGGTTTGTGCCGGGGTATGTATCGGGCAGATGGCAACCCGGGCTGGCTGTACAGAAGTTGCGCCGAGCAGATCCGTGCGGTGGAAATGAATTTCCGCGCATTCGTCGGCGCGTCATGACGATGGGCAAGGACGGCCCAGCCTCCTGCCTGCGGATCGCAAGTTATCAACTGCGATACGTTTGACAAAGGTCATTTTTCCGGGCCGATCGCGGCGTTACCTTGCGACTGTTCGAACCTGCCACGGGATCCCTATGTCGACTCATCCAGAAGCAGATCCATCAGCAGAACAGTCGACTGCAAACGACGGCTGCGTCGTCGCAGTGCGGGGCGCGGTCGTCGACGTCAGGTTTGCGGATGGTCCGCTTCCTCCCATCGAAGACGCACTACTCATCCTGTCGGACGATCTCGCGCCGGTGCTCGCCGAAGTGCAGACACACCTGAGCGAAACCACGGTGCGCGCGCTAGCGTTGCAAGCGACGGCGGGATTGCGGCGTGGCGCGCGCGTGCAAGCCTGTGGCGGTCCCATCGCGGCGCCGGTCGGCGAGGCGGTGCTCGGGAGGCTCCTCGACGTGACGGGCGCGACCCGTGACGACGGTCCCGCACTTCCCGCGCTTATAGAGCGCCGTCCGATTCATCGCGCTGCGCCGCCGCTCGCCGCGCAGACGGGCTCGACGACGCTATTCTCCACCGGCATCAAGGTGATCGATCTGCTCGCGCCGCTCGCCCGAGGTGGCAAGGCGGCAATGTTCGGCGGAGCGGGCGTCGGCAAGACGGTGCTGGTCATGGAGTTGATCCATGCAATGGTCGAGCGCTATCAGGGCATTTCGGTGTTCGCCGGGGTCGGAGAACGCTCGCGCGAGGGGCACGAGATGTTGCTCGACATGCGCACGTCTGGCGTCCTGGCGCGCACGGTGCTGGTATATGGCCAGATGAATGAACCACCCGGCGCACGCTGGCGTGTACCGTTTACGGCGTTGACGATCGCCGAGTATTTCCGCGACGAACGCCGCCAGAATGTGCTGCTGCTGATGGATAACGTGTTTCGCTTCGTGCAGGCGGGTGCCGAGGTGTCGGGCCTGCTGGGGCGCATGCCTTCAAGAGTCGGTTATCAGCCTACGCTGGCGAGCGAAGTCGCGAGTCTGCAGGAACGTATTGTTTCGGTTGGCGACGTGTCGGTCACTGCAATCGAGGCCGTCTACGTGCCCGCCGACGATTTCACCGACCCGGCGGTGACCGCGATCGCAGCGCACATCGACAGCATGGTCGTGCTGTCCCGCGCGATGGCCGGGGAGGGGATGTACCCCGCCATCGATCCGATCGCATCTTCATCGATCCTGCTCGACCCGCTCGTAGTCGGTGAGGAACACGCGGCGGTTGCGATCGAGGTGCGCCGGATCATAGAGCACTACCGCGAGTTGCAGGACGTCATCTCCTTGCTTGGTATCGAGGAACTGGGCGCCGACGACCGCGTGCTCGTAGGGCGTGCGCGGCGCCTGCAGCGTTTTCTGACCCAGCCTTTCGCTGTCACCGAAGCCTTCACGGGTGAAGCGGGCCGTTCCGTGGCGATCGCCGACACGATTGCCGGCTGCAAGGCGATCCTCGCCGGCGAGTGCGATACGTGGCAGGAAAGCTCGCTCTACATGATCGGCATACTCGACGAGGGTCGCCGCAAGGAAGCGGCGGCCGCCGCACAGGACGCCGTCGCACCGGACGCCAGCGCGCGTGCCGTGGAGCAGGTGCCATGAGCCGCGCGCCTTTGACACTGACCGTCGCGACGCCTTCGACGGTGTGGTTCGACGCCGTCGAGATCGTTTCCCTGCGCGCGCAGGACGAAAGCGGCTCGTTCGGCATCCGCGCCGGACATGCCGACCTCGTGACGCTGCTGACGCCGTCGGTGGTGCGCTGGACCTGTGCGGACGGCGTCACCCATTACTGCGCAGTGGACGGCGGCGTGCTGTTGGTATCGGGCGGCGTTCAGGTGTCGATCGCCTGCCGCGAGGCGATTCCCGGTGATTCGCTGGACAGTCTGGAAGCCGGCGTGCGCAGCCGTCATGCCGATGAAGACGACGCGGCACGCCGCGCCCGTGTCGAGCAATTGCGATTGCATGCGCGCGCAGTGCGTCAGATGCTGAGCTATCTGCGCCCGCGCCCGGGCATCGATGGTGCCGATGGATCCGGCATGGGAGCGCATCTGCGATGAACCCGCACCCTACCGATGAGCACGACCCGCACGACAGGATGGCCGGCGCAGCGCGCGAGGCCGCCGAGCGTGATTCGCGCGGCCGGGCGGAACCCGAGCCATCGCTCGGCAGCAGGCTCGGACAGATTGGCATCCTCGGTTGGGCGATCGTCCTGCCGACGCTGATGGGACTCGCGCTCGGACACTGGCTGGACCGAACCTTCGGCACGCGGGTGTTCTTTTCGGCACCGCTTCTGATGCTCGGCGCCGTAGTCGGCTTCTGGTCGGCCTGGAAATGGATGCACCGGCAGCAAGGAGGGCACCATGAATAGCGCACCGTCGTCGATCGTCGCGCAGGCCGCGCTTGGACTCGCGGTCGGCACGTTAGCGGGCGCATGGCATTTCATGTCGCTGCGCTGGAACGGCCCGCTGTTTGCCGAAGGCCGCGCGGCAGCCGCGCTGGCGCTTCAGCTTGCCCGTTTCGCGCTCACAGGTGCGTTGCTGCTGACGCTCGCGCATTTCGGCGCACTGGCGCTGCTGACGGGCATGGCAGGCATTCTGCTCGCGCGCGCAATCGCAATGCGTCGTCACGGAGGCCGGCCATGACCGCTTCACCACTGGCAACCGCGCCGCTCCTGCAGGTCGGTGTATTCACCATCACCGGGCCGGTACTTACAACCTGGGCACTGATGACGTTGATGACCGCGTTGTCCGCCTTGCTGTGCCGCAACCTCTCGCTCACGCCTGGCAAGACGCAAACGGTGCTGGAACTGCTGGTCGACACTATAGATCAGCAGATCCGCGACACCATGCAGACGAGTCCCGCCAGGTATCGCGC
>NZ_JARESO010000169.1:0-3635 GCF_046030175.1 Paraburkholderia sp. RL17-373-BIF-A
AACGAAGGCGTGCTGACCCGCCGCATGAGTGCGATCGAAACCCTTGGCCAGACTTCAGTGCTGTGCGTCGA
Source organism: Paraburkholderia sp. RL17-373-BIF-A (assembly GCF_046030175.1). Lineage (NCBI taxonomy): Bacteria > Pseudomonadati > Pseudomonadota > Betaproteobacteria > Burkholderiales > Burkholderiaceae > Paraburkholderia > Paraburkholderia sp. RL17-373-BIF-A. Next base: position 72 of record NZ_JARESO010000169.1, read on the forward strand.
CAAGACGGGCACGCTGACACAAAACCGCATGTCGGTGCGCATGCTTTTCGCGCGCGGAAAGCGGCAGCTCATCGATCAGGCGACGCAGCAGATTGACGAGGCGTGTCACGAGCTCATCGAATATCTGGTGCTCGCCAGCGAAATCGAGCCGGTCGATCCAATGGAGCGCGCGTTTCACGAAACAGGGCGGGTTGGACTCGCCGGCACTGGGCGGCTCCACAAGGACTGGTCGCTGGTTCATGAGTATGCGCTGACACCGGAGTTGCCGGCCATGTCCCACGCATGGCACGCGCCAGAACTCGACCATCATGCAGTAGCCTGCAAGGGCGCGCCGGAGGCGGTCTGTGCTTTGTGCCACCTGGGTGAGCGGGAAACGCAGACTGTCCTTGATGAGGCCGCGCAGATGGCGTCGGGCGGGTTGCGGGTGCTGGGGTGGCCAAGGCACGGCACTCACATCCCGAGTGGCCGGAAAAGCAGCATGACTTCGAGTTCTCGTTCGTAGGGCTGGTCGGTCTGTTGGACCCGGTCCGCCCGGAGGTCGCGGGCGCTATCGCAGAATGCCAGGCAGCCGGCATCCGCGTGGTGATGATCACCGGCGACTATCCGTCGACGGCGCGGGCTATTGCGACCGAAGTCGGCATCGACGGCGCGCGGATCGTGACCGGCCAGGAAGTGGCAGCGATGGACAACGCACAGCTTCGCGATGCCATAAAGAACGTTGACGCATTCGCCCGCGTCAAACCGGAGCAGAAGCTACGGCTCGTCAACGCGTTCCGGGAGAGTGACCAGGTGGTCGCGATGACTGGCGACGGTGTGAACGACGCGCCCGCGCTTAAGGCGGCGCACATCGGCATTGCGATGGGGCTGCGCGGCGCCGAAGTTGCGCGCGAGGTCGCCTCGCTGGTCCTGCTACGTGACGACTTCGCGCCGATTGTGTCAGCGATCCGGCTGGGAAGGCGCATCTACGCCAATCTCGTGCAGGCGATCAGCTACACGGTTGCCGTTCACATTCCGATGATTGCCGCCACCATGATTCCGGTTCTCGTCGGTTGGCCGCCGATGTTGGCGCCGGTTCACATCGTCTTTCTGCAACTGGTGATCGATCCAGTCTGCTCGGTCGTGTTCGAGAACGAGCCTGAACGCGCGAACCTGATGCGTTTGCCACCGCGCCGTGCCGGCGCGCGCCTGCTGTCGAACCGCGCGTTGGGCCAAGGGGCGGTGGCAGGCGCGCTGGCCGCCATGCTGGTGCTCGGTCTCTATGCTGGCCTGCTGACTCACGGCTACGACCTTGCCTTCGCTCGCACATTGTCATTCGTGGCGCTCGTGGCGTGCAATGTGGCGTTGATCTTTGTGATCCGACTATTTCCACAGTCGGGAGCCCGTGCCCGCGCACGTGAGCAGAATCGCTACCTCTGGGTTGTTCCAGGTGTCACCGGCGCGGCGCTTCTGCTTCTCATGACCGTTCCTGCCCTGGCGCGACTGTTTGGACTGGTTGCGTTGCTGGGCGCCTGACGGTGCAGATGGAAGGAAAACCTGGAGAATGTTCCTGTGATCACGATGGCGGTACTCTTCGCAGCCATTTTGCTGCTCAACATCGTTCCGGCCTTCGCGCCTCCCACCTGGATGGCAATGTCGTGGATAGGATTCAACCAGCCAGACCAGAACCCCTTCCTGCTCGCCGTGATTGCTGCCTGTGCCGCCACAATGGGGCGTCTGATTCTCGCGCGATGCTCCGGATGGCTCGTACGTGGCCATCTGATGCGCGACGCGGACCGGCAAAACATCGATGTCGTGAAGGCGTGGCTCGAAAAGAGGAAGGCGGTGACTGCCGGTGTGCTGCTGCTGTATGCGTTCAGTCCATTTCCATCAAACTATCTGTTCATCGCGTACGGGCTAACCAGGCTGAGGCTATGGCTCATCGGTGTGCCGTTCTTTTTCGGACGCCTCGCGAGCTATGCGGTCTGGACACATTTTGCGCAGGTCGCGCACTCGTACCTGGACCCGGAATTGGATCTCGAGGGAGGGTACCTGGGGGCCTACTTCGTCGTCACCCAACTGGCATTGCTGTGCCTCGTCTTCGTCCTGATGCGAATCGACTGGAGCGTTGCACTTAACGAGCACAGGCTCCGCTTCAGGCGCCCCAGGCCGGGCGAGAATGCCCGTACCTGACTAACGCAACCGCGCGGACGCTTGCATCACGCAGGTGAACCCATAGAATCGAGGAAGAGCGGATCAGTTCCTGCGTGCGTCAAGGTAAAGATGAAGAATTCAGCCGGGGGCGAACCATCAACAGCGGGGTTTGAGTGATGCGAGCTGTTCGGCCTGCGACGCTTCCGAGAAACCAGCGGGAGAGGCCGCGCCGGCCGTGTGTACCGACGACTACGAGATCCGCATGCCATCGCTGAGCCTCACGAACAATCGTGTGGGATATGTCATCGCTCGGAGGGTCTGTTTTGACTAGCCCCAATTCGACGGGGTTGATCTGATTGGCAAAAATCCCCGCTACCGCGGCGAGCACCTTATTTCCCTCTTCGATGAACGTATCCTCGAGAAATCGAACAGCGCGATCGACGACGTAGACGGCTCGTGTGGACGAATCGGGTCTTGCCAGATGCAGGCCAGAGTGCAGGGCATTGAATGAAGCCTCGCTGCCGTCAAGCGCGAACAGGATCCGCCGCGGATAGGCATGTATCGCGGCCACATAGCTGGCGGGTACGATGAGAATTGAACACGGAGTCTGGCTTGTGACGAATTCGGATACCGTTCCTTCGACCCAGCGCAACATGCCGTGATGTTGAGGTGCACCGACTACGAGCAGGTCCGCGTGCCACGCACTTGCAGCATCGATCAACGCATTTCCCGCATAGCCACCTAGCCTCGAAAGTTCAAGCACGCGGGCGTCGACGTCGATGTTCGCATCAGCAAAAACCTCCTTTGCCAGCTTAACCGCCTCGCTGGCATCCCGTAAGAGCTCCTCCCGTATGGCCTCGAACACAGCATCCGCCAACGATCCAAGCGGCACGAGCGCACGCGAGTTCTCGGCGACACTCACGATACGCACCTCCACGCCAGGTCTCACGAGCCCGCATACGTACTTAGCCACGCGTGCGGACATAGGCGAGGAGTCGACACTGACTAGAATCCGCTCGAATCCTGATTTAACGATACTACCGGCACTCGATGCAGTCATGATTCGTTCTCCGTACAACGCGCGAACTCACACGCATTAGTGGTGTTTGGCAGTTAGACTGGCGTACGCTACTGTAAGAACACAAAATCAGGATGCTCAAGCGTGCGCCGCCGTCTAGGACTGGTTCCATAACGATCTGATTTCTACTGTCGAGGTCTCTGTCTCTTCATGGTTCTCCGCCCGATCGGCTGCTGCCCGAACGAGCAGCAGCGGCGTTGCAGTGATACGCGCGACGCGGTTTGACACGCTGCCGAGCACCCAGCCTGCAACGCCACGGCGTCCGTGCGTGCCCATGACGAGCAAGTCTGCCGGCCAGCGAATAGCCTCGCGAACTATCGCGTGTGCGATGTCGTCGCCGGTCCGCTTCGTACGCA
>NZ_JARESO010000170.1:0-3628 GCF_046030175.1 Paraburkholderia sp. RL17-373-BIF-A
CGGCGGCGGAAAAAGTCACTTGGGATCCGCCATCGGCCATGCACTCATCGACGCTGGCTACCGCGTATTGTTCACGCGCACCGGCGAAATCGTGCAGAAGCTCCAGGTCGCGCGTCAGAGTCTGCAACTGCCTTCGGCGCTCGCGAAGCTCGACCGGTTCGACCTGATCATCCTCGATCTATGTGCAGTGCTCCGTTATGTGGAGTCGGCCCAGGCCGGCGATAGTGGGAGCCGGAAGCCGGGACGTGGACTCCACATAAATATCAGAGCCGCTTCAACCAGTCGATAATCGGCAAACGTTCAAATGTTCGGCGGTCGGTCGGCGCCGTTGTTAATATGTCAGGGAACACTTGCAGGAGCGCTTGGCGCTTCATGTCGATGTCTGCTCTCGCATAGCGCATCGTTGTATCGAGACTCGCGTGACCAAGCCACTGGCTAATCGTTGGGAAGTCCACACCTGACTTCAACAAGAAGAGCGCTGTCGTATGCCTCAGCGAATGAGGGTGGATGCGTTTCTCCCGGAGGGTAGGTACGATCGCTCCGGCGGCGACCAGATGCTTGCGAAGCAGGTAGTGCACCCCAAAGCGGGTGAGCTTGTCGCCGCGATTATTGACAAACAGTGCCGTGGTTGCATCAAGCGGGTACGTGCGTTCTTCGACGAGTCGCTGCAACAACCTGGCAGTCTGCGGCCAGATCGGACAGACACGGACCTTGTTTCCCTTGCCTTGAAGTCTTACCTGGCACGGCCGCTGCACGCGTAGGTCGCACAAACGAAGGTCGAGTACCTCCTGCACCCTTGCGCCGGTGTTGAACATCAGTGAGAACAACGCGTAGTCACGGCGACCGGTGGCGGTCGTTCGATCGACCGCATTCAGCAATGCCTCGACCTCGTGCTGCTCGAGATATTCGATCGGAGCTGACCGCGCGCCGCGTTTGAATGGAATGCCGAGGATTGCCTGCGCCGCCGCCAGATGTTCAGGACGTTCGGATGCCAGGAACCTCGCGAATGTATGAATCGCGGCAAGCCGGGCATTACGCGTGGCAATGCCGTTGTGTCGGTCTTGCTCGGGAGATGTGAGGAACTGTCCGACCGATTCAGCGGTGATCGCCGCAAGATCCAGACGTTCAATGCCGCAGTGTCGCTTCGAACTGAGAAATCGCAGCAGAAGCACCAGTGTGTCGCGATAGCTATGGATCGTGTGCCGGCTCATCCCTCGCAGCATGGGCAGATAATCCTGGAAGAATCGGACAAGACTCCGTCCGAGCTCATCGGAGTAAGGACGCCGTTTCATCATTGCTCTCCCTGAACGAGATAGCCAAATCGTTTGGCGAACCGATTACTCGCCAGCTCCTGGAGTTCGGGAATCCAACGCAAGTAGTAGGCCGTTGATACGATTGAGACGTGACCCATGTAAAGCGCGAGCTCTGGCAGGTTGGACTGGACGTCCGCGCCCTGTCGATACCATCGCATCAGGGCTTCAATTGCGAAGGAATGCCTAAAGTCCTGAATACGGGGAACCCGTCCGTTGGCATCCCGGATTCCAGCGTCTTGCAGTAGTCCGGTGATGCCTTCACGCAATCCTGTTCCGGTGTAGCCTCGCAGACCGTGGTGCATGTTGCACAGTAACGGTGACGACGGCGTAGTGTCGAAAGGGGTAGCGAGGCGGCGCATGAGGTAGCGGCGTAGTTCCAGCCGGGCGCCGCTCGAAAGCGGAACCCACCTCGATTTGTGAAACTTCGATTCGCGTACGCGCAGGACTCCAGCGTGCGCGTCTACATCGGCCAATGTTAACCGTAACAACTCTCTTCGCCTTAGCCCCGCGGTGTACAACAGAACAAGCGCCAGGCGCAGGACATACGGCCTTAGTGGCGATGCCGGCGTGGCGTGGCGCGTGCCCGCAAGTTCGAGTACCCGACCGACCTGCGCGGGAGTCAGGATAGTTGGTGCGGCATGTGGTTGCCGGCGCGCAAACCGGTTGATGTCCGGCACGAAACACCGGGGCTCGGTGCGCTGCCGGTAGAGGCAGAAATTGCGCGCGTCAACTTGACGGGAGCGGCGCACGTTCGAGGTGAGGGAATCGAAGGTCTTGCACCACGATTCGAACAGCGTGTTGTTCATGTCCCATTCACCAGCTCGGACGACGAAGTCTCTCATCGAATGCAAGGTACGCTCCTGGTTGCTGTACTGACGCCCTAGCGCTCGGCGGTGTGCAAGGTATCGACTGATGACCGGATCAAGCGCTGTCGATTCGAGTTGGTGTTTCATGATGCCCCCTTCATTGAGACGCGATCACATCCAGGTACCGGCAGGGCAACCTGGCGCAGCGCCTCCACATGCAGGCGGAGATAGACACACGTGCTCTCAAGGGAGTGGTGACCGAGCAGATCGCCGATCATCTTTACTCCGACACCTCGCTCGAGCAGGCGCATGGCGAAGCTATGCCTCAGGCAGTAGGGACTGGTCTGTAGAATGGGCAGGCCACTGAATCGGGCACGCTTGGCATAAATGCGGTCGATTGTTGCCGCCTTGATGGGGCCGCCCGGGCACCGCACTCTCAGGAATAGCTGGCGCGTATTCGTCAGGGGTGGTCGACGGCGTAGATATCGCTCGAGCACATGTCGCGTTCGGCCGTTGAGCGGCATGATTAATACTGACCGAGTCTTGCACTGGTCCACCCGCAGGATATCGTTCTCCCAGTCTATCGAGTCGAGGGTCAAGCTGGTGACTTCTGCTGGGCGCAACCCGTAGTAGGCCATCAGGTAGAGAATCGCATGATCGCGGCAACTCTCAACGCTCGAATGGTCGATCGAATGCAGAAGCTTGCTTACCGTCCTCCAATCCAACGCCCGCGGTGGAAGTTCTCCGCGATAGGTACGCGGTGTGTCGATAACATCGAGGCGATTCCTCGTGTAGCGTTGATCGGCGCAGAACCTCAGAAAGGCGCGCAAGTGTGCAATCGTATGCTGCAGAGTCTGGCGGCAAACACGAGTGCTGATCTGGTCGACAAAGCGTTCGACATCGTTGGGTCTGACGCTGGCAAGGCGGCGCTTCGAACAGGCGCTCGACAGGAAGCTGGTAACCGTCCTCAGGTGATGCTCGACTGTTGCAGGAGCAAGTCCGCGCAGATCAATGAGATGGGAGCGGTATTGCGAAATGAGCGGGTCGAACCGGCTCGGTTTGGCCACCGGAACGAAGAGACCTCGATCGCACAAAAAGCGCACTGCCGCTCGCTGCGTGGCGCGGTATGACGTCTCGTGCGACCACGGCGCGAACCAGCGGGACAGCGCAGTCGAGGTAATCGGGAGGCTGGTGCCAGCCGCTACATGGTTATAGGCAAGAACCTCACGGAAACGGTGTACGTGACCCTGTGCGCAAATGCGCGTATAGCCGCGCTCGACGACCCACGCCGAAAAATTGCGGACTAGCGGTCCTTGCGGGCCGGCAGCATAGAGCTGCCAATCGCGGGGAAAGAGAAATTCCAGCATGTGAATCTCCCATTCAAGTGAACGGAAGCATCACAGTAGCTCGTTCCAGTTATGTGTAGTTTCGCGGCCTCAAAGTCCCAGCAGCCGAAGCTCACGGCAGTCGACTCCACATAACGGGGCACTGCACATAGATCGAGTTGTA
>NZ_JARESO010000171.1:0-3419 GCF_046030175.1 Paraburkholderia sp. RL17-373-BIF-A
AGGGGTATTCGTCCTTTTCGTGCTAAATCTGGCGGTTTTCCCTTCAGAGCCTGATTTCGCGAACTGCCATGGGATCTGACTTTTGTCTGAACAACCAAAAGCGCCTGCGATACCGTACCCGCCCGCGATTACAGATCGCGCCACCTTGACGGGAGGGAGGAGATGCCAGGCCTGGAATTTCGCTATGTGGGGCAGGATCGCCTGCCCTCCCGACTGTCGGAATTCGACGTGGAGCGCTACTTCGCGTTGACTGACAGCGACATTGCCGCGATCAACAAGCGATTCTTGGCGCGATCGCCGAGCTGGCGTTGCCATCCAACTAGTCTTTTTGCGTGCCAGCGGCCACACCCTTGATCATGTCGGCACACTGCCGCGCGCGTTACTGCACTACGTTGGAGAGCGGCTTGGCCTTCCTACCCCGACGATCGCCTCCCTTCGCACACTTTATCAACGCTATAAGACTCTGTACGAGCATCAGGTCTGGACCTGCGAATATCTCGGCCTGACGTCGATCGAACCGAACCACTGGGCGGCACTGGAAGAGTGGATGCGACAGGATGCCGCCGAATCACTTACCCTTGAAGAGCTGCTCCAGCACGTCCATTACTGGCTGTATGAGCGTCGCATCCTGATACCCTCCGAGCGGAAATTGCGGGATCTCGGCCGCAAGATCTGGTCGGACCTTGAGCGTGGTCTGCTCGCACTTATCAAAGCAGCAGTCACGGAAACGCAGTTAATGCATGCCGATTCTGTCCTCTCTGCCCAGCATGGGACCTCCGGCATGAGAGTTCTCGAATGGCTGAAGACGCCGCCCGCGCGACACAGCCCGACGACGCTTACCGAAACCCTCGCGAAGGTTCGGTTCCTCAAGGAACTCGGTGCGCACACGTGGGTACTCGACGCCGTGCCGATCGAAAAGCAGCGTGCATACGCGCAGCGCATCCAGGCTCGCCGTCCTGCTAAGGTTCGTGAACTCAAGGAGTCGACCCGCACCATTGAGCTGATTTTTTTCCTGCGGGTCACGCTGCTCGAGTTGACTGACGCCCTCCTCTATCAGGCAGGACGCAGGGTCTCGGACCTTGTGCGGCAGGCTTACGACCGTACGACGGTCCGGCAGGCACGTTCGGCTGTCGAATACCGGCAGCAACTGCTCGCGATCAAGGCGTTGGTTCAGGATGGCAAGCGTCCGGCGCAGGAACGTCTCGACGATATAGGCAAACTGCTGGACGGCCTCGCGGACAAATCACCGGCAAGTCATGCAGCCTACGTACGCGAAGCGCTCACCGACGATCATCACCGCATCCGCAACCTGCTGGGGCCGTTACGCGAGCTAGGCTTCGTAGGCCGCGAAGCAGAACAAAGCCTGCAACAGTTTGAACTTATCGGCACACTGCATGACAGTGGCGCGACCGAATTGCCACCCAACTGCGATGTGCCGGTAAGCGCCGCCTGGCGCGATCTCGTCAAGGGTGACGATCGGGCGCGCGCGTTGCGGGCACTGGAAGCATCGGCAATCACAGGTCTGCGTAAGGGGCTTCGACGCGGCTCGGTCTGGATCAACCACAGCCTGTCGTTCCGGGAGCGTGATCAGTTGCTGATTCCGCCCACGCAATGGGAAAGCGATCGCGAGCGCTATCTGTCGTCGCTCGGGTTGCCGGGGACCGCGGAGCCGTTTCTAGAACGGTTGACGGAACACCTGAAGGCAGGCCTTGCTGCGCTGGAGGAGGCGCGAGAGGCAGATCGCGTGACAATCGGTACCGACGGCGCGTTGCACTTGTCCGCAATCGAGGCATTGCCGACCGACGGCATACCGAAACGCACGCGGGATCTGATATTCAAGGAGATCGGCACCGCGCAGTTCGCCGACATTATCATGGAGACGGATGCCCACACGGGCTTCAGTGAAGTGCTCCGGTCACGCAAGGCGCGCGATGCAAACGAACTCGTCTCGCTGTACGCTGCGCTGATCGCCCACGGCACGGAAATGGACGCGAAGAACGTTGCCGCCATGATCCCGCAGCTGGACCCTGCGCACATTTCGACGGCAATGCGCCTGCTTGAGATGCCCGGTCGGCTGCCGCGTGCAAACGACCGCGTAGTTGAATTCCAGCGCAGCCATCCGATTACGGAACTCTGGGGCGCCGGACGGCAGGCATCAAGCGACTCAATGAGTCTTGATACGTCAAGGCACCTCTTTTATGCGCGGGTCGATCCGCGACGTCGCACTCATGCGGTGGGTATGTATACGCACGTGCTGGACCAGCACGGCATCGTTTATAACCAGCCGATTGTGCTAAACGAACGTCAGGCTGGAGTCGCGATCGAGGGTGTGATCCGTCACAACGAGAACCGTGACGACGGCGGGTTGCTGCGACTTTCGGTAGACACGCATGGGTACACGAATGTAGGAATGGCGGTGTCGAAGCTCCTCGGTTTCGATCTATGCCCGCGGCTTCGCAACCTCTCGGAACGCAAACTGTATTTGCCCCGACGAGTGGCCGCTCCCGACGGGCTGGTATCGGTCGTTGCCTACGAAATATCCATCAAGGCAATTCGGGATGGCTGGGAGGAACTGCTGCGCGTCGTCGCGTCGATTCATTCGGGACGCGTGAGCGCAAGTGTCGCTTTGCAGCGATTCGGCAGCGCCGCGCAGGGTGACCCGGTGTACCGGGCGGCGGACCACCTTGGCAAGCTACTGCGCACGCTATTCCTGTGCGATTACTTTAGCAACCTGGAGTTTCGTCGCGAAATGCATACGTTGCTTAACCGCGGCGAATCCGTTCATCAGCTGCAGCGCGCGATCTATACCGGCAAGATCGCGCCTGAGCGCGGACGGCGCCGCGACGAAATGATTGCAATATCCGGCTCGTTGACGTTGCTGACAAACCTGGTAATTGCGTGGAACACGCAGCGGATGCAGACCACTCTTGATGACTGGCAACGCAAAGGACAGGGAATTGACGACGACTGGTTGCGGCGGCTGGGGCCGGCGCACTTCGCGCATGTCAATTTCCGCGGTACGTTGAGCTTTCCGATTGACCGTTATCGCGACATGCTACTGGATGCGGCACGTTGGCAGCGTACGGCCGGATAGTGAAGCGGCGCGGCAGAACCAGAGACGATGAACCTCGATACTGGACTCGTCGTCTCGCAGAGGGAGATCAGGCAGTTCAACTTGGGCAATGCGCGTCTGGTCGCCAAGGCGCGCGCTGAGCCGAAGCGTGGACCCGAACGGCGGGCGCATGGTGCGGATTTGCTTGTCACCTTCGAACCTGCGCTCGCCGTACGGCCCGATGAAAGCGCCAGATTTTGCGTTAAGGCGCCGACCTTCGGAAAAATTGACGACCGCATACGACTTTGATTTTTAAAGAAAAAGCCAGGAAAACCGCCAGATTTAGCACGAAAAGGACGAATACCCC
>NZ_JARESO010000172.1:0-3402 GCF_046030175.1 Paraburkholderia sp. RL17-373-BIF-A
ATTGACATGGTTGAGCCGGAGCTGTCCTATTTTCCGTTGCTTGCCAGGGAAAAGGAGGTTTGCATCCTGCTCACCAGTGAGGACTTCAGGAACGGTATGCGGGCTCCTGGGGAGCCGGGTAAAGACCTCGGCAATGTATTCGTCGCGGTAGACTGGAGCAGGCAAACTGATGGAGGGGGAGGCCGTGGTGACTTCTATCCGATGTTCAATCAGAAGCACCTTGCCCAGTTCCCCGTGCTGCATGCCAGAAGCTTCGCGCGTATCGCGCAACATGAGGGGCTGGCGGCGGAATGCTTCCTTCCTCCGGAGTATGTCGAACAGTACCAGCTCGGGGCCCTCGGGGCGAGGAATGATTGGACAACTCCGAAAATCCAGACGGATCTGAAGCGGTTCATTCTGCCGCTGGTGGGGCATCAGAGCGATGATTTTGTCCAGTTTGATACGTTTTCGGAGGCGCGTTTTTCAGAAGACCTGCTGGGATGGCTCTTTACGATGGCCGAGGCAGTGCATGGTCCCATGAACAACGCCGAAAAGGCTTTTTGCCTGAGATCCCTTGCAGCCACACTGACCTACGCGAACAGTTCGAAGATGTTTGGCCGTGCTGGCGATTCGCCGGAAGCGCTGCGGGTGCTGGCGGTCGCGATGCTCAATCATGCAAATGACCTGGATCCTGATGCCGAGGGATTTTCGACAGCCCAGCTGGCGGATTACAAGGGCAAACTCCTTGGGAAACAGGCCCTCTTCTCATGCACAGCGGTACTGTCCAGCGCGTTGTACGGTCAGCTGCGAGATCAGATGAAGAATAGTGAACGGTTCAAGTCGATCTATAACGCGGCCGTACCTGCGAACTGGCGGCGATAACGAGAGGTCAGTAAGCAACCTTGAATGTCGGATCTTCCGGGTGATTTTTACGTCGATCGTCGATTCTCGTGGTGGCGATATTCGCGTGATCGAGCCATTCCTGGACCGGCCGGATGACTGCCACTTGTGCCGCCGGTAAAATGACCATGGGCGTGTTGAACGCGGTCGCCGAGTTCGAACGCGATCTGCTGATCGAGCGAACGCATGCGGGTATCGCCCGTGCACGCGCAGAAGGCAAGCCGCTGGGACGCCCATCCACATGGCTTTGTTCGGAAGACCAAGCGCGACCAGGACACGTCTGATGGCGTAAGTTGCGATGGACTAGACTAAATCTGACAGTGGTCGGTTTCTCGTGCTGACGCGCGTTGGCGCGGAGGGCGTAGCCCGAAGCGGTGACGCGCACGGCGAACCGCAAGGAGTCCGCCATGACTCAGGAACAGAAAGTCATCCGCGCCAAGATCGGGATGCTCGAATTGGCCCGGCAGCTAGGCAATGTCAGCCAGGCCTGCCGCGTAATGGGATATTCCCGCGACAGCTTCTACCGCTTTAAGGAACTGTACGATAAGGGTGGCGAAGCCGCGCTGCAGGAAATCTCCCACCATCGTCCGTTACCGAAGAACCGCGTGGATCCGCAGGTCGAGGCAGCGGTGGTCGAACTGGCTCTGGAACTGCCTGCCCACGGCCAGATCAGTATTGCCAACGAGGTCCTCAAGCGCCATGCCCTGAGCGTCTCGCCGCAGGGTGTGCGCAGCATCTGGCTACGTCACGATCTCGAGACCATGAACAAGCGCCTGAAGGCGCTGGAGGCGAAGTCCGCCCAGGAAGGACTGGTGCTGACCGAATCGCAGCTCACTGCGCTTGAACGCGCCAAACTGGAAAAGGAAACGCACGGCGAATTCGAATCGGAATGCCCCGGCTATTGCGGCGCCCAGGACACCTTCTATGTCGGCACGCTCAAGGGCGTGGGCCGCGTCTACCAGCAGACCTTCGTCGCCACCTACTCGAAGGTGGCGTTCGCCAAACTCTACGACCGCAAGACGCCGCTGCCGGCGGCCGATTTGCTCAACGATCGCGTCGTACCGTTCTTTGACAGCTACGGCATCCCGCTCATACGCGTGCTCACTGACCGTGGCACTGAGTATTGCGGCAACCCCGAGCATCACGAATATGAACTCTACCTGGCCGTCGAGAACATTGATCACACCCGTACCAAAGCGCGTTCGCCCCAGACCAACGGCATCGTCGAGCGGCTTCACAAGACCATGCTCAATGAGTTCTATCGCATCGCATTCCGCAGGAAGATCTACGACTCGATCCAGGCGTTGCAGACCGATCTGGATGAATGGCTTGACCAGTACAACAATGAGCGCGAACATCAGGGACGATGGTGCTACGGCAAGACGCCCATGCGCACCTACCTCGATTCTCTCGAACTCGCCAGGGAGAAACTGATCCCTCACTAAATCAGCTTCTCCCTTTGCTTCCCCGACTACCTGTCAGGTGCAGTCCAGCCTAATACACGTAAGTCACGGTCCCGTTGTTTTGCGATGATGGCGCTGCGTAGCGGCGCCAGCCTTCACCGCATCCGCATGACCAAGTATCCTCGTGACCAGTTCTCTCGCACGGTTCGATCGCCATGCCTTCACACGGCGCTGCAGGGTCCGAAGCTGGACACTGGAATACATCGCTGGAGCCATCGCGACGAGGCGTTCATGCAGCTTCTTCGCCGTAATCCCGGGCTCGCTCTCAAGCCATTGCTGTATGGTCGGCCACGTATGCTCGAACGGATCTTCACGGCTGCGCCAGGTGTGTGCGACGTGCGCCTTTCGGCGATGCGTCGCTCGAACCTCTCCTTCGTGCCATGCTGTTCCAAGACTCGCCAGGAAGTTAGCGAGGGGGATCTGATCGGCCGTTTGTGTTTCCATCGGCGCCGTACCCGATGCGCTGCATCGTGCGACGTGCTGCTGTGCTTCGCGCATGCGGCGCAATAAGTCCAATGGATCTAGCGCCCGAAACCGCGTACGCAACCTGCGCTTGGTTGACTCGGGTATCGACGCCGATCGCAAGACCCGCTCAAGGGGAGTCAGAGGCGCTTCATAGCGCTTGGTCACCCGTGCACCGTGGCGTGTTTTCGACTTCAGCTTGAATGACGGCTGGAAGAAGTTGATGTACAGCCGCGACACCTCATAGAGGGAAGCGAGGGTTTCGGTAGCATCAAGTCCACGCAAGTGGCCATACCCCACGAGGCGGCGCACGATTGAGCCATTCTTCTGCGTAACCCAGGCTTGGTCGTTCTTCTTGTAGGGTCGCGAGCGGGTCAGTTCGATACCCGTCGCTTTGCAGAAATCGAATATGGCCTCGTTCATGAAGGCGCTATCGTTATCGCAATCGATACCGCGCAGCGGAAACGGCAAGGCACGGCTAACGCGCTCGATGTGCTCAAGAACGAATGCACCGCTGCGATACGGCATGGCTAGGCACTCGGTCCATCGCGGTCGCGATGTCTGTCATCACGAAGCTGTGCACGAAGTCGCCGTCGAT
>NZ_JARESO010000173.1:0-3331 GCF_046030175.1 Paraburkholderia sp. RL17-373-BIF-A
TAGCCCCATCTCACAGGATACGTTGCGTTATAGATCTTCTCGAGCCGTTCGTTATTCTTCATCTGGTTTCGCAGCTCATCTCGCAGGAGACCGGAAACTACCGCTGAGCATGTGAAGGTTTCCCCCTCCCCAAGGAGTCGCTTCTTCAGATTTGCCAGCCCGTCTTTTGAAAATCGCTCGGTACCAGGATCCAGATCATCGGCATTATTGAGCATCGCGGCCGCCAGTGCACGCAGCGCTTCCGGCGAATCCACTTCTTGGCCAAACAACCTCGTACTGCTTGCGTACGACAGTGCGGCTGCCTGTGATCTTAGAAAAAAGGCCTTTTCGGTATTGTTCATGGGGCCATGTACTGCCTCGGCCTCCTTAAGGAGCTGTTTCAGCGTCTCTTCTGAAACACGCGCATCCGAAAGCGTATCGAACCGAACGGCATCATCGCGCTCATGCCCCATCAGCGGCATAATGAACCGCTTCAGATCCGCCTGGATCTGCGGAGTTGTCCAGTTTTGCTTCGCCCCGTTGGAGGCCCCGAGCAGGTATCTTTCGACATACGCCGGAGGAAGCAGGCACTTAACGATGTTCCCAAACGCCTGACTCGATAGTCGTGCGATGCTTCTGGCGTGCAACACGGGGAACCGGGCAAGGTGCGCCTCAGTGTACGGCGGAGTGCCCGCCCCTCCCTTCCCGCTCCAGTCTACGGCAACGAATACACTGCCAAGGTCTTCACCCGGGTCCCCAGGCGCCCGCATACCTTTCCTGTAATCCTCGGTGGTCAGCAGAATGCAAACCTCCTCATCCCGGGCAAGCAACGGAAAATAGGACAGCGCCGGCGCATACATGTTCTTGGCAGATTCTGTCACAAACTGGATCAGGCTTGCTGGAAGTGCATCCAGGTAAGCCTGGCGCAGCGCCGTTGCCTTGGCCCGCAGCTCTTCATGCTGTTCGGCCGCATCCAGTATCTGCAGCAAACCGAAGCTGTTCGCACGAGCCCATGCGTACCCCCTGGGTGCCGGTTGTGCCAGCTGTGTCTGAGCATGGTCGAGCATGAACCCCAGTCCGTGCGAGGACCAGCCCTCCAGCGTGAGGGGAACGTCCTGAGCGCTCAGGAACAGCCTGCCAACCGCCTTCTGAACGAAAGACTGGATTACATCACTTTGCTGATACTCAGGATGGGCGAACAGGAACTCTGTGACCACGGCATCAACCTCAGGATCTTTGACACCTGCGTTCATGGCGTCGTCAAGCGCCCTAATAGCCAGTTCCATACAGCGGAGTTTGTTGTCGCCCTTTAAACGCGTATCTATGGCGGTCAGAATGCTGCCGGAGTCAGGATTGTTCCGGTGGTTAAAATAAACATCGCGTGCAACCGCACTACCCAGATCCTCTATTAATCCAGCGAAGACAATCCCGGAAAACATCTCATCGGTAAACCCTTCAGCGTCCAGTAGAGCGTCCAGCGAGAATGTCGTCTGCTGCACGGTCACCCCGCTCAGTTTCGTCCTTCTCAGGTCCGCCCCGCTCAGGTTCGCCCCGCTCAGGTTCGCCCCGCTCAGGTCCGCCCAGCTCAGGTCCGCCCCGGTCAGGTTCGCTCCGCTCAGGTTCGCCCTGCTCAGGTCCATCCCACTCAGGCGCATCCAGCTCAGGTTCGCCCCGCCCAGGTTCGCCCCGCTCAGGGCCGCCCCGCTCAGCTTCGCCCCGCTCAGGTTCGCCCCGCTCAGGTTCGCCCCGCTCAGGTTCGCCCCGCTCAGGTTCGCCCCGCTCAGGTTCGCCCCGCTCAGGTTCGCCTCGCTCAGGTTCGCCCCGTCGAGCTTCGCCGCGCTCAGGTTCACACCACCCAGGATCGCCCCGCGCAGGTCCATCCCGCTCAGGTTCGCCTGGCGCAGGTTCAATCTGCTCAGATTCATCCCGCGCAGGTCCGCCTTGCGCAGGTCGATCCCCTGCTTGTTCTTGCCTCCTCTGAGCAATTGCTGTCTTTCCAGTGGGATGTTGGCAACCGTTTGCCCGTACAGATAATGATCTGCCTCGTGGCGAACAATCTCCTGTTCCAGAACTGCCCTGAAGTCATCGAAGGTACAACCCTCGATGGCGAAGGACTCAGACGTCGCGCCCGTTTCTACAGTAATGGTCAGGACTGTGCCGTCCCCGTTTGTATTCTCGGAAACCTTCAGCTCACCGCCGTGTTTCAACATTACTGAAACAGAACGGTGACCTAGACCCTCATCCTGGATCTCGTCGTTGAGGATTTTCCCATGAAGATCGACTACCGCCTGTGTTACGTCTTCTTCTTTCTGGCGGCTGCTGATGCACTTGCAAACCCGCTCGATCAGCAGTCCAATAAAGGCAGTCAGCAGGGTGATCGTCGCCGTCACTGTCCCACGTGAGCACGCAATATTGAAGTCCCCTGCCCGTTTTCCCATGCTTTCTTCAGCGTTGGACACGCTGCCCCAAAAGACCTCTCTGGAAAACGTGGGAACACGTTTTCCGTCCCCGCCCTGCCGGAAGGGTCGGTGAGTCCCGCCCGCGAACTCGCCAAAACCATAATCTTTACCTAGAAAGGCTCTTGCGAACGTTTGTGCAGTCACAACAGACATAGTAATCCCATGGATCTCTTAGTGCCTCGAACATACATCGCATCGGTAGACATATGCATTCGAGATCGCTGCCGGACGATCGAAAAATGACGGGGTCTTCTCCGTTCCTGATGAGAGCGTTCGATTTGGTGGAGTCAGGCAGTAGTCCTAACGGTTGAGTCGTTGGCGTGGAAACCGGGATGCCATCTGGGTGCGTTTAAACAGACGACACAAAAGTCCCATAGGATTTCACGCAGATCCGCGAGTGGCGAGGCTTCTGGCGAGATCTTGACCTCCCAATTTCAGGTCGTCGGCGAGGGCGGTTTTTTGGGAGCCGCCAGGCCTAGGCTTTGTTCGGAAGACAAAGCGCGACTAGGACACGTCCGGAAATTTTCAAGCTAGTTGTCGCCTCAACGCTTGGATTTTCAGGCGGCTTTTCGCTCCTGGTTGCGTGGTTGTGGGATGACGCTATGGTGGTCGGGGCGATCCGGATTCAGGTGGACGAGATGAACCCGCTCCCAGTTACGCGCAGGGCCTTTCCAGCGCAACGGATTGCGCTGCCGGGCACTCTCGTAGAGCGCCGCACGGCGATCCAGGATGCCCTGATCAAGATTCGCATGGCGCTGGGCCGGCGTCACGACCCGGATCGCGCTGTGACGATGCTCGTGGTTATACCAGCGCACCAGTTCGGTGACCCAGTCGCGCGCCGCGGACAGGGTATCGAACGGCTTGAGCGGATAGGCCGGCCGGTACTTCAACGT
>NZ_JARESO010000174.1:0-3258 GCF_046030175.1 Paraburkholderia sp. RL17-373-BIF-A
CGCGAGATAGCGGACCTCGACCAGCCACGCGAACGCAGCCCGCAATACCCGCACCGCGTACGCCTGACTGTCCGCCGACAGGCCTTCAGGGGTGAATGGGCGCCAACGACCGCTGGTACGGGCTCGCTTCGGTCCCGTGAACGACGCCAACGGCGCCTGCAAAAAATCCTTGTACGCCTCGCAGTCCTCGACGATGAGCGACGACAGCGCTTTGTGTCGCACCACAACGCACCACAGGATCAGCCGCTCGAGCTCGCGCGTATAGGCGCGCAAGGTCGTTGGCCGATCCCGATAGCGGTGCAGATACGCGTGCACCGCTGCGAGATCGTGCTCGGCGCGAATGAACGCAAAGGCCGATGCACGGTTGAGCCCGCGGTAATTCTCATTTCCGCCGGACAACTCCGCCGGCACGGCGAGGTGCTCAAACGGTGCCAGCCGCGGTTCGCTCGAATCGCCACCGATCACGACGACGCTGTTGCCGCTCTTTGCTCCGCCCTGCCCCTCGAAACCGGCTCCGCTCGTTTCCGCCGGCACGAATGACGCCGTGTCGACGTCGGCGGCGACCTTCAACCCGAGCGTCGCTTCGTGCCGCCGCAACCATGCGATGATCGTCCTGGCGCGCAGCGCCCCAATGCGCGGCACCGAGCGCCACCAGATGCCGCCGCGCGCATTGCAATAGGTGATCAACGCGCCGAGCGTGCCGATGCCCTCCCTGGTCAGGCGTTGGGCGATCAATGGCCGGAACCAGAGGTGCACCGGGTGCGTGGCAAGCGGCACCGCCGCGGCCAGGGTGGACGCCTGCTCGACCATCCGCAAGGTCATGGCGGTGAGCTTCGCGCTGCCGTGCTGTTTGATCGACGCCTTCAAATGTTCCGCCAGTACCGACGAACCATGCAGCAACGCGAGGTGCACGAGGTCATCGCGCATTGTGACCAAAAACCGTTCCATCGCATCGACACTGGCCGCGTGCGGCGAGCGCTCCGGGTCGTAATAGAGCCGCGCGATGGTCGCCGCCGGCAGGCGTTGCACGAACGCGCGCAGCGCAGTGAAGTCGGTGCGCGTGTATGCGCGGCGGCGGCAAAGTCAGCTGTTGCGGTTGGTTGGTCATCGTGTACCTCCTTCTAAGCGCCCTTGCTTGCAGACCGGCAGAACACTGATGAGTGGGTTTGAAGGGTGAGTCTTTTCAGGGACGACGGTGAGCTTATGCAGGAGGCGCGTCCAGTCCGACCTCGAATAGCTGTTGTTCCCCGAGCTCGTTCCCATGGCACCGGTTGCGGCGCGGCCAGTCGGCGCGCCGCGCTCAAATGCGCCGATGAACCACGGCATGGCATTCCGCCCCGCGCGAATGCCGACGGTGCCCCCGCGTGCAGCGCAGCTGTGGGTAGTGCACGGTGCGTCCTCTTCATAGGGCGGCCTTTAGATCGGTCAGCGTGATCATCAACGTCATGGGATCGAGCGGGGACGGCTCGAAGCCGAGCTGGACGTAGAAGCCTTGGGCGGCTTCGGACAGCGCATGCGTAATCAAACCGCGAATGCCGATGGTGTCGGCCGCCTGCAGCACGCGCAGTCCAGCATCGCGCACCAGCGCCCGGCCGACACCCCGACCCTGCAAGGAACGGTCGACGGCCAAACGAGCAAGGACGACGACCGGGATCGGTTCGGGCATATTGCGCCGGAACCGGCCCGGCGCCTCATCCATCGTCACCGCACCGGACGCGAGCGCGTAGTAGGCCAGCACGCGCGCGTCCTCGCAGACAACAAAGGTGCGGGAGGCGCCGCTGGCCTGATTCTTCAGGGCACGGCGTTTCAGCCACTGGTCAAGGCTGTCCGCGCCTGAGGTGAAACGATCGAGCTCATGCTGGCTGTCCAGCGGTTCGGGCGCGCCCAGCCTCATAAGGCGTCGCTGGGGGAATCCCAGGGCGCGGCGTTCTGCATCGTGCGGCGCAGCCGCGCATTGGGCTGCGGCGGCAGATCAAGTCGCGCGAGGAACGCGGCATACGCCTCGGGACTCGCCGTCATCACGACTTGCTCCAGTAACGCTTCCTCGGCCGCCGCGCGAGCCGCCTCGAGTATGAAGTCGGTGCGGTTCTTGCCGCGGCTCGCCGCCGCCCGGTCGATCAATCCCCGCTCTTCAGGCCGAATACGGATATTCAGCGTTTCGCGCTTCGGAGGCAGCGCATGGGTGGCAGACATGAAAAATTCTCCCTCGGCAACAGTCGAAAAGCTTCAGGTTATCATAAACGTAACGACGTTGTCATTACACCCTCTCTTCAGACAGTTATATAAAGCGGCACACCGCCCATTTTACCCATTAAACAATTCACTGCTAATAACAATTAGCAGACAAGGTTGCTTCGCTTCACGTTCTGTTTGCCGTCGCCCGATGACCTTCGTGCCTCTCCTGTCCCACCGGCGCCCCGGGAACTTCTTCAATCCGTCGCGGCGCAATTCGTTTATCTCGACTTGATTCCCCTGCCCGCTTGCCCATTGGCCCCATTTTCTCGTCGGATTCATCTTCGGTCCTTCCGCCAGCGTCTGAAGCCGATCGGCTGGATTTACCGGCGGCGACCGTTAGGCTCAACCAAGTCTCAAAGCCAGCCTGACATCGCCAATTTTCCGGACGGCGCGATGAGCTCGCGGAGGTACGGATCGCTTGGTCACCTCGCGGCAAGTAAACGAAAACGATTCGAGCGCTCCGGCTCCCTTGCGGATCGTGTGTGAGCGCCCTCCTAGCAATTACGGGATCCGTCCAGCAGGAACGGGCAAGAGGGATCGGGTCGACGCACGCTTCTAGCGTGACCTGATCACTCGACGAGGTGTTGCCTTTCCTGCTCGCCGCAAGCATGGCTTACAGTTCCGCACGCACGTCGGTCGCGGCGCATTAGTCGCCGCTCCGACGGCGTCGTCGCGCGAAGGGGCCCGCGCCGCGCGCCGACATCGCGCTGTGACTGGCGACGCATGACGCCTGACCGCAGCGACGTCCATCAGCCACGAGAGGCTCTCACTTCGTTTACAACGCTCTCAGAGGCCTGACGCAGGACGGGATCACCCGGAGCGATGGGAGTCGAGGCGAGGGCGACGCTGATCAATCGCATCGCTTGCCGGCCTGCAGAAGAAATGGAGCAGCTGCCCGAGGGCATCAAGCGCTGCGGCAGCCAAGGGAGCCGAGGCGGCGAATCTCAATGTTCAACGACCACCCGCGACTACGCTGAACACAGCGCGCTTGGTGATGCTCCGCAATTCGCGATCAGCCCTGTC
>NZ_JARESO010000175.1:0-3173 GCF_046030175.1 Paraburkholderia sp. RL17-373-BIF-A
CCCCCCCCCCGGCGTCATAGTAGTTGTCGCCTCTGAATTTCTTTATCAAGAAGAGTCAGAGGTGCAGGTTGAAGGCGAAACAAACGTATTCTGTCGAGTTCAGGGAGCAGGCGCTCTCGAAGGTCCTGCAGCGCGGCAACCGAACGGTTGGAGCCGTAGCCGACGAATTGAACGTGAACGTTTTGACATTGAGGAAATGGATGAGAAGTGCAGCCGCCGCGAACCGGAGCTTGAGTTCCGGACATGCAAAGCGTCCTGAGGACTGGTCGCTGGAAGAACGGCTGATGGCCTTGCAGGAGAGCCACGGGTTGGTCGACGAAGCGTTGAGCGGCTGGTGTCGCGAGCGCGGCCTGTTTGCGCATCATCTCGTGCAGTGGCGAGCGGATTTTTGCACTGTCGGTGTAACTGGTAGCCGGCGCGAGAGCGCCTAGGAAGTGCGGGATCTGAAGCAGGCCAATGTCCAGCTGCAGCGCGAGTTGAACCGCAAGGAGAAGGCGCTGGCGGAAGCTGCGGCGCTACTGGTGCTGCAAAAAAACTACCGCGCGCTGTTCGAGGGCGAGGCCGAATGACGGCCCCTGAAGAGCGCAGGGAATTGATCAGCCTGATCAGCGAGGCGACCCTGGCCGGGGCTCGCCAGGCACGCGCGTGCAACATTTTGGGACTCAGTGCCCGGACGCTTCAGCGCTGGCAACGCGGCGAACCTGACGCGGTGGACGGGCGCTCGTTGCGGCATCATGAACCGCGCCATAAGCTTTCTGCCGACGAACGCGCCGAGCTGCTAGCGCTCGCGAACTCGCCCGAATTCGGTCATCTGCCGCCAAGCCAGATCGTGCCGCGACTGGCAGACCAGCAACGCTATATCGCCTCCGAATCGACGTTCTACCGCGTACTGAAGGCCGAGAAGCAACTCGCCCACCGGCGCAGCGAACGGCCGGCCCACGCTCGCAGCAAACCCCGTTCGGTTTGCGCCGACGCGCCGAACCAGTTGTATTCCTGGGACATCACGTATTTGCCGACGACGATCCGTGGACAGTATTTTTATCTGTACCTGTTTCTGGATGTATTCAGTCGCAAGATCGTCGGCTGGCAGGTCTATGCGGAGGAAAGCAGCGCGCTGGCCAGCGA
Organism: Paraburkholderia sp. RL17-373-BIF-A; assembly: GCF_046030175.1. Taxonomy (NCBI): domain Bacteria; kingdom Pseudomonadati; phylum Pseudomonadota; class Betaproteobacteria; order Burkholderiales; family Burkholderiaceae; genus Paraburkholderia; species Paraburkholderia sp. RL17-373-BIF-A. The sequence goes on from NZ_JARESO010000175.1 coordinate 1,126, forward strand.
AGTCCTCCGGGACCTTTGCGCACGCGAAGCGATACAGCCCGATCAGGTGATTCTGCATTCGGATAACGGCGGCCCGATGAAAGGCGCGACGATGCTCGCCACCCTCCAGGCGCTGGGTGTCATGCCGTCGTTGAGTCGTCCGGGCGTAAGCAACGACAACCCTTATTCCGAGTCGCTGTTCAAGACCCTGAAGTACCGGCCCGCTTACCCACTCAAGGCGTTCGATACCCTGTTTGCCGCACGCGCCTGGGTGGGCGCACTGGTGCGCTGGTACAACCACGAACATCGTCACAGTGCGATCCGGTTCGTGACGCCAGCGCAGCGCCATGCGAATCTCGATCAGGACATCCTGGACCGACGCGCGGCGCTCTACGAGAGCGCCCGGCAGCGCAATCCGCTTCGTTGGAAACGCCGCACGCGCAACTGGCAGCGTGTAGATGCAGTGCATCTGAACCCGGATCATATTGACAACCAGGGTGCCGCCCCACAACGCCCTAACCAGGAGAGACAGGCCGCCTGAAATTTATTCGTTGAGGCGACAACTAGCTTGAAAATTTCCGGACCCTGAGCTGCGCTCGCCCATCTGCCTGGGCGGCCGCAATGCCTGTCCGCCGGAAGATGTTGGCGGCGTACCCGGCTACATCGAGTTCCTCGACGCGATCATTGATCCCGCTCATGAGGAACACCACCGGTTGCTCGACTGGTGTGGCGGTAGTTTCGATCCTGCTGCCTTTGACCTCCAGGGCCTCAACGAACGCCTCTTCGAGATCAAATTCTGATCGTCAAGACGGCCGCCAAATGTCGCTTACGACAAAGCAGCGGCTGACCCGTATTCTCATTCAGGAAGTCGTGATTGATCTGGACGACATCACGAATGAAGCGGTCGCCACAGTTCATTGGACGGGTGGTCGGCACACTGAGCTGCGCGTCGCACGGGTAAATGTTGGTCGATATCCATCCAGCCAACACTTCAGTGCTGTTCAAGTCATGCGCAAGCTCGGTGGGCAGTGGCCGGACAGGGAGCTTGCTGTGACCATGAACCGCATGCGATGCGAATCGCCAGACGGCAAGACCTGGACCACGGTCCGTGTTACCGAACTGCGCGAACGGCTAGGAATTGCGCCATTCGATCCGATGGCATCGCATGCGGAGACGATCAGCGTGGAAGAGGCCTCACGACGACTGGGAATCTACGGGAGCTCGATTCACCGCCTGATACGTGATGGAATACTGCCTGCGACCCAGCTCATGCCCTCGGCGCCCTGGCAGGTCCCTGTTGCTGCACTCGATTCCGAAGCCGTCAGGGAAGGTGTACGGGCTATCAAGGAACGGCGCCCACCTCACTTCAAGGTCTGACAGGAAGCAGATAAGTCACTCAAACTGCCCGGCTTCTAAACAAAGGATACACTATGTCACGAGACTCCCGCGTTCGCCGCGGAACACGAAGACGTGTCCGCAGAACGGATCCCGTTCAAGCACGGTCTGCACCTTGGCGGCGAGGCTGTTGAATCCCGCCCGCATGTCGGTCACGCCGACAGCCAGCCACACACGCGTGCCAACAGGAAGACCGATCACTTCTCAGCGTCAGCAGCGGCACGCAATGTACGCAACACAACACGCAGCGTGGCTGCGTCGGGCGTGCCCTCGATACGCACGCGTACGATGCCGACGCAAATCTCAATCACGCCCGCGACGACGGGCTGGGCCTTGCTCTGCGACTGAACGGGCAAGGCAGCCGCGTTCTCAATTGGGCGTTCCTCGTGAGCTACTTCTACCGGTAACAGTGTCGGCGGCTTGATAGGCTCGGCGCCACTTGAATAACAGGTTCGTATTGAGCCCGTGTTCCAGAGCCAATCGGGCGACCGAGACACCTGACTCACATGCGAGCTTTGCGAGTTCTCGCCGAAACTCGATGGGGTGGTTGGGGGTACCTTTACGCGTCCGTCTCGCTGCCGTTCCTATCTCAGGTGACAAAGTAGTCTCCACCACTCGTTGGTGGGGCCTACTGTGTCCACTTTGGCGCCATCGGTCTAGACGGTGCTGGGGCA
>NZ_JARESO010000176.1:0-3146 GCF_046030175.1 Paraburkholderia sp. RL17-373-BIF-A
CGATTACCCTCAACGGGAAATTAGGCGAAGCGCCATGCAGACGACGGCGCCACCGCGATTTTGCAGGCGGGATCGCGCGAGACGAACTGGTTTGCAACGGTTCGCATAATGTCCTGCACTTTTCCTACCGGCCGTGGTGGCCGGTAAGGAGAAGATAATGGCACAGTCTGAACTGACGTGCGGCAAGCAACGTACCGAGACGCGCACACGTTCGATTACGTGCGCGGCCGAATTCCTCAGCGAGTTTGACGCGTATCTGGGCGCCGTCAAGGGCCTCGCAGACGGCACCCGCCGGAAGTACGGCCGGTTTGTCCGAGGCTTCCTGGACGTCTGGTGCAGCGACGACCCACCGAATTGGCAAGACCTGTCAATCGAAGATCTCCGCGGATATCTGCACCGCGAACTTTCGAGCAAGAGGCGCCGACCATCGAATTCGCCAATCGTCGCGCTGCGCGCGATGCTGCGGTTTCTCACCGTGACGGGTCTTGTGCCGTCCGGTCTCGACGAAGCACTACCTCGAATCAGGAGATGGCGTCACGCGACGCTTCCAGCCAGCCTGACGAACGATGATGTGGAACGGCTCATCAAGTGCGGGGTCGACGCTGCTACGTTTCAGCCGCTGCGGAACACAGCAATCATATTGTTGCTCGCCAGAACCGGGATGCGGGCTGCTGAGGTCATGCACCTCAGTCTGGATGACGTGGACTGGGCCGACGGCATCATTCATATTCGAGGTGCGAAGTCCCGCCGTGACCGGGACCTGCCGCTCCTCCGCGACGTCGGGCGTGCATTGCTCGCTTACATCAAACGAGAAAGGCCTCCGTCGTCGTACAGGACGATCTTCCTGCAAGCGCTACCGCCGGCCCGACCATTCACAGACTCGAGCGCAATTTCCAGGATCGTCCGCCGAGCGTTGAATCGTGCAGGTATTGCCTCCGCACGCGGTGCTGCACATCTCTTACGCCATGCCGCGGCAACAACCATGCTGACGCGTGGCATGAGCTTCAAGAACATCGCCGATGTGTTGGGTCATCAGTCCCTCCAGTCCACCGCCACCTATGCAAAGCTCGACATGCCTTCGCTGGCGCGCATCGCCATGCCTTGGCCGGGAGACAGATCATGAACGGTGAGGAACTTCGGGATCTGCTGATCCGTTACGTCGAACACCGCAAGCTGCTGGGTTACCGGTATACCCATGTCGGAGTCCTCACACGCTTCGTGCAAGACCATGCCATCGAGCATCCAGGCGAATCAATCAAAGCCAAGGAGGTGCTCGAATGGGTCACGCGGGTTCACCGTGCTCCGCCAACCCAGGTGGCTATTCTCAGTGCCCTGCGAGGATTTCTACGCTTCGTAAAGGCTATCGATCCGGCAACCTCAGTCCCCGACAATCATCTGCTGCCATCCCCGCGTCGCAATCCCCCGTACATTCTGAACGACGAACAATTGCAATCGATCCTGCACGCAGCAGCGACGGCGCGACCGAAAGGAGGGTTGCGCGCCGACGCTTATGTCGCGGTACTGGGGCTGCTTGCCAGTTCCGGGCTACGCGTCAGCGAAGCATTGCACCTCAAGGAACGCGACGTGCACTTGCGGAATGAGCCGCCCCATGTTGTTCTACGCGAAACCAAATTCAAGAAGTCCCGCATCGTAGCTTTGCACCCGACAACCGCTGTTCACCTCCAGCAGTATGCCGATCGGCGGGAGCACAAATGTCACGCAAGGCGAGCACCGTTGTTCTTCGTCACAGATTTCGGACAAGCCCTCGATTACGACACCCTGTCGCGGTGGTTCTCATGTGCGACGGCGAAGCTCGGATTGCATCTACCCGATGGGCGGCGACCGACCTTGCATTCCTTGCGGCACTCGTTCGCCGTTCGTCGCCTAACGCAATGGTACGAAGATGGGGTATCGGCCGCCGAACTCGCTCCGACGCTCTCCGTCTATCTTGGTCACGTCAGTCCCAGAGAGAGCTACTGGTACGTCTCGTCAACTCCTGAGCTACTGGGCATCGTCTCGAACCGATTCGCCGCATTCTGCGGCGTGGGAGGCCAATCATGAAGAATACCGATACCCTTGTCGGGCCACTGCTTCAGGAATTCTTCCTCAAGCATCTGATGACCCATCGAAACGTCAGTCCCCAAACACTCTGGAGTTACCGCGATGCGTTTCGCCTCCTGCTTCAGTTCATCGACACGACGATGCATATCGAACCGGTGGCACTCAGTCTTACTCACCTCAGTCCCGCAGTAATTTTGGCCTTCCTCGACAGTCTTGAAAAGGAGCGCAACAATGCAGTACGATCTCGCAACGCCAGATTGGCGGCCGTTCGCTCTTTCTTTCGCTGGGTCGCCATCTCCAGGCCGGATTTTGCAGGGCTGTCAACGTCCATATTAGCGATCCCGACCAAACGGACCGATCGCCGTCTGATTTGCGCATTGTCGCGGCCTGAAATTGATGCGATCTTGGGGGCTCCTGACCTCTCGACGCCGTGCGGACGACGTGATCATGCGATGCTGCTGACGATGTATAACACCGGCGCACGAGTTTCAGAAATTACGTCAATGGCATGCAGCCAGGTCGAACTGGGCGGTCACAGCAGCTTCGTGCATCTCCACGGCAAAGGTCGAAAGGAGCGATGTGTGCCACTCTGGGCCGCAACGGCAGATGCGCTCACGAAATGGATGCGCGAGCAGAATGCGGTGCCAACGTCGCTGTTATTTACCAACTACCGCGGCGAGCAGCTGACCCGCAATGGAGTCGATTGCATTTTGAAGAAGGCAATCGCCGGCGGCGTGAATTCCTGCCCGAGTCTGTCAAAAAAACACATATCGCCTCACGTCGTAAGGCACGCGACGGCGACGCATCTGTTGCAGGCTGGCGTCGATATCAGTGTCATCGCATTATGGCTGGGCCATGAAAGCATTGACACGACGCACATCTACATGGAATCCAATCTTGCGCACAAGGAAGAAGCGTTAGGTCGCTTGCAGCCCGCCGGACAACGCATGCCGCGTTTTCACGCAACCGACAAGGTCATGGCATTCCTCGAAACCCTCTGATTATGTGCACCGAAACGGCCGGGGTTTCGTGCTACAGACGGCTCCCTGGCTGTCGCTTCGCCTAATTTCCCGTTGAGGGTAATC
>NZ_JARESO010000177.1:0-3027 GCF_046030175.1 Paraburkholderia sp. RL17-373-BIF-A
TTCGCGACGTACTTCGCGAGGGAGTCGCGGTGAAGTACGGCGTGATTGAACAGATGCGACAGGACTACCCGGTGCCACCGATGTGCCGCTTGCTGGGTGTTTCGGTCTGCGGTTATTACGCATGGCGCAAGCGCACGCCCTCCACCCGGGCACGGCAGGAGGCCCGACTGGAAAAAACGGAGGTTCTCGTTGCCCATCAGTGTACGCGCGAAAGCTTCGGCCCGGAGCGGCTGCAAAGGGATCTCGAACGGCACGGTGTTTGTGTGGGCGTACACCGGATAAAACGGTTGCGCAGAAGCTCGGCCTGCGGTGCAGGCAGAAGCGTAAGTTCAAGGCCACCACTAATTCAAAGCATGATTTGCCCGTTTCGCCGAACCTGCTGAACCAGGAATTCTCGGTGTCAGCGCCCGATCAGGCCTAGTGTGGCGACCTCACGTACCGCGCGACGGACGAAGGATGGTTATATCTTGCCGGCCTGAAGGACCTGTACAGCGGCGAAATCGTTGGCTATGCGATGAGCGGACGCATGAAAGACCTGGTGAGGCAGGTGCTGTTTCGCGCCGTCTCAAGCCGACGTCCGAAGCCCGGCCTCATTCAGCACACCGACCGCGGCTCGCAATACTGCGCACGGGCTTACCAAAAGCTCGTCAGGCGGTTCGGCATGCGCGCATCGATGAGTCGCCGCGGCAACTGCTACGATAACGCCCCGATCGAATCTTTCTGGGGTTCTCTAAAGAGCGAACTGATCTATCATCAGCGAATCGTGACGCGGGAGCGGGCTAGACTCGCCATCAGCGAGTACATCGAAATCTTTTACAACCGGCAGCGCACGCAGGCCCGCCTCGGCTACCTGTCGCCTGCCGCATTTACGCAGCGCTTCTACCTGGATCGTGCTGCGGCTTGACGCGGTGGTCTCCACCGATTCCGACCGACCTCAGCCTGCGAAGGTTTCTTCGGGCGCCTCAAAACAGAGCTATTCTGTCCTCGTGACAGGGGCCACGACCGTTGATCATTCATCGAAGTCTTTGACCCGTAATCCGCCGGTACAACGGAAAGCGGATCAAGGTCTCGCTCCGCTCCCTCAACCCGATCGAATACCGGCAGAGTCTCGGATTGCAGCATAAATCAGTACAACGATTTAGCCGCACATCTATAGCGCATCTTGTACCCCACCAGAGTCGAAGAAGACAACACCTGAAGTATCACTTACGGACTTGCTCTCGAGTCTTGTAACAGCGTGGCTGGAAGGGGAATTCTACCAACGCACCGCCGCAAACCTCACGCTCCACACGACTGGCGGACTAGCGAAGGTCCGTTCGAACATACCTGGCTAAGATACATGAATGGCTCGAGACCGAGCCAAGCATCACGGCAAAGCAGCTATACGAACGCCTCACCACGATGGCCCCCTGTATTCCCGCACACAACGGCGCCCCTTACAACGCCAAGTAAAAGTGTGGCGATCGAATCAAGCGAGGGAGTTGGTGACCCGGATACTCTACGGCACCCATGCAGAAATGGTGAGGGCTGACGCTGCTACGCGGCTCCAGCCCTCACCAACAAACCAGTTCACCGGTGCCAACTAGCTGGCGGCAACATCATTCCGTGAGGCAGCACGACCGGCCGTGCTGCATGACGTTGTCTAAGTGGCTCTCGCTGTAGTAGATCTGGCGCCTCTCCCTCATTCACAATGCTTGCGCCGCTCATGCAGCGCTCATGTGTCGCATCGACCAGTTGAATCCGTCGGTGCACTTGGACATTGAGAACTGCTCAATCGCCGTTGAACGTCTTGACGGCCGTAGCCTTGTCTGCATCAGAACCAAGACTCAATCGCTCGGCCCTTCCGGGAACGCTGCGGCCCACGGCCTGTCCTGTTCTCCTCGCCATGCTTGTTACGCAACCTACCTTCTCCGTACCATCTCATGACCACAAGGTACAACGGCTCAACGCGCTTCTAGTAACGACGTCGTCCTTACGCCGATGCAGCATTCGAAACCCGAGACAAGGAACGAGCTATTCTGCTATTCGATGATTTCTTAAAATGCATCAATGCTCTCGACCTTGACTTGTGTGCATGGGAGCTGACATGACAAGGTAAAGCGTGTCCGAGCACCTCCGGGCAGGGGGCCAGCCATGTGATACAGACTCCTCGTTCTCCGATTTTCGTCGTCATAGGCGCCCAGCCGCAAGACGACAGTGTGTACCTCGTCTTGTGTCCCGTTTTCAATCTCCCCGGAGACCAGCCTACTGTCCTTGACAGAATCTGTACTCACGTCCGTCACCATCGCGCGCACCTGCCCATCAAGCGCGGTTGACGGCGTCATACATGCGCTCAACGTCAAGCTACTGCCAATTGTCAGAGTGGCTAGAGCGACGGCGTCTCGCCATCGCGAAAGCGATTCATGCTTTGCTACCATGTGCACCTCATTTCCTGTGCGAAATAATATTTCAGATAGAAACGCCTGCCTGCACTCAACAGGTGTAAGGTAGTTCAGGCACGTTGTGAGGGCCGCGGGTCCTAGAACGCTTGAATGTTCTCGCTAATGGCACGCCCTGCGTGCTCGTGTGACGCGAAGCGCCCATGATAGACCGGTTCGCTCTTGAGCAAACCCGAGAACGCTCGATAGGGGCTCCGCCGTAGAGATTGCCACGGCAACTCATTGCAACTTGCAAGGGGAACTGTCGAAAGACTTGACAGGCTGAGGTAAAACATCGACCTGCTCCTTCACGACGAGAATGTCGAAATGCTATCGCCTCGACTAAATTTGATAGTGGTCGGTCTCTCGTACTGTTGCGTGTGGGCGCGGAGAACGTAGTCGGACGCGGCAACGCGCGCGGCGAACCGCACGGAGTCCGCATGAATCGGGAACAGGGATTCATCCGCGCAAAGGTTGGCATGCTCGAAACTTCGGAGAGACCCGCGATTACACTGCCGGCCTTCACGCACCGGAGTTGCGATCCTGCAGTTCGGAGATAGCGCCTTGCAATTGATCCTTGTGCTCAGCATCGACAAAGCAATCGTCCGGT
>NZ_JARESO010000178.1:0-2995 GCF_046030175.1 Paraburkholderia sp. RL17-373-BIF-A
CCCTGGTTGAACTATCGACGATCGAGTGGTAACGGCGAGTCGGAGGCGGCGGGCTAGCCCTGTTGGAGTGCGGTGAGACGCGGAGAGCGTTTTAGCCAGAAAGCAGGCGTCCGGTTTTGACTGGCGTCGTTGTGTTCCGCGATGCCCTCACTTCGATCTGGTTCACTGTGAACCACGGTGAGACGAAATGTTTGTTGCTTTGTTCGCGCTGAGCGGTGGACTACTGTTGGATAGTTGATCTTCGCAACGTTTGTGTTACGTCTGCCGCAGCGATGAGCAGTGCCCTGCTTAGGAAGTACGCATTGTCGATTAAATCAGAGAGTCGCATGGGTGAGCGGTTGGTTTGGTAGGAAGCGCGCAGTTTGAAGATCAAGCCATCGACTACCGGTTAGTGATTTGTATGTGACTCGGCCTAGTTGATCAAAGGACTCGCGGCGACCACGTCACTAGCGGTTGTCGTCAGCTACCTGCCGGATTTCGTTCAGGACCTTCATGCTCTATCACTCGCCGTCCCGGCTCGCTACGGTGGGTCCCACCGGGCGCGCTAAACCCGTTTAGCAGGCCGTTGAAATACCTGATGTGGCGGTCATCCGTAACGAAGGCGTAAGCGTTGAACTGATGTCATCAATGAGAGCGAGATGGAACGGATGCGTGGTCCAGATGGTTTTGCTGAGTCAATGTTCACGGTGCTGAAGCTGGACGATTTTGTGCCGAAGGACCATCCGTTGCGTCCGATCCGCGCGTGGGTCAATGACGCGCTTAAACGCATGGACGATGTGTTCGCCCGAATGTACGAGGCTGACGCGAAAGGAGGTCGGCCGAGCATCGCGCCGGAGAAACTGGTGCGAGCTCTTTTGCTGCAGGTGCTGTACTCGATTCGTAGCGAGCGCATGCTGGTGGAACAGATTTCCTACAACATGCTGTTGCGCTGGTTCGTCGGCCTGCCGATGGACGGGACCGTGTGGGACCACTCGACGTTCAGCAAGAACCGCGACCGGTTGCTCGAACACGATGTGGTGGTGTTGCTCTTCAACGAGACAGTCGAGACCGCGCGCGAGCGCGGATATCTTTCTGGGGAGCACTTTAGCGTCGACGGCACGTTGATTCAGACATGGGCCGGGCATAAGAGCTTCGTGCCGAAGGCAAGTCCAGACGAAGACGGCACGCCTCCTGACGAACCGCCCGCGCCGAACGACAACCGGCACGGACAGAAACGCAGTAACGAGACGCACCAATCGACGACGGACGAGCAGGCGCGCCTGTTCGCAAGAGCAAAGGAACCGGGGCGATGCTCTGTTATATGGGCCACGTGCTGACCGACAACCGGCACGGCCTGGTGGTCAACGCGCAGGTGACGCTGGCGACGGGCACCGCCGAGCGCGACGCGACCGTGCTGATGCTGACTGATGCCGCAAGTGTTACACCGGGCGCCATCACGGTCGGCGCGGATAAAAACTACGACACCGCCGGCTTCGTCCGCAGTTGTCGCGCGAATCGTGTCACACCGCATGTGGCACAAAACGATGGGCGTCCAGGCGGTTCGGCAATTGACGAGCGAACTACGCGTTGGCCGGGTTACGCGGTCAGCCAGCAAAAACGTAAGCGTATTGAGCAGGTGTTCGGATGGGGCAAGACAGTCGGACGAATTAGACAGGCGATGTATCGTGGAGTTGAACGCGTAGATCAGCTCTTCGTGCTGACGCAGGTCGGCTACAACCTGACGCGTATGCGCACACTTGCCGGCTGAGGGGCACGAAGCAATGGATAACACCGATATGGTGAACCCGCGAGCAACGTCGAATGCCCGCAAACGTGTTCCGCGTTTCAAAAGTGCGAACCCAACATCCGTCGCAATGCATCTGAGCGCCTCAGCGACGGATATTTCAACGGCCTGTTAGTAGTTTTTCTGGAAGTATTCTCTCGAATGCACACAAAGTGAGCACATCCGAATCATGGGAAAAGTCCAAATCGTTCAACTGACCAGCGAACTGCTATGGTTGGTCCTGATCTTGTCTTTGCCTACAGTCCTTGTCGCGTCGGTGGTCGGCATACTGATCAGTTTGGTGCAAGCACTAACTCAGGTACAAGACCAGACAGTTCCGTTTTTGGTTAAGTTGGTGGCGACCTGTCTGACGCTTGCAATGTCCTATCGTTGGACGGGAGACGCGCTCTTCATTTACACCGAGCGGTGCTTTGATCTTATCGCGCAGATGGGAAGATAGGTATGGGTGAACTCACTCGCTGGCTGCCCCTTCTCGGCGTTGCCATGATGCGGCCGATGGGGGCGATGCTGCTGCTGCCATTGTTCGGACCCTCGGTTGTCGGCGGTGCGATGATTCGCAACTCGCTCGTTCTAATGATCGCCCTTCCAGGGTTGCCCTTTCTGGCGGCGTTGCAATTACCAGATCCCATAGCATCTCCTGGTCACTACATGCTGCTTTTGGGAAGCGAGTTCGTCGTCGGTCTGACGCTGGGCTTCTCTGCTGCGATCCCATTCTTCGCGGTAGACGCAGCTGGCTTTCTGTTGGACACTTTGCGCGGCGCGTCAATGGCCGGCGTGCTCAACCCGTTGCTCGGAGCCCAGTCGTCTCCGTTGGGAGCGTTCTTTTCGCATGTTCTGGCTGTGTTGTACTTGGTACTAGGCGGGTTTCATGCCTTTCTTTCGGCGCTCTACGACTCTTACCAGACGTTGGTTGTTGGGCGCAGTTGGCATTGGGACGCGCACTTCGTTCAATTCCTGAAGAGCGAGTGGCAGCTTCTATATACGTTAGCGCTTACGTTTGCGGTCCCGGCGACGGTAATGATGGTCCTGGTGGATCTAGCTTTGGGTTTGATCAACCGTTCTGTGCAGCAACTGAACGTGTTTTCGTTGTCGATGCCGATCAAAAGTCTGATCGCTCTACTCATGCTCATAATTGGACTACAGTTCGGGCTGTCCGGCGTCGTTGCACAGTTCGAGCGTTTCGACGGTGGCCTTGTGCGGTTGTTGACGCCC
>NZ_JARESO010000179.1:0-2995 GCF_046030175.1 Paraburkholderia sp. RL17-373-BIF-A
GGCCTCTGCATCTACCTTTGCCAATTGATCAACAGCATGCAGCACGTCCAGGCTCGCCGCCACTGGTAGAAACGCGTCGAACTTAACGATCTGCTGGCTTGCGACGGTTAGGTGCCGCAATTCACGGTAGACCGACAGCAGGACACCGGTTGAGAAGCAATAAACTTTGCAACCCGTCGGCAGGTTAATCGCTGAGTCATCGGCCACCAGCAGCAGACATGGAGAGACAACCGAATGATTGTGCGCCGCCAGGCGCAGTTGACCACAGCTCGGAATCAAAATAATGCGTAGCTTCGACATCTTGAGCCCCTATTCTTCTCATTTCGAAAGAATCATCGCGCGCCCGCGTCCTTCAAGCTATCAGGTCATCGCCTGAATTCAATCAGCTTTGTTCGACAGGTCTATGTGGCTGGGGTCATACGACGCGGCGCAAACCGCGGCGGTAGCATTGCCATGATCGACGCCTCACCGCTCCCTAAACGGCATCCGTCCGTGCATATGCCCGCACACACCCAATGGATCGTTGCTACGGCGTCAATGGCATTTTCGACTCAACCCGCAAGTGATGCGGCCGGCTCCTGACTGCAGATAGGGGCCTCAAAGGTCGCGTCGGTGTCGTCAACTTGTTGGGATCTCCGCCGTGCGCAGACAGATGCTGGCCCCTCATCTCCGCGACAATGCGCCCAGCACCGACTCAGTTGCGGGACGCGCGCAGGGGCCTTGTGCGGGTCACAATACCCACTGATCCGATCCCAGCGCAGGCAATACGATGACAGGCCGCCCGAAGCGTGGATGGAACGACGCCTCCGCGCACCATGGCTTGCACTGGTCTGCATCTGATGTCATCGCGGCGCACAGGTAATTGTTGCTTGCCGCGAGATACTCCACTCGAATTGAAGCCTTCACCCGCAGTCCCCCACCCCTCACGGCCCTGCAAATCCGGCTCTGATTTTGATGGCCGCGCAGCTCTCTGGCAGCGATTTGCCGGTGTCAAGAAGTTACGCAATGTCCATTTGGAAGCGTGTCGCCGCAGATTCCGGCGCGTCTCTAGCAGTCGGCACGGGCGACGCTGTCGATCAAACAAGGCCCTATGCCCTTTCGGCAGTACCCTACGTCGTGGCGCATTACGCACGTCAGGTCCAGTAAGCTCGTCCTCGAATGGTGCTGCAAACGCACTCGACAGCCCTGTGATGACACTGGGATAGTCGGGCGCGGGACGTTCGCGACCAGACTCGATGATCTGCGCCGGGAAGTCAGGAAGCTCATTATCGGCAAGGCCGGGGGGTGTCAGCCTCGAGAGGCCAAGGAGGCGGCACTCACTGATCTGTGACTCGATGGCTGGACTCCGCGAAAACCGGACGTCTGACAACGCTTAAATTATGGGGTGATCGTCCGCCCACGTTTGAGCCCTTGTTTCATGCGGACCTATCGTGATTTCACCCCCGCCGGAGCCGCGCCCGGGCGCTCGGTTGAAGATAAATTCGTGGTCATGGGGCGAGATCTTGGAGCGCCGAGCACCCATTGCCGGAGGGGGTGTGGACAAAATCCTGGACTACCAGGAGGTAGCCCGTGTACTCATACGAATACGCATTCGAGCAGCGCAGCTCTATCTGAAGTTGGGCAAGCGCATCAGCGCCGACCATCAGACAGCTGGGTGATCCCACTAAGAATTCGCTGGAGGCGTGGCATCGCGAATACGAAAAGTGTCACCTTTGCGAACCGGCTATGTTCGTGCCGCACGAAGTTATTCGGCCGAACAGAAACAGACTGCCGTCGATCACTTTCTCAGCCATGACCGATGTGCTGCCGCCACCTTGAGGGCTTTGGGTTATCCGAGTCGGGGGACGTTTGCCAAATGGATCGAGGAATTGTGCCCCGAGATCGGAAAGCATATTGTCGACAGAGCAGCGGGCAGCGTTCCGAAATCGCACGAAGCAAGGCAGGCAGCGGTCATTGAACTGTGCACCAGCGACGAATGCGCAAGCATAGTTGCGCGGAGAGCGGGCGTGAGCAGGCCTTTGGTCGGGAGGTTCCAGCATAAATGAGACGCCACAAGAAAACAGCACCGACCCTTGAGCGTGCGGAGCTGGAGGAGCAGGTCGAATCGCTTCGACGCGACATTCGGAAGCTGGAGCTCGGGCACGACATCCTCAAGAAAGCGAACGAACTGCTAAAAAAGGATGGGCATCGACCCGCAGCTCCTGAGCAACCGGGAGAAGACGACGCTGGTTGATGCCCTGAACAATCCTATGCGTTGCCCAGTTGTTGGCCGTTCTGGGGCTCGTCCGCAGTTCCTACTTCTATCACCGTGCGCTTCTGCTTGTCGCTGACAGACATGCTGGCGCGCGCCGCGTTATCGCAGACATCTTCGAATGCAATCACCGCTGCTACGGCTATCGTCGAATTCGGGCGGCATTGAGCAGGCAGCAGGTCTTCATCTCGGAGAAGGTCGTGCGACGTTTGATGCGACAGGAGGGTTTGGCCGCTGCCACAACCAGACGAAGTCGCTACGGCTCCTATCGAGGAGAAACCAGCCCCGCTCCGGAGAATCTCATCAATCGTGATTTCCGTGCAGCCGCACCGAATCAGAAATGGCTTACCGACATCACTGAATTCCAGATTCCAGCCGGCAAGGTGTATCTGTCGCCGGTAATCGACTGCCTCGACGGGCTCGTTGTGAGCTGGTCAATCGGCACACGGCCAGATGCCGAACTCGTCAATGCCATGCTGGATTCGGCCATCGAGACGGTGGCTGACGGTGATGATCGACCAGTGGTTCATTCCGATCGCGGTGCGCACTATCGTTGGCCTGGATGGCTATCTCGGATGCGCAATGCGGGGCTCGTTCGTTCGACGTCACGCAAAGGATGTTCGCCCGATAACGCGGCCTGTGAAGGCTTCTTCGGTCGGCTCAAAAACGGAACTGTTCTATCCTCGTGACTGGCGTGCTACGACCGTTGATCGCTTCATTGAGATTCTCGAATCGTACATACGC
>NZ_JARESO010000180.1:0-2909 GCF_046030175.1 Paraburkholderia sp. RL17-373-BIF-A
CACAGAAATAGACTTTGATGTCGGTAGCCACGGTGAAGCGTTTATGGCCAGCCATTTCTTTGCCCCGATCCCAGGTCAGCGATCTGTACAGTTCCTCAGGCAGCTTGCCAGCATGTTTTATGAGAGCGTTGACGACGGTCTCTGTATCCTTGCTGGCAATCTTCACCAGCATGACGTAGCGGGTCTGACGTTCGACGAGAGTTGCAATCTGGCTGTTCGCGTTGCCAAACAGCAGATCGCCTTCCCAATGACCTGGTATCGCGCGGTCGTCAGCTGTCGCCGGGCGTTCGCTAATCGATACGGCGTCGCAGATTCTGCCGTGGTCGTCAGTCTTCATGGTGTGATGACGGGAACGACGCATCGCTCGCGTTCGGCGCAAATGCTCCAGCAATTCCTTCTTTAGCGCACCGCGGGCCTGTATATAAAGGCTCCTGTAGATCGTCTCGTGCGACACCTGATAGTCCTTGTTGACCGCGTAAGAGTGCTTGAGCCAACCGGCAATCTGTTCTGGCGACCACTGCAACTGGAGTTTGCCCGCCACGACCCGGGCGAGTTCCCGATTCCCGACGAGCTTGCATTCCTTGGGGCGACGGGCACGATCCCACGCAAGTGCATCGGCCTGATTCGCCCGATACCCTTGAGATCCACCATTTCGCCTGATTTCCCTGCTGATAGTGGAAGGTGCCCGTCCAAGCCGGCTGGCTACCGCACGAATCGAGTGGCCGGCTACCACCGAGCGCGATATCTCCTCGCGCTCGGCCAACGTCAGTGCCCGTCTGGAGCGACGTCGCGGTGCCGGCTGTATTCCGCCAGCCTGCGCCAGAATTCCCTGTATCGATGAATGATTCCGGTCGAATAGCTGCGCAATATGCTGAAGCGATTCGCCTTTGCGCCAGAGTTCCCACATTAACGCTTTCTGGCTCTCGCTGTAATAGATCCGGGTTCTGTACTTCATCTGCAACACTCCCGCTGCTCGCGCAGTTCCGATTGTGTTGCATCGACCGGTTGAATCCGCACATGGAACCGGGCGCAACGGTCTCAGCGGCTGCCCGGCGATACGGGGTGAACCCAAGCTAGGCATTTGCGTGGCGAAAGCGATGCTAGGGCGGCAGCCTGGCAGCGGTGAAAGTTAGGGAGGCCGTGGTGCCGGCCTCGCGGTTGGCCGCATCGATAAAGGAAATAAGAGGATTGCAGCGTCTGCTTGGCAAGAGGACGCAGGGAGGCAGAAGTCCTGAGGGAAGCAGTCGGATATGGCCGCTCAAAACACTGGATTGCGCGCTCGCTCTTACTGCTCGGGGACGACCAATGAAAACGGTCTGCGATGTTCCCGGCGTGGCGCGCGCTGCTTTGGCAGTCCGCAAAGCACGCTCCCCGGACTGGCAGAATGGCCGTCGCGCTTGGAATATCGACGGCACGGAACTGGTTGCTGCAATCCACGAGTATGTGGCTGTCTTGCGGACGCATGGCTACCGCAGCGTCAGAGTGCCGCGGCGACGTTCGGTCAACGACGTGACACCCGCCACCATGATGACGAATTGCAGTCGACCGAAGCGATGTCCGCTGGTGTTAAGACGGCTTTAGGTCCGTTGTGATGATGGCTCGCCGTTGCGCGTGACATTTGCGCTGGACTGCCATGACCGGGAGGCCATCAGCTGGGCGGCGACAACCGGCGGCCATATTGGCGACGTTGTACGTGATGTGATGCTCGCAGTGGTCGAGCGATGCTTCGGCACGGCGAGGCTGGCTCAACTATTGAATGGCTGTTGACAACGGCTCTGCCTATATCGACCACCGCACGCGTAGTTTCGCTCGCGAGTTAGGTCTGGAGCCTCTGACGACCGCGGTTCGTTTGCCCCAAAGTAACGGCATGGGCGAGTTGTTCGTGAAGACAGTCAAGCTGATTACATTGCATTCATGCATAAGCCTGATGTGCCAACAGCGCTCGCGCATCTGGCCGGCGCCTTCGAGCAACACAACGAACGGCACCCGCATAAGGCACTGAAACATCGCTCCCCAAGGGAGCTTCGTCCGACCGCAGCAACAGCGACTTAACGATGTCCGAGTGTCCTGAGCTACACGGGCAAGTCCAATCAGCACTATGCAAAGAGCAGGCCAAAGGATCGTGACCATACGTTTGCAGGCCGTCGGTTTTGCGGCGGCGCATGTTATCTATACATTCGTTGCCGTCTGCGATGCAACCTCGCCCTTATGGATATTGTCGACGATATCCCGGGAGCGCGGCCTTGGGCGGCCGCTCACGACGATGTTACGTCGGTAATGGTGTTGCGCACTGGTGAGTGTTCCATACGGCGAGATCCGTTCATTTTCCCAGCGGTGGCTCCTCCGAGGCATGTTGACGAAAACTAATGGACATCCGCACATATCAATCGATCTTTTTCGTGCGAAAGGGCCGCTGACTTCTCTCGAGGAGCCAGTCTAGCCCACGGACGCTAGCCACCACCTTCGTGATCAGGTGGATTTGGTGTCCTGCCCAAGCAACAGTCCATCGTGTTTAATTGTGGTAGCGCCGGCGCTGAGGGCGCCATGTTGATACTTCGAATTGGCAAACCGCAATTCGATCCTGCGCGGTTCTAGTGTTCTAGATTGCTAAACCAACTCTGTCGTTGCCTACTAGTACCCGAGCCAATTGGCGGTCTCCAATACACTTCCGTCCGCTCACTTTAGCGGGATGACGGAGCAATTGATTGGCATTCGTCCCCGCTGGATTATCGAATCGCCTAGGGATGCTATGTGCGAATATAACTTGAGCAACGGAAGGACCCTTGGAAGCGAGGAGGCCCATCTTCGCAATGTTTAGTGGTGAAAATGCTCCCGGCTGGACAGGAGCAGCTTTGCGAAAATGGAAAATCCGGAGCGTTTTCGCAACGATCATCCCAGTCACAGAAAAG
>NZ_JARESO010000181.1:0-2850 GCF_046030175.1 Paraburkholderia sp. RL17-373-BIF-A
GGCGATGCGGCGAGCCCCTAGCGCCATGAATACGGTCAATATCACCGGAATCTCTTCGGGAAGAATCCCCATGGCCAGCGTGATCCCGGCGAGCACGCCCGGAAGCCATTCCCCGGAGCGCCAACGATAGGCCAGGACCAGCAGCACACACAGTGCGATTGCAGCCAGCGCAAAGCGATTGACGAATGTTCTCGTCTCCATTTGCAATGGCGAGCGGGCTTCCGTGATGGCGGTCAACGACTTTCCAATGCGACCGAGCGTCGTATTCGCCCCCGTCGCCGTCACGACCATCTGCCCCTGGCCCTGCACCACCATTGATCCGAAGAAAAGCTGCCCGCCGGACTCTTCCTCCTGATTTGCATTGGGTCGCGCCACGGACTTGCTTACCGAAATGGACTCGCCTGTCAGTAGCGACTCGTCTACGCTCAGTTCGTGAGCTTCCGTCACGGAGCCGTCAGCGGGCACGCGTGCGCCTTCGTCGACGAAAACCACGTCACCGGGCACCAGTTCGGCAGCGGAAACGAGTTGCCGTTGCCCGTCCCGGACGACCTGCGCGCGGGGCGCGGACAGCTCGCGAAGAGAGTCGAGAACCCGCGCGGTGCGGTGACTCTGAAACACCGTGAGAAAGACGATCCCCATCACGAACGCGAGGAGCGTCAGCGCCTCCGAAACGTCCCCGAGGACGAAGTAAATACCACTCGCAGCGAGCAACAGAAGGAACATGGGCTCACGGAGTACCTCCCCGAGCGTTTGCCACCAGGTGCGCCGTGCCGTTGAGTCCACAACGTTGCGACCGAATCGGACACGCTGCTCCTCCACCTGCGCGCTCGACAACCCGCGCTTCATGCCGGCATGCCCGGCCGGCGGCGCCAATTCGACGTGGCCAGAGACTACGTCCGGTCCGGGCTCAACGGGATTTGTCTGCATTCTGGTGCCCATTAGGACGCGGATTGAGTAACGAAACAGGCCGCTCAAGGACGAGCCGCATCCGGACAGCTTTTACAGACGCGCATGACTCCGTGACGATCCGGATCTCCCCAGTAGAAACGCAAATCAGCGCCGCCATGTGCGGGCACCTGGATCTTTCTGGTTTCCGTGATGTGACGCGTTTGTGCCCTGATCTGATAGCGCCCTGCCGGCAGCCGGACAAAGAGGAACGGCCCTTCTGTGCGAACGGTCAGGACGGATCGTCCGGCTCCCGACGTTATCGTCACATCGATGTCAGACAGATAACTCCCTGTCTTCGACGCAAACGTCATGCGAAGGTTGTAGCCTGGAGCTGCGGCGCGAAATGCCTGAACTTCGTCTTCGCCCACACCGCCGGTTATGTAGGAGATGCCGTTTTGCGAAGCAGGTTGCGGTAACGATTGCGCGAGCGCAGCACCGTTCGCACAGACGCAGACAAGGAAAGGTAGAAACAACGAAAGACGGGCGTTCCTGAACATGGCAATCCTCGATATGCGAACTTTCTGGCGACGCAGGCGACCGAAGTCGTCATTTGTTCTCGCCTGGACAAGGAATGGTCAATCCGCTGCCGGCAGGTGCCCTGCGCGGACAACGTATCCATTTTCAGGATGATGCCGGGCGACCACGCAGGTGTTGACCTGCGTCAACTAGCTGACTTCCGGGTGAAATAGGCTGAAGTCAGCTATCCGTCGCTGCGGCGTGGCGCGACCGACGATCTGACTATCGAATTGCCGGAGGTGGATGATGATCAAGCTGGTTCCAGGGCGGGCGAACATCCTGGGCGCACTGCTGATACTTTTGTCTTCCGCTGTAGTAGCCAAAGAGCTGGCGACGATCGAAACGCATACCCAGCGATATGGTTCTCACATCGCCATTTCGGCTTACGACGATCCCCTCGTGAAAGGCGTGACCTGCTATGTCTCAGAGTCGCATTCCGAGGGCGCACTGGGAAGTGGACGAATCTCCCGCGGGACGGATCTGACGGCATCCTGCCATCAGACAGGCGACATCCGGGTTGCCGAAAGTGTGCCCAGACAAGCACAAGTATTCACAGCTGAGTCAGATCCAACTTTCGACTCGCTCCATATAATCCGGGTGCTGGACACCGAACGTCACTCGCTCGTCTACTTCACGTACAACGAAGACGAGGTTGCAGGAGATTTGCCGGGCCGCATCTATGTGATTCGGTTGCCAGCAGGTCCGAGGATGCCCACCGGACGGTAACTGCCATGAACTCCACTTCGTTCTGCGTGCGCAGACGTGCTCCATGGGTGAAAGCGGGGACCACCTATGCCCTCCTTGTCTTCGCGATAGGATTCGCTCTCGGTGCAATACGCGTCCTGGTGCTGGTACCACATCTCGGAGCAACTGCCTCCGTGGTACTGGAAACGCCGATCATGCTTGCGGCCAGCTGGAAGGTTGCGCAATGGAGTGTGCAGTGGTTCAATCTGCAACCCGATTGGCGTAGTCGTCTCCTTATGGGGATCGTGGCCTTCATCGTTCTCGTGGTCGCAGAACTTGGTGTCGCTGTGTTCGCGTTTGGTGAGTCTCCGGCACAGTATGTTTCGGGTATCGGGTCGATCGCTGGAGGGATCGGCTTTGCGGCACAGATCTGCTTCGCCGGATTCCCCTGGCTACAAGCCTACCAACATTGAGCGGCTACGAGGATCAGCATGGAAATCAATTCGCGAGATTTTCGGGTCCCGGAAGGCGGACGGGTCAAGCTCGACAAATGGTCGACTAAGGTGGAGCCCGCGTACAGTTCACGGGAACACTACCAACAATTGCTGGGTGAACATGTCGCGCGCCTGAGTTCTCTGCAGCAGTTGCTCTATGCCTTCAACCGATATGCCGTTTTGCTTATTTTCCAGGCAATGGACGCGT
>NZ_JARESO010000182.1:0-2829 GCF_046030175.1 Paraburkholderia sp. RL17-373-BIF-A
GCTAAAAATCCGCCACATCTCAGTCTAAGCAGCTGATTTTAATGCGAAATCGATGACTGGCTCGAGGTGGTGCTATAGAACGACACGGGAGTTTCAGAAGCTAGCCGCCGAGGTGGTCATTGACTTCACATCGGCACTCATTCGTATAAGCTGGCATGCTGTCCGGTTCGCGCACGGCCCCAGATCTCAGCATCAGACAGACTCGTCTCAATGAACTCCACGGGCACCCCTGCATTGTCGATGACCGCTATGTGGAAGTCGTCGATGGGCTCGTACGGGCCGAGAATCACGGTGTGACCTTCAATCGCTGCGGCGAGGTTACTTACCCGGTACGCCACATGTGGCACCGTCCGCATCAAAGGATGCAACGGGGAATCGGGCTCAAACCGATGCCACTGGACTGGCACAGGTCCTGTGAGGTCATCAGACGTATACATTCCGACTTTGGCGGCATACCGTTCGCCGGCTAGCGGCTTCTCAGTCGGGATACCAATATGGTGCAGGGTATATGTGATGCCTTCGCGTCGCATGGTCGTTGTCATTTCGATGTCCTGTAAAAGGCAGCAGCAACTCCTCAATGTCCCGCAGGCTCAGGTTGAAGCGGTGGTACCACGTTTTCGCTTGGAACGCGACGGTGTTCATCCATGGTTGAATTTCACTGAGAGACCGGCTCACTTTATGCGAAGTCTTCCGTGAGGGAAAGGGCATACAGCCGACGAAATTGCGCGTGCCGCGGACAGACGTGGGAGGCAGAAGAATTGTCAGTCCGGGCCGCACATTGCGAGTTCCAATCGCACTCGTTCAGATGGATTTCCTCGCTTTCCGATCGCAGATCTCATATATGATCAGCACGATCGGTGAGTGATAATTAAGGCGCAAGCCGTCAGTGAACAGCTCGGCGAGTGTTGAGACCTTGCGGAAGTGCGGCAGCTTATGCAGGTCCCGTGCCACCATTTCCGATAGCGGTTTGAACTGCATCCGTTCGAGCCAGTCAGCTTCGGCTCCACTCGTGATTAGCCAGAGGTTGAGTGATTCCACAAAATGATCGGTGCGTAGCCATTCGCCGGTGCACGCATGAGCTGCGAGTTGGGTCGCAACGAGGTAGCACAATAGTTCGGCGCGGGCTTCATGATCGAGTGAGTTCGACATATCGGTTCGTTACAGGCGTTAGCAAGGGCGCTCATTACTGCTATTTGCCGCATGTTTTCACCGCGGGTGCTCCGGGCGCCTGTGCGGTGCTTCGCGCTGTAGACGGGCCTCCGCCGCGACAATAGCCTGGTGCTCAATCATGGTGTCAAGCACTCCGCGCATTAGGGTCAGCAGGTGGTCGAGTTCAGGGTTGGCAATCCCTTCAGCAAGTTCCCGTTGCTGTCTGTCCTCCAGTACCGATATACGCCGACGGGCGGCCCTCACGTAAGCGTCGGCCGCCTGCAGTTCGAACTCACTTGTAAAGGAATTCATACGCTCTCCTCGCGCCTACGGGCTTGGGGAGTTGCGAAGCGATGTAAGCGAGGCTGGCGGCCAGATTGTCCATCTGCCTGCCTGCAGGCGCCGTTCCGTTACGAAACCTGCGTCTGTTGAACTTCTCTTTTCAAGCGTTTTCCCAGTTCCACAAGACTGATGCCTTCGAGTTCGGCCACCAGCTCCCCACCAAACTCAATGCAAAGACTCGTGCCGCTTGCGCAACCCGCCTCCGAAACTTTCAGAAGCTTGCCGTCGGTCACGACCTCAACGGACCTTTGCGCCGCGCCTTTCGACTCGATATTTCGATGAAGATCTGTCATTGCCAGTTCGAGGACTGCTCTTTTCTCGTCTGCCTTGTTTGACTTGACTAACGCGTAAATGCCAAATGTCAAGATCGACAGAATCAGGTCGCCTGCCCCCCCATAACCTCCGTACTTTGCCCCCTCCACAGCAAGATTTCCGGATGCCTTGAATGCAACACAGTCGCCTGGCAAGTCGTTCCGAACGACCAATTTCGAAGGGTCCGATACCTTGGCGTGGTCAACCGGGAAGACCCGCCGGAGTGTGTTCGCGCTTATTATTGTCATGACAGACTATCTTATGGTTGACAGACCAGTGGTTAAGGAAAATCGGCAGCTCGGTGCTCGGTAGTGCCGCCTCCCCTTGGCAAGAGGCGCCGAACCGTTGCTTTTGAGCGTCGCACGGCAGTGCAGTAATACTTTTGCACTTGCCCTTCGACATTAGTCAAAACTGACATAAACAGGTTTATTCGCCTTCTCGATCTCTCGCTCCAAGCATCGTTTGAATGACGAGAAATCCGTATTATCGAGCCTGCCAACTGTTTTGCTATCGAAATTGATCACGAGAAACGGCTCACACCCGTGATGAAGCTGGGTAATCTCTAACGGCTTACCGTCCACCATCACTTTCACATACTGGCAATTGGCGTTTTCTGAAATCTCGCGATGCAGGTCTTTTATGGCCCGTTCGACATCGCGCGCCTTGCTGTCCATCTGTGACGACTTTACCAGGGCGTAGATCCCGCAAGTCAGGATGGAAAAGAGAATTTCCCGGAAATCATTGGGATTACCGTATGCTGCCGCTTTGGCCACTATGCCGCTGCAGTTGCCCGCATTGCTTACGGAGGCGCCATTAAGAAACGATCTGGAAATCGTGCTGAACGTCACCGCCATAACACCCCCGTAGCATGCAAGATGCTTAAGTGCGGCGGACCGCATAGTTGAATGTGTGCCGAGTTTCGTTTTTTGGCGAATTATTATCTTTCGTTTTTGTGCGTATGTTTCGTTTTCTTTGATGTTTTTCTACTGGGGGAGAAACTCGCCCGGGCATGCATTTGGTCGTACT
>NZ_JARESO010000183.1:0-2798 GCF_046030175.1 Paraburkholderia sp. RL17-373-BIF-A
AGCGAATCAAGGTCTCGCTCGGCTCTCTTAGCCCGATCGAATACCGGCAGAGTCTTGGAATCGCGGCATAAATCAGTCCAAGAATCTAGCCGCACCCCCTCCTCCGCGGTCGGTACGTCCACGGCAGACAGATCACCCGCGCGCAGAGAGCGCACCAGTTCGATCGGGTCGCGCTCGGCCGGTTTGCGCGAATCAGCGACGGCGCGCAAACCATGCAGTCGCCCCTTTTTGCAACAGCCGCCGGTACAGGCCGTAGCCGCAGGGGCCGGCCTCATAAACCAAGCGGATGTGGCACGCTTTGGACTACAGTCGTTTGCATTGGCGATCGACTTCGATCTGTGTCGTGTCGATCTTGCCGAGCAGTTCCAAGTCGTTTATACCGACCGCATAGGCGAGCACGATCGATCCTTGTGAACGTCGATCCCCACGCACAAATCGCCATCGTCTCGCATGCCAGCTTCCGTGCCGGATGTACACCGTTGAGCAGCGGTTCCATCCGCACTCAATGCGGCTCTGGCATCAATGCTAACCCGCGCTTACATCCCATGTGTAACTAGCCTCGCCTCACGGGAGTCATACTGACTTGCTGATACTCGGCAATTGCACCTTCCCACGGTGTGCTCGGAAAAAGGCCCAGCCATGCCGCAAATTCACGACCTGTTCCGAATGCCCCGTCTGTTCCGTGGTCGCGACTATCGCTGTCGCCGCGAGCACGCCAACCCCCGGTATGGCGGCAATGGCCCTGCATGCCAATCTTGCAAGCGCCGTTCGATGTCGTGTATCTGCCTGTCGAGATCGGGCAGCAGACTCCATTGCTCACGAAGGATATCAACGAGTACTGCTGGAAATCGATCGACGACCCAGATACTGTTGACGTGCGAGAGGATCGGCTGCTAGCGAACGGGATCGATGTGTGAGGCGGCGTGCAGCAAAGCAGCGAGGTTCCAGGGTAACGGTTCGTCGAGGCGGTTCACTGGGTGATCGTCGCTGCGCTCGATGACGTATTGCAGGTAGGCTTCGGGATCAATGCCGCTCATGCAGGCAGATCCGATCAGGCTGCATGAGCGGCTGCACGTTCTCCGCCTGAGTCGGCGCCAGCAAATAAAAGTTTAGCCTTCTGAATGCCACGCCGCGCAATGCGCGCTCGGCGATCATATTGTCTGTCCCGGCCTGACCATCGCTGCAGTAATAGACCAGCGCCGGCCGGCGATTCAACGAATAGTCGATCGCTTTGGTGTGTCCGATTTCGCGCAGAGTGAGCACACTTGTCTCGAACCGCCGTTTCATGTCATCAAGCGGCGGCGCAGCCTTCTCCTGGCGAACGCGCCGGCGTTCTTGAGGCGGCGTGCCACGAATGCCCTTATCGATGCTATAGAGTGCACCAATGAGTGCACCAATGCGCCCGAGTGCCTCGCTGCTGATCGGTGATGCCCGAACAGCGGACTGGGTAGAAAGGAATCTTCTGGCAGCCAATGGCGCGGCGGGCGAGGCTCGAACTCGCAACCTCAGGTTTAGAAGACCTGTGCTCTATCCCATTGAGCTACCGCCGCCCAATACAGGCCCAAGCGAGAACGATCATCCTTCGCCTGCCTAAGGTAATTTACACTTCTTGATGCTGCAATTTACCCGCCCCTCAACTTGACGTTGCCGGTTACACGGGGGAAACGGTATGCCTCGGCGAACCCGTGTGGCGCCCACGATCTTGTACGGGCAGGCTTTGCAGCAAGTCGCCGAGTTGGACGGGCATTAACCCATTGGTCACGATCTGAAGCGCGACAAGAAGCGAAAGAAGCCGGGTAACGCTTTTTTCGCCCGTGCAAAACATAATCCTTCGCGCGATGGAGCATGCCAAGTCACTACTACCCGCGCAGTCTTCACACCGCTTCCAGATATCCAAATACGTTCTTCAGTCGCGATCCGAACGCTGAAGCTTGGTTGCAGGCAATACTCATACGGTGCGACACAGCGCGTCAGAAAAAGAGGAGCATCGAGAGCCAGTATCTCCGTGTTGTCGACAGCCCGCCAGCTCAGTGTCGTTCCCGGGTGCAACACATATGTGTTTCTGTCTAGCATTTCTGTCAGCTTCGCGTGTACACAATCGCCGTAAGGCGGGGGTGGCCATAGACTTTATGAAAACATCGAGAGCTAGGCCACGCCCCGGGCTAGTTTCCGACTTACTCCTCGGAAGATGCGGTTATTCCGTGGGATGAAGGCGTTGATAACTGGGGCATCGATACAATTCGATGGCAGTGCTTGTTCGTCGATAGGACTTGCATGAGCCAATGTTGGAAAAGGCTACCTGATTAACCAGGCCTTCTCTTTCGATTTTTGTCTTTAGATTCCAATTTCGACACGCCCCGACAGCAGGAATTCGGCGTTCATTGCTAGCGCGCTCAATGTGATTTGTCAAGCAATACACGCGGAATTTGATTGGTAGACGGCGCCGTCGCGCAGCACGGCGAACGGCACCTGCCAGCGTCACTGGCAACGGCGATGAGCGCCTAATTGGGCGCTTAACCTGTGCGGTGCGGCGACACTAGAACCTTCCTGCGAGGTCACCAACTCAGACGTCATGCCACAACAGGTTGCTCCGATAGGTACTGTAGGCTCGCGACCGTCAGCACCGCGACCTGCTTGAACTCAAGGCCGAGCGGGCGCGTGCATTCGCTTCTGATTTTATGTCCTCGTTGACGCCGTTGTACTCGATCAAGGCCTCTTTGAGGCGTGAATCACACCGAGAATCGTGGAGGCGTGGGGCAAAATTCTTAAAGTGATTGTGCTGCAATCCGAGACTCTGT
>NZ_JARESO010000184.1:0-2762 GCF_046030175.1 Paraburkholderia sp. RL17-373-BIF-A
AAAGGATGTAGCGTGTTATCGGCGATTTTGGCGTACCAAAAACACCCGACCCAGAGCAGTGGAGTTTTTCGTGTGGGGGGACCGTTGAGGCTCTTCCGATCAACGTCTCGCAAGCAAGGCACCGTTCCATTTCGCCCTCCCTCTCCGACACAATCGACCTATGCAAATAAGAATAGGTCATATATGGACGGGGGCGAAGCAGAACCGAACGCAAAACTTCCGTGATCGAAACGGAAGCAGCAGCACAACGAATGATTGAAATCACGCGCAAACACTGGGTGTGAATTGAGCGACTGCCTATCAGCGCACGAACTGGCCGACCTGGTCGGCTGCAAACCGGATCAGCGCGCCGCGATGACGCACTGGCTCACCGATAACCACTGGCGATTCGTCGTCGACAAGAATGGCTTGCCGAAGGTGGCCCGCGAGTACCGCGACCGGAAGCTCGGACTTACAACTGAAACCAAGTCAACGAAATACGATGCCGGCCCGAACCTCCAGGCCTTCGCGTGAGAAGCACGTCGCCACGACGAGTCGACGGGCATTGATCGTTTCTACAAGCGGTATGGCGTGCGCAAAATCTCCTTCTGGTACAAGTACCCGGACGGCCGCAGCGAGACGCTGACGTCCGCGAAGCTCGGCGACCGGGCAGAGATCACAGCAGCCGAGCGCAGCGCGAAACGCAAGGCGCTCGACATTCAGGTAGGCCAGATCCTCTCGGTTCGGTCGCCGACATGATCGACCGCTTCAAAACGGATGTTGCACCGACGCACTTTCGCGACCAGTCGAAAGAAGGGCTGGCAGTACGCGCAGGCGCATGCGACCACCTGACGAATTTTCGGGCGCATGGATCCGAAGAAGCTCGAAACCTTCCACGGTTATCAATACCTCGACCAGCGCGCGAAGGCCGGCGCGCCGATCGGCGCGAACAAAGACATGGCCCTCATGCAGACGATCTGCAATTACGCAGTGCGCTGGGGTGTCATCAAGCAAAACCCGTTCGTCGGGATGATGCAGAACCAGGCTGAAAAGGATGTCCGGACTGTCGTCCGATGAAGTAAAAATAAAAGCGTTTTCGAAGTAAAAGTAGTAGCGGCGGCGGTTGCGGTCGTATTCGTGCATTGCTGTGAAAGCGACTCTCCGCTGCAAACCGTTCATCGTTCCGGGCTTATGTCTCAGCGGTTCCGCGATCAGCGCCGAAGGAAGCACGCTAGAACCTCATTTTTCCGGCTTGGGCCGCAACCGCAGCCGCGCTGCCTCGATTGACTGGTGAAGTTTGGCCTGCAAGGTCTCGCGGGAAGGCAGCACGGTCAGGTATTCAGCGACGTGGATGCCGCTCCTGTCCAGTTCGAGCAGTTCGATCTGCTCCTGTTTCTTGCCGGCGCACAAAATAATCCCAAGTGGCGGCAGTTCGTCAGGTTCCTGTTCGTGTTTCGCCAGCCAGCGTAGATACAGTTCCATCTGGCTCTTGTATTCAGCCTTGAATGAGCCAAGCTTCAGTTCGATTGCCACGAGCCGCTTGAGCTTGCGGTTGTAGAAAAGCAGATCGATGTAGAAATCATCGTTATCAATCTGCAGCCGCTTCTGGCGGGCCACGAATGTGAAACCAGCGCCGAGTTCAAGCAGGAATTGCTGCATCTCGCGCAGGATGGCGTCTTCGAGATCCTTTTCGAGGTAGTGATCGTTCAGGCCGAGGAAGTCCAGCACATACGGGTCTTTCAACAGCACGTCCGGCTGTACGCGCCGCTCCTGCCGTATTTGCGCCAGATCATGCCGGATCGCGTCTGCGGATTTCCGCGAAATCGCACTGCGCTCGAAGAGCATCGAATCCATGCGCTCCTGCAATTGCCGGGACGACCAGCGTTCCAGCCGACAGAGCTCAAGGTAAAACTCGCGCTCTAGCGGGTCGTCGACATAGATGAGCGTCTTGATGTGCGTCCAGCTCAATTCTCTCCGCACTGCGGAGAGAATTGCCTCGTCCTGGAAAATCTCTGCGGCCCGCACGCAATGCCGCAACTGCTGCTCGCTCCAGCCGCGGCCATATTCAGCGGTGAGTGCTCCTGCAAGCGATGCGATCACCTGCCGGCCGTACTCCGCACGTGCACCGCCCAGCACCTCTGCGCGGATGCGGTGTCCAATCCGCCAGTACAGCAGCGACAGTTCGGCGTTGAC
Source organism: Paraburkholderia sp. RL17-373-BIF-A (assembly GCF_046030175.1). NCBI lineage: Bacteria > Pseudomonadati > Pseudomonadota > Betaproteobacteria > Burkholderiales > Burkholderiaceae > Paraburkholderia > Paraburkholderia sp. RL17-373-BIF-A. The sequence goes on from NZ_JARESO010000184.1 coordinate 2,173, forward strand.
GGCGGCCGCCGCGCGCTCACGCGCCGAATCAATCAGATCCCGGACTTCATTCAGTAGCGGTGTGGGCGTAAGTGAACTCATGCCGGCTGGAACTCCGATGTCAGAAAACCAATCATCCGGGTCACCCGCCGTTAACCGCATCCTTGAACGCCTTGCCCGCCGTGAATTTGACCGTCTTGGCCGCAGCGATCTGCATTTCAGCTCCGGTGGCGGGATTACGGCCAACCCGCGCCGCGCGCGCACCGGCGGCAAACGTACCGAACCCGATCAGTTGCACCGCTTCGCCGCTCGCGACCGCGCCCGTCACTGTGCCGATGATCGCATCGACGGCGGCCGCCACGGCCACCTTGCTGTTGCCGGTTGCTGTCGCGACCGTATCAACCAGTTCCTGTTTGTTCATGAATTTCCTTTCTGTCGAAGAGCGCACGTCAATCGCCCCACGTAGGTGGGCCAGCCTGACACCTTACAGGACGCCGCACATGCCGGCAAACCAGTCGCTGTAAGGCTGCGCAGGATCTGGCCAGCAAAACTCTCCGCATCGCGGAGACAATTACGCGACTCGTGCAGCCGCCTGGCGTGTCGTGTTTCAG
>NZ_JARESO010000185.1:0-2704 GCF_046030175.1 Paraburkholderia sp. RL17-373-BIF-A
ATCCAGCTCTTTGCGGGGTTTGCGCTGAACGCTCCTTACACGCTCGTTTATGCGATCGCGTTCGATTCGACCAAGCCAGGCACCACCGGGATCGCAGGTTCGATCATCAACGTGGGTATCTACCTCGGCGGCTTCGGGCCCTTCGTGATCGGTGCATTGATCGGTGCAGGTGGTGGCTTTGGTCAGGCCGGCGGCTACAACAATGCGCTGTATTTCATCGCAGGGCTGATGGTCATCGCTTTCTTCCTGACGGCGTTCTTCACCCGGGAAACGACCGGCTGGTTTCGCAAGCACGATCGCGCCCTGGTATCGAAGACGGTCTGCAACGTCGAGTAGCAACAGAGTCAACGCGGTCAAATACCGCTCAAAGCACGACGCCGTAGAAATAAGTCCCTAGCGCTCACGTTGCGCAGTCGGGCGTGAGCGCAGCAGTTTCAACATTTGAAGAGTCAAGGAGTAAAGCATGTCCACCGTATCCGAAAAGCGCGGCGATGAAGCTGCGGTTCCCTATCAGCTTCCGCAGCCAGCTTTCATGTCTCCGGACATCGTACATCTGGGCGTTCTCGACAAATGGCTCGAGGACGACAACCTGTGGGTCCCGATGACCAAGACAGTGTCGTTCAAGCCGCTACTTCTTTGCGCGAGCCAGGGGTACTACGTGAACCTCCTCCGGGTCCGCCAGTCAGGTGTGCTGTCACGTCACCGGCACACCGGTCCGGTCCATGCAATGGTGCTCAAGGGGCGGTGGTATTACCTGGAGCATGACTGGGTCGCGGAACTGAATTCCTACGCGCACGAACCGGCGGGCGAAACCCACACGCTTTTCGTTCCCGAAGACGTCGAAGAGATGATCACCTGGTTCCATGTGACGGGGGGCTACACGTACGTTGATCCGCAGGGCGTCGCTGTCGGCTACGAAGACGTTTTCACCAAGATCGAAGCGGCGCGCAACTACTACGAGGAAATCGGCCTGGGCGCGGACTACGTCAAGCAGTTCATCAGATAGACCGTCGATTCGCTCGACCAGCGATCCGAAGACGGCCGCCGGCCATTCGACATTAGCCCGGGTTCGTTTGGGCGGTCGGGCGTCTTTCCCTGTCGCGAAGAGGACCGTCCCTCGCGGGACACCCCAATATCAGGAGATGCATCATGTCAAAGCTTACTGACACTACGTGGTGGAACGATTTTGCGATCGAACTCAATCGCGACGAGGACTGGACGCGCGCAGCGCGATATTTCGACGGACGGATTCAGTTCAAACATGACAGCGGTTACTCGACGCTCGCTGTTCTGGCCGGGAAAGTCGTTGCTGTCTTCCCCGAGGGTAGCCCGCTGGGCGCAGACATCGTCGTCGCGGGACCGGACGAAGAATGGCAGCGCGTTCTCGACGGGAAGATCGACTGGCTTGAGGCGCTTTCGCCCGGAATGGGCAAGCTGACGCTAGAAGGAAATACCGTCGCGGCATGGCAATACGTCGACGTGATGGCGCGGGCATTTGACGCGATGAAGCGTGTCGGAAAGTCGGGCAAGAGCGAAAAGATCCCGTTTTCGCCGGGTCCGCGACCGTCAGGCAAAGAGACGACCGGCCACTATGTCATGGTCGATGGCATCCGCGTCTACTACGAGGAAGCAGGCGAAGGTCACCCAATTGTGTGCTTCCATGCGGCCTCTCAAGACACGCTGATGTACCGGCACGTACTCGACGGACTGTCCGACGAGTTCCGGGTGATCGCAGTCGATGCCCCCGGCCACTCGAAGACGGAGTTGCCCGCAGACGGACCGTTCCACAGCCTGACGCGTCATGCGGAATTCAACGAACGCCTGATGGATATTCTCGGCCTGGAAAAACCTGCGATCATTGGCTGTTCGATGGGCGGCAATCTGGTGCTGGAACTCGGATCGCGTCGTCCCGAGGCGTATGGCGCGATCGTCTCGGCCGAGGGCGCTGATTACACGCCGACTGTTTCCGAGTTCTTCCTCGATATGCTTCTCATGAACGGTACCGAGATCATCGGCGCGTGGTCGCGCTCAATGACCGGCTATCGCACTCCGCCCGATCGGGCCAGAGAAGTCGTGTGGCAAATTTCTCGCACGACGCCGCAGGTTATGCGCGGTGATCTGACTGGATACGCGAATTTCGATAAGCGCTCCGAGGTAGGCAAGATCAAGGCGCCCGTGATGCTGCTTCGCGGCGATGCTGACTGGCTTGTCTATCAGGAAAAGGTAGAAGAAGCGGCTTCACGCATTCCCGGCAGCAAGATCGCAGTGCTGGCTGGCACGGGTCACTATCCGATGACCGAAAACCCGCTGGAATTCTGCGACACAGTCCGCAGCTTCCTGCATGACGCTGGCTTGGGAAAAACCAGCCGATAGAACCATGAGGTCGGAGCGCCGCATGATTGCACATGCGTGCACAGAGCGCTCCGTTCGCCCTTTTTTCCTCGTGAATAAGTCGCTAAGGCACGGACAGGATCATGGGCGATGCCGTGCCTGAAAAGCCCGATAGTCCGAGGGTCTCGCCCGCGGCAGGTAAGCGACCGAACAGCGGCAAGAGCTGTTGAAGCCGGGTGCGTGCTTGACGAAGAAAGTCCGAGTGGCCCGTCTGGCCGGTAGCGGCGAACGTAAGATCAAGTCACCATTCCTGACCGGCTCATGTCCGCTCGCAACCGGACGATGGCAGATTGTCATCGATCGGCCGAAACTG
>NZ_JARESO010000186.1:0-2704 GCF_046030175.1 Paraburkholderia sp. RL17-373-BIF-A
GATCTGGTGGGCCTCCCGTGAGTCGAACACGGCACCAATGGATTATGAATCCACTGCTCTAACCATCATGAGCTAGAGGCCCAAAACCGCCCCTCGATGATGGGCGTAAGTTGGCGGATACTAATGCAGGTGACGCTGGCCGTTCTTCCGATATTCAACCGAAACCTTTCAAATTACACGCAAAGGCAATCCATCGCGCCAACTTACTGCATCGTTTGGCGCAATCGCAAAATGGAGTCGCTTTTCGATAGCGGCGCCGAGCGATTGCCTTAACATTCACGGCGATGGTCCTCCAGACTATCGCTCATCGTCGAGTTTGGAAAGCTGCGGCTCGCCTGCGGCTTCTTTTTCGTTTTGCGCTGGCGCTTGACGCAACCAGATTGGCGGGCGACATTTTCCAGTCACCGCGGAATAGATGCGAGTGCCAGCCCCCCTTGTGACAAACTACGCGGAAACCTGAAATTGCCGGCTTTTTCAAACAGCCTCAGCGCTCAGTTTCCGGCACCATGAAGCGGCGAACTCCGTTTTGTCTCGTTGGTTAAGGCCGCAGTTAACTTGCGGCTAATTTTTCTACCGCCTGAACTTCGCATTTGCCTGAGCTTGTACCAGCTATTCCTTCAGCCGCATTCGCGTTAATTCTCAGCTAACAGTGTTTCGGTACGTTGGTGGACCTACACATTTTTAAGAATCGCAACTCTCGAAAATCATGATAGCTGACGGACCTCAAACTCCTGCGTGGAACGCGATCGTTCTACACGAGGTATTCCGCCTTGCAGATACAGGCAAATATCGGGACTTCACAGACATCGAATACGTGCTGCTGTGCGGCTATGGCCTGGCAGGCGCGCGCGCCGTGTTCGATACGCAGTCCGTACGACAGGCGCTGAACCAGCGATGTGTTCGGGCGCGCGCGTCGGCAAGTTTTTGCCCGGAAACAGCGACTGACGGACCCGATCTTCATCGCAGGACCGATGATCGAAGTCTGTCTCCCTCGGGGTCTGCTGAAAAAATGAACACGCTGACCATATGTCTCTGCATCTGGATCGTGCTAGCCAGTTGCGCAATGCTATTCATTCGCGGCGCAACCCGATGCGTTGACGGCCCATCCCGATCCCGCGACACGGAGCATATTTGAGTCTCCGCGAACTTCGGCCCATCGATTCAGTGGTCTCGCGTCCAGGCCGAAATGTTCCTTGGCAGAGTTTCATCTTGACACCCAACGGCGCAATCCGCGTCGAACTGCCGCAATATCATTCGTAATATTTACTAATAGTTATTGTCGGCGACAGTTTTCCTGCACACAAGGCAAATAATATGGCCCCGCTTTTAAAGCTCCTCCGCCAGCGTCTGACGGCATTCTCCGGCAAGCGGCTCGCAACAATGGGGATAATTGCTGCGCTGGCGTTTGGCGCACTCGCTCCCCTGAGCGCTGAAGCCCAACGAATCGGCAAAAATCGCAGCATGGGCCGCCAATCACAAACGGCGCCAGCGCAGGTGCCGGGTGGTCAATCATCGCAGCGCGCGCAGCAAGCGCAGTCTCCGCAGGCCCCTCCCAGCACAGGCGCCCCCGCGCGCAACCGTTGGATGGGCCCGCTCGCCGGCCTTGCGGCCGGCTTGGGCATCGCAGCCCTGCTGTCCCATTTCGGATTGGCTGAAGGACTGGCCCAGATGCTTTCCAATGCACTGCTGATCGGACTCGCGATATTCGCGATAGTGGCACTTTATCGCTTTATCACGCGCAAGCGGCGCCCTGTGGTCGCGTATCCCGACGGCACACAAGCGTGTGAGTTTTCTCAACCCATCCAACGCGCGTCCCAAACGTCAGAAGTTGCCGCCGCGGCGAGCGGTAGCGCGCAGCTATCACAGGACGCGGGCGTGCTACCTTTTGGGTTCGATCGCAATGGATTCCTGCGTGAGGCCAAAGTGTTATTCGTTCGCCTGCAGGCAGCGTGGGACAAAAATGATCAGGGAGACCTGTTCGAATTGGCGACGCCGCAGATGTTTGCGGAAATAAGGTTGGATCTGGAAGGTCGCGGAAGCAGCCCCAATCGCACCGATGTAGTAGAACTTCACGCCGAGCTGCTGAGTACTGCGAGTCATGGCGTCGAGCAGCTAGCGAGCGTGAAATTCCATGGTCTGATGCGCGAAGGCTTTGATGATGCAGCTCACCGGTTCGAGGAAATCTGGAATTTGGTCAAACAGACGCCGGAAAGCGGTTGGCAACTGGCTGGAATCGAGCAGATCGAATAGGAGAGTTTGGCGATCATCGGCGTGCGGATCCGATGGGCTTTGTTCGGAAGACCAGGTGTCTACATGTTGCGGACGCAACTATCCATTTTTGACGCAAACGCACCTGCCGAAGGAATTCCACAGGTTCAGCAGGTTGGCGATGATCCGGCCTTCGTGCTGTTGCGACTCGATCCTGCGCGTCAGCAGACGCGCACCGATACGGCCCTTGATGCGCGAGATCTGCGCCTCGACGAGAGAGCGCTTGCCGTAGCCATATTTGTTGCGAAACGCATGGATGCCCTTTTCCTGAAATGTAGCCCACAATCTGGTCGTGCCAGCCTGTTTCTGCCTTGCCATGGATCACAGCATGGGCCGGTGGCGGAATGACCGGCAGCACGCCGCAGCGAGACCAGGCCTCAGTGCGTTCAATGCTGTAGTACGCACCGTCGGCCATCACGCCGTCGACCGGGACCTC
>NZ_JARESO010000187.1:0-2688 GCF_046030175.1 Paraburkholderia sp. RL17-373-BIF-A
CATCAAGATTTTATGGGAGCGGTGACGGCATGAACCTGTACGCGAAGCGACTCGAGCGTGGACGTTTCGTGTGACCGCAGGCGGACTCGGGAACAGTCCATCTGTCAGCTGCCCTACTGTCGCTGCTGCTCGAGGGGATTGACTGGCCGCATCCAGAGGCGGACGTGGCAGCCGACCCACGCCGCGTAACGCCGGGTGTGGGAACCCACAAGCGCGTGGGCTTCATTTACACTGGCATGCATGCCAGCTAACCATCTGCCCGATGACATCGCCGCCCTCAAGCGCATCGTTGCCTCGTGACAAGACTATCGCGCAGTTGCTGGCCGAGATCTCGCGACTGAAGCGATGGCAGTAAGGCCGCTCAATTGGAGCGCATGACAGAACTGATGGACCAGCTGCAACTCGCGCTCGGTGAGCGACCGTGCGTCAGCCTGATGAGGCAGACATTGTGATCCTATGGGCTTTTCGACAATCTCAAGGCTTTTGCCAGCGTCTTGCCTAGTAGGGCAAGCTTTCCGACATGCTAATTCATGTTTGCATCGGCTTTGTTCGGTGTCTTACGCAAGCAGCAATCGGCTCATCGAAACCGGTACGCAGCGAAATCGTCAAAGTGGCGTCTCTCATCTTCTCTCCCCTCAACCCCAAAATAACCCAGCAGCTGCGAAACACGCAGCCATCGCGAGTACTATCAGTTCAGGTGCGGTGGTCATGATGGTTCTTCGCTTACGGTCTGCGGAGCGGCGTAGAGCGGAATCGAATATATAGACACATCGCTTATCCCAATCAATCTGGTGCGCCCCGAATTGGAAATGAAGCCGTTGTACCATTCACCTCCTGGCCTCATCCATGCCACCGGTTCCGCCGCTTGCGCTGGCGCGGCAGCGATCAAGGCGCGGGCAAATGCTTCAGCCAACCGAACATCCATTTCGATGCCCGATGTTTCAGGTTCACACCAGCACTGTGCTGCGATGTGTCGTGCTTGTTCAATAGTCAGATGCGTATCCGCGCTTTCTCTATTGGTCATTATTCTCTTCTCCAGTGGTTAAGCGGCTTTCCGGTCGCGCACAGCACGGCGAATTCCGGCGTCTCGACTACGTAGATCGGGCCCGTCCTGCGTGGAATTCGGCCCGAGCTGGCGTCAGTTTCCGGTCGCTCTTGCGCTTGCTCGGGTCTTTGATCTCACGTGTTGTATGCCTGCTTCGGGCCGACCAGGCCGAACTGCGCGAGTTGGCCCTGCGCCTGAGGCATGCGGATACCCCGCTCTAATCGGATGAGTACGGACATCGCTGGATACACCAAGGAGAAACGGAACGCCTCCGTCTACATGACCCAACCGATGAGGGCGTGAGAAGGTCGTCTCAGTAGCGTCCTGACACGATCCGGTGACACAGATACTTTATATGTCCGCAGTCGGGCAAGCATTCCGGAATTTGCCAAGACAATCGAGAATCTGCGGAAACGGGTTGCCCCAGTTTCTCAACGCGACAAGATTTCTGCCGTGACTTTCGACGCTCCCGGATGGACGTGTGCACCCGAAACACGCTCTTCATAATGTCGATTGGCTTTGTCGAGGTTGCTTACCGCCTGCGACACGCCAACCGCCTTTTTTGCTGCTTTCTCGCTCGTGATACCGGTGGTGCTCTGCTTCCAAAATAGCCGCTCGATCTCACGCCGGTGTGACGGTGCACCTGGCGAGCGCATTGCTCCTCGCCCTGTCAACTGATGCATCCACCCAGCTGGTCGTCCCACAAACACCCCCTCAGTCAAAGGTGTTGCGACGACCGGTCGAATCCGCCCAGTTCACGGCGGGCGCGTTCACCGAGGCCGTGCTGAGCCGGGGAATCCGTCTTTCGATGGATGGCAAGGGGTGCTGGCGCGACAACGTGTTCGTCGAGCGGGTGTTCGCTCGCGACGGCCAACGGCGAAGCAAATTTTCGATGTTTTGGGCAAAAGTTGATATTCAGGCCCGGCAGCAATCGACATAATGCGCAATTGTATGAGGATGACACCTCTTCGACGCTTCTTGTCCCATCCCACGCGCCAATGACTATGCGCGGTTCGAAAGATTGGTAAATCTATGCCTGTCGTAACTGCCCAAACATTTGCAAGAGCGTTCCTTGGTAAAGACTCCTTCAACGGTGTGTTCGAGGGCGGAAGTCATAAGGGGTTCCGACCGGTAGGAGGCGGCAAAAACGTTCCCATATTCCCCAGGGAACTTTTCGATCTCCATGATGCCGACGCACCCGACAACGGCGTGGCGAAGCAGGCCGGAGACTACAACATATCCCCCTCACGCGCGGCTGAGGTTTGCCCACATCTCGGTATGGCGCTGCTTGTAAACTGCCGCGCACGATGTTAACTTCTCGCTCGTGCGATGTCCTTGTAGCGAGGAGCGGCATTGTCGGACGCGAACAATGACGATGATTGGGCGAATGATGAGTTTGGCGCGGCGCAGTTGGGCGACGCTCGCCTGACGCAGCGTTTGATCGCACTCGCGCGACAGCTCTCGCACGCTCCGCAATGTTCGTTTCCGCAGTCCCTCGATGCCGCCGAACTCAAGGCCGGGTACCGCTTTTTTGATAATCCGAAAGTGGGCGCTGACGGTGTACTGGGTCCGCATATTGGTCAGACGCTCGGCCGTATGCGTCAGGTGCCCGTTGTGTTGGCGGTGCAGGATACAACCGAGTT
>NZ_JARESO010000188.1:0-2665 GCF_046030175.1 Paraburkholderia sp. RL17-373-BIF-A
GTCGAATCTCCCAGAACATGGCGATCGGGCATCTGATCTGGCTTGAGGCGCCGTCTTCGCGACGGTTCAAATCTACATTCTCAGCGTGAGTGACGACCGGCGGTTACTCGCGCAACGACGGGCTCTGCGCGATTTTCCCGGATCGTCGATGCCATTTAAATTTAGCACCGCCCTCTCAAAGAGTTTTGTCTTCCATCCACTCGCATTGCCAATGAGCTTCGGTCTCGTGTCGCTCTTGCCGTTTTGGCCATGACAACTGGCGCAATTTTCTTGGTAGAGGGCGTTCCCGTCTGGTGGCGCAGCCACGACCGAGGCGCATAGCCGCAGCATTGTGACTGCGATAAACGTACGCTTCGTGACAAGCTCCCCAGTAAGCCTGGATCGGATTCGTTTTCGCCGCGCCTATGGTCGGCAACGTCGATTTCGTCGAGCACGGTAATCTAAAAATACTCAAGCGCCCTCTTTCCCTGCGATCAAGTTCGGTGGCAGTAAGTGCGATACGTCTCGTCTGTGCACGAGCGATTTTTTGCCGCTCTAGCGGCTGCTTCCGAGGTGCAACCGCCGTTCCTCGCTGCGCGTCGGACAGTATGTGTTCGTCGTGGATTCAAACAGTGGGCTCGAAGGCGCAATGTCGCAGCCGCGCTTGTCGTTTTCACAGCCTGCCATGTGCGGAAAGAATCTCGAGTGCCCGCGCCGCCCTATTGAAGGCACATCCAATAGCCGCTTCGGCGCTGTAGTGTACGCAACGTGCGATGCGTCTCAGAGCGTGCGCGGCAGTCCGGATATCAAGGCGAGCCTCGTACAGACTACTTCCTGAGCGCTGGCCCAAATGCTCGATTGCCAGCTGACAATCCGAGAAGTAGGTACCGTACAGTTGAAGGCGCAATAGTTGCACGGCCGCTTCTGCCTCTAGGGATGCGGTTCCCGGGAGCCCGAGATAGGTTATCTGCATACCAATTCCCATCGTCAACTCCCAGTCTAAATCGCTAAATCTTGCGAACGGTGCGTAGCCGTTCGTTGGATCATCGCGCCGATCCGGTCGGGCTGGTTGACTCTGATCAACGAAATGACGGTACTGACCTGCCGGTCAGTTGTTCTTTCCCACGGTATCGCCAGGCGATGAGGTTTCATGCCGAAAGTGGTCGATACGTGGTCTGAGGAGTTCCCGCACGACGGGATGGTCGAAGCCCAGGTATCAGGTGCCCGTCCGGAATCGCGCCAGTGTTGATAACCATGTCCGGTGGCTTACGGGGCTGCTCCGGAGTCCTGAAACGGTATGGGTTCGCCTGGTTCGGTGCGATCAAGCGTGTGGTGTACGGCGTCAACTACTGTGTCCACCGGCGCATTGACTCATCAGAATTGCAACTGCCTCGTCCCGCAGCGGACCCATTAACCCGCCCAGAATCCCGCTGATGCCGGCAATGCGCCCGTTGAATAAGACGAAAATGGCAGTCGCAACACCGATCACCAGCCCCCCACTCAGTGACAAGCCAGGTGTGAAACTCCCGAGATCAATCGACACAAGCCCTCCTTGGCTTCGATAAGCGTAAAAGTGGTCGTCGAGCAGGGCATGATCTTGCCGTCCTACATCGCGATGGGCAACTTTCCATCCCCCACGGCACTTCCCAGGCCACGGCAGGATTGGCCGCAAAAGCCTAGGGGACCGTTTTGGGGATGTCGCGCGCGGCAACTTCCGCATCTTGCTAACTCGGCCATTGGAGTTCGACGTCGCACCGAACAAGTACCGGATAGACGTCAACGTCACTGAAGTTGGCGGATAACACACCTCCGCCCCATACGCGTTGCACCTGCTCATCTGCGCTTGTGCGCTTGTGCGCTTGTGCGCCTAGAGCATGTCGCCTCAAAACAGAGGCAGCGAAGCGGAGCGAGGTTTCAATGATCTCCCGTGGGAACTTTGGGACCTGCCGGGAGGCGGATTACATAGAGCTGGCCGGGCAGATTCCCTGATACCTCGTCTTCCACGTAACAAAAGTAAACGAGTGCGTTCCGCTCGGTATCCAGTACACGGATGATATGGAGAGAGTCGAACATTGGGTCCATAGCGGCTGTGAAAACCTGTGCCAGCCGGGGAACGGTTTCGGGGAGGTTGATTGTGCCCGTCCGCTCACAAGCCGCGGTTACGTCGCCCGCACTGGAGATGCTCCCGCCTCCCATCGCGCTGTCGGAATGCGACTTCGATACATAGCAGGTCACGCCCTTCACGAGGGGGTCCGCATAAGCCGAGATGGCGATGTGCGAACCGTATCGCTGGGTGTGGGTTTCGACCGTCGCCAGTTCCTTCGCGACAGCGGCAGAAAGCGAAGCCATCAGCAGTGCGCCGAGGAGACCTGCTTTCCAGGGAAACAGCTTGATCATCGTGAATCTCCTGACATCCGACAGGCAGCTCTTCGATCGTGCGACATTGTGGCTACGAAAAGTTGACTTCAGGCTAGCGCACACGGTCGCTAGCTCCTTGATCCATCTCAACGTCAACGTATCCGCGCGGCGCAGGTCTGAATCTGGGCTGCGGCTTGAGCAGGACGTCGATCTTTGGTAGGTTGCATCGTGTTCTGAACCGACTTTTTCGTCGCGGCGATAAGATCGCCACTGGCCTGTCCCCGATCACCTGGCCGCGCGCTCCCGCTTTGAACGCACGGGTCGCAGA
>NZ_JARESO010000189.1:0-2645 GCF_046030175.1 Paraburkholderia sp. RL17-373-BIF-A
CTGTCGTTAGAATGTAGCCGATTGCGAAACTCACACGAGTTCTCCTCTGGCTTCGAGCGCGTGGATCGCCTCGGCATCTCGGTCGATGTCGCTGATATGTTCGGCCTGCAGCTCGACAATGCACACGGCATCCATCAGGCTAATCCGTGCAGGACGTTCGACAGACTCGCCAACCGGTCGCAGCATGAGGACATTGCGGACCGAGTGAAAGCGGTCGAGCGCTCGCCGCGGGTCCATTATGCGGCCGGCCGCAAAGCGAAACAGAAAGAGGCTCCGAGATTCTGCCTGCCCGCTTTGCGGCAATGGCGTACGCACGCGATTGCCCTTCAGAAACTGATGTAGGGCGCTGACTTGGCTTGTCAGGCCATTGAATTCAGTCATCCGGTTAAATGTGCCGTGCGCACCGCTAATGCGGTTATTGAGTTCAACAAGCCTGATCTGGCCATCTGCACATATGAATATCTCAATGTGAGCAAAACCGAACCTGAATCCAAGCGCCGGCAACAGTCGGGCTACGTATTCACAACAACGCTGCCACGTCGCATGGTCCTTCACCAGTTCCGCGGAGCGGTACAGGGGCGTGTCGTTGATCGTCTGCTTCCTGTACTTGAACACGGAACATACGTGATGGCTTCCCGCAGCGGAAAACGTGTCGATCAAATACTCGTCAGCGCTCACCAGTTCCTGCACGAGGTATTCCTGTTGTTGTCCGGCGGACAACGCATCGAAATCTTCTTTCAGACTTGCCATGGAGTCGGCACGAAATGCCCCAATGCTGCCGTAGCCAACGTTTGGTTTGCAAAACACTGGAAAGCTGACGCGCTGCAGTTCCTGCTCGACAGCATTCCAGTCCGATGGAATGCTGATACGGGTCTGAAGTATTGCCGGGAGGCCCGCCTGCCTGACGGCTTCCTGCATGAGATACTTGTCGAATCGCAGACTGGACGTTTCGAGACCGTTTGAAAGGTGAGGGAAGAACCGTTCAGTAAGCCCGTCAGTCAACTGCGTGGATTCTTCAGCCCCGTTCAGGATGCAGGCATATTGTTCAGGAATGGTGTGACGTGCGACGATCTCGAACTCGTCGCTATCAACGCATATTGTCCGGTCGAACGGGCTTGCTGACAGTGCGAGATCATCCAGGCAGGCCAAGGCTTTCGCGGTGTACAAGGCGGTGCAGGGCATGCCGAGCTTGCGCAATGCGCTTGCCAGGTACTCCGGCGAAGAAAATGGATTGATTACAAGTACGTGTTGACCTTCCATATGAGATATCCGTCCGTTTTTAGAGGGCAAATTGGCTCGTGTAATGCAGAGGAACTGACATGGTGGTGCCAGCTGTCGAGCCGACGTTCAACAGGGACCTTCAAGTCGTGTCAGGGTGGTGGGGGAGAATGCCGCGTCATGATGCATGTTCACGTTGCGGCGCTTCCGCCCGAAACAAATCCTAAGCGCCCGATTTTCCCCCACACATTGGCTTCCCGGTAAACAACGCTTCGGTCATTTATCTCAAAATGACCCGTCGCACCGCAGAGCCATATTTCCCCAGCGTCCGAAGTGGCTAAATGCCGGACTCTCGACCGCATGCCGGGAGTTAATCTATATTCATTGAACTGCCGCAGCGGCACTTCGATCTTCATGGCCTCGGCATCGTATCGGATCAACTCCATGCCCTTGCGGGTCAAGGCGCGCAACCAGGGATCGAGCGGAAGGCCATCGGCTCGTCGTGCTTGAATGTAGAACTCGGGGCTCCCATCGACATTCTCTACCATATAGGCCCCGAGTTGGCTCGGTCGGTATGAGCCCATGAGGTGCTCGACATCCAGTTCGCAGGCCAGAACCAACGCTGCATCGATCAGCCTGTTGGCCAATCCCTGCTTGTGGAGCTCGGGAAGGATGCCGATTGACATCATCGCCAGAGCGTTCCCATCTGGGCAATAGGTGTCCGCGAATGTACCGTCCGTCCCGGACAAAGCCTGCCAGGTCGGCAAATCCGATGGATCGCCGTCGTAGTTGAAGCGTTGAAGACTGAGTGAGGCAATGGGCTTGCGCAGGCCCCGGAATTCCTCATGAACGACAAGTTGTCCTTCTGGAAACACTTCAGCGCGGCGTGCCAGCACTTTAACAGTTGCACGCATGAAGCTAGGCCAATTCGGTCGCTCAAGTGTTTCGTATATTTGAAGGCTTTCGTCGGAAGCATACCGCTGCACGGTATATTGCGGCCTATCGACTAAGCAGGCGTTGCTGCCTGAAGAGTGTTGACAGACGTTGACACAAGCCGGACTGCCTCGCTCCTCGAGGCGTGCGTTCGAGATTGCCGGTTCGCTACATCCGCAATGTTGCCCTGTCATACGTAGATTCCCAGATGTCCGATGTTAATAGAGGCACGGCCGGGACATGCCTTGGTTTTGCGCGCAGTTTCGAAGGCCCGCACCTTGCCACGTCGACGATTATCCCTGCGGTTAATTAGTCAAGAATGAGGCGGATGTTCGATTTGGTGGGCTCTCAGAACCAACTTGGGCGATCGCACGAAAAACTGTTTGTATTCAAGGGCGTATTCATGTGAGGGATTGTACGAATCGGTTAGCTCGTGTGCAGTGTCGGTTTTTGCACACGGCTAAAAATGCCCAACGCCCATACAACTGGTTGCC
>NZ_JARESO010000190.1:0-2645 GCF_046030175.1 Paraburkholderia sp. RL17-373-BIF-A
GGGCGGGGGGTGGCCCAAAAAACATTGCCATTTTCACCGGATAACTAAACCCCCCGGGGCTCCGCTAGTGCGGAGCCCGGCGCGGCTTAGGGGTAGTTACTTCTTGCCATAGGTGGCGTCGTGATCCGGCTCAATGGTCAGAAACCGGAGCATGTCGCCGTCACGGTACGCGGTCGCACGACGCGCCTGTGTGATACGCAGCGAATACACCGACTCGATGCCTGGAGGCGGCGGCACACTCGTGATCTTCTCCCACTTCAGTCCGGGATCCTGATACACCTGGTTCCAAGTCAGTTGCAGCAGCTTCTTCAAGGTCGCGAGGACCCGTGATGCTTCAGTCTTGTCCAGCGACACCAGGTGCCGCTGGAAGACCGGGTTATTGAGATCCACCTTTACGGGATCGTCGTTTTTCTTGCGCATTGCCCAACTCTTTGAAGAGGACGTCGGGGTCCGACTCTCGCGGTGGATTTGCTTGGGCCCAAGCCAAGGCTTCCTGCAGGTCGTGCTGCGCCTGCGGTGCGTGCAACCACGCCTCGTTCTCGGGGATCACGAGCGCAGTGCGTACGAGCCATACACCCGGCTCGCGCTCCTCAATGAGCACTTGCCGTCCAGCGTATTCCTTGCCAAGCGAAATCTGCCCGCTTGAACCAATCACCTTAACGCTGGTTTTAGGGTCCAACAGGTTTGCATTCATGCCGATCGTTCCGCGAACGAAAGAACAGATCGCCGGCGCGATCCGTTCAAAGATGTAATGCCTCGAAAAATCGCTAGATCCGGACGTCCAGATTGGTTAGCGTTCATGCATGAGGCTGATGCACGAACGCATGATAGCACAACTGCATGATTTTATGAATATGCCGAATTTCTACAATGCAACACAAAATATAGTACGAAAGTTAAGAAGTGGCACAAGATAAGGTGTCTTTTCTTGTGATCATATGAGAAAATAGTATGTCTGGCGTCGGCTGTTCGGCTCAGATCGTACTGGCCGCGTTAGCAATGAGCCGCATGTGGGGCTGCTGCCAAGAAAACCTCGTAATCCTGGACGTCGCCGTGGTTTGGCCGGTGCAACTCCGTGTCTGGGTAGGCTGGCAGTGGATGGCCTGACAGGGCGTAGGGGAGGGACAGAAAGGTGCGCATGCATCGTTGGACGGCCTCTACGTAAAAATCCACAGACCCAACCGGGTGCTGAAATTCCTGCCTCCTACCTCAAAGCTTCGACGCTTGGGGGAGGGGGCAACATCGGCTGAAATCTTGGCGCTACGCCATACGGCTACGGCATCTAAAGTAGTCGGGCAGTAGGCTCCAGATGATGGAATTCAGGGGAAGAAGGGCAGAAAATGCACGCGGGCCCAAAATTCGCCAAAAAATTTCGCGAAAAATTGGCCCTCCCTGTGGATAACTTGATGTCCGAGAAACGAGGCGCTTCCCATGCCCACGTCGACGTGGTTGACCATTCTGGGATCGGCAGGCGTACTGACCATTGGTCGGAACGCGTTCGTTCGCTGGAGGGATGCGCGGCAGGCTCAGACAGCGCGGTTGCACAACCAGCGGCATACGGCATTGACGGTAGCCAGCAAGCTTGAGGATTTCGCCAGGCGTTGTGATGCCACTATTGCTGAAGCGACTCGAGCGCTCGATGAGGCATCCAGACTGGTCGACTACGCACCGTTGTACCCAGTCAAGCTCCCGCCGTTCCTTGGCCATTTTTGCCCATCCCCCGAAAACAGAAAATCCCCTCCAAACCCTTTCCAGGCATGGATTCCAGCGGCATCTAGCCGCAGGAATGGCCGGGTGGCGCAGAGCGCTTTCCGACGAACGCACGGAAATGCCCCGTCCTACGTGCCGGTCATGGCGCGAGGCGGCAGCTTCGCTACCGGTGAGATGGGCGTCGTGAACGAAATAGGTTCGAACAGCGCCTCAAGGTCCTCGGCGGAGAACTTGACGGCGACCGCAGCATCCTCGGACAGGATGGCGTCGGCGAGCGCTGCTTTCTGCTCCTGCATCGCAACGATTTTTTCCTCGACGCTGCCCGCCGTAATCAGCTTGTAGACGAACACGGGTTTGTCCTGCCCGAGACGATGTGCACGATCGGTGGCCTGATTTTCGACGGCGGGGTTCCACCATGGATCGTAGTGAATCACGGTGTCGGCGGCCGTCAGGTTTAGACCAACGCCGCCGGCCTTCAGGCTGATCAGGAAGAGCGGCACTTCGCCCTGCTGGAAACGCTGCACGGGTGTCACTCGATCGGTTGTGTCACCGGTCAGCACAACATATGGAATTGCCGCTTCGTTGAGCGCGGCGGCAATCAGTTCAAGCATGCCGGTGAACTGCGAGAACAGCAGGATGCGACGGCCTTCCTCGATCAGCTCGGGCAACATGTCGAGCAGCAGCGCCAGTTTGGCCGACTCCTTGATGCGGGCGGCCTGGCTGATCTTGACGAGCCGGGGGTCACAACAGACCTGGCGCAGCTTGAGCAGCGCCTCGAGCACGATGATGTGACTACGCGCGAGTCCCTTTGCGGTGACGGCGGCCCGAACCTTTTCCTGCATGGCCGCGCGAACGGTCTCATACAGGTCGCGCTGTGCGCCTTCGAGTTCGACGGTGCGCACGATGGTCGTTTTCGGTGGCAGTTCGGTGGCGAC
>NZ_JARESO010000191.1:0-2644 GCF_046030175.1 Paraburkholderia sp. RL17-373-BIF-A
TGCGACTCATTTCATCTCCTTGCCTCTTGATCGGTTGTCCGACTCCCGCATCACCTATCGGGTAAAGTATCGGTCGTTCGAGATGCCCAGGAGAGACATTGTGTTGCAACCATAAGGAGGAACAAGTGCAGGCAAGGCATACTCTCGCAGTCATCTTTGCGTGCGCAGCGCTTGGCATCATGCCATCGCGACATGCACGCGCCGACACTGCTCCCGAAGAAACGATCACCGTCGAGGGATTAACTCATTCGACGAATATCCTCATCGACAAATGGGGCGTGCCGCATATCTTCGCGGAAAACGAGCATGACGCGTTCTTCGCGCAGGGTTTCAATGCGGCGCGCGACCGCATGTTCCAGATCGACCTGAGGCGTCGTCGCGGCCTTGGCCAGTTAGCCGAAGTATTCGGCCCTGCATATGTCGAGCAAGACAAAGCGACTCGGCTCTTCCTTTATCGCGGCGACATGTCAACGGAGTGGAAACGCTATGGTCCCGACGCGAAACCCGTCGCCACGCGCTTCGCTGCAGGCGTGAACGCGTATATAGACTGGCTTGCCGCGCACCCGGACCGCTTGCCTTATGAGTTCCGCAAGGTCGGCTACTGGCCTGCAAAGTGGTCAGCAGACGATGTGGTGCGCATCCGCAGTCACGGTCTCACGCGCAATCTGACGAGCGAAGTAGCACGCGCAAAGGTCGCGTGCAGGAGCTCGCTTGCCGCCGACTCCGTGCGCGTCGGTTTGCAAGCGCCATGGCAGCCGCACATGCCAGAAGGACTCGATCCGTGTCTGCCTGACGACGTGCTTAAAGTCTTTACGCTCGCCACTCAAGGCGTACACGTGACTCGCGATTCACTCAAAAGTGCCGATGCGTCGACGACTGTGATGGCCGCCGTCGGCAATGCCGAAGAGGCGACAGAAGGCAGCAACAACTGGGTGATCGCGCCCAGCAAATCGGCAACGGGCCGCGCGATCATGGCCAATGACCCACATCGCGCATACGCCGCGCCAAGCCTACGCTACATCCAGCAGATCAGCACGCCGACGCTCGATATCATCGGCGGCGGCGAACCTTCTGCGCCTGGTGTGTCGATCGGACACAACGGCACGATCGCGTTCGGTCTCACGATCTTCAACATCGATCAGGAGGACCTGTACGTCTACGATCTGAATCCGGCGAATCCGCATGAGTATCGCTATAAAGGACGTTGGGAACTGATGCGCATCATGCACGAGACGATCACTGTGCGTGGCGGTCCGCCCGTCAAAGCGGACCTGTTCTTCACGCGGCACGGCCCGGTCATTTATGCTGAGAGCGCAAAACATCGCGCGTTTGCCGTACGCACTGCATGGCTTGAACCCGGCATGTCGCCATACTTCGATTCGATGCGCTACATGCGCGCGAAGAACTTCGAGCAATTCAAGCGCGATCTATCAACTTGGGGGGCGCCAACCGTCAATCAGGTGTATGCGGACACTCATGGCAACATTGGCTGGGTGACAAGCGGCCTTGCGCCGAAGCGTCCGAATTGGGACGGCCTGATGCCTGTGCCCGGCGATGGCCGCTACGAGTGGGCTGGATTCTGGGCGCGCGACGAGATGCCCTCGGCGTTCAATCCGTCGAGCGGCTACTTCACGACATCCAACGAGATGAATCTGCCTGCAGGTTACCCATACAAGCAGCGCAAGCTTGGCTTCGAATGGACCAATGCGTCGCGGCATCAACGCATCGACGAAGTGCTCAGGGCGCTGCCAAAAGTATCGATCGAGGATAGCGAGAGGTTGCAGAATGATGACGTATCGATTCCCGCGCGACGCCTCGTCGCACTGCTCGCGCCCTTGAACGGCGACGACGCCGACACGCGCGCCGCACTCACGTTGCTCAAGGACTGGGATGCGCACATGCGCGCGGATTCCGCGCAAGCCGCGCTCGAAGAGGTGTGGCTGAGCCGTCATCTGGGCCGTGCGTTCAAGGACGCCGTGCTGCCGAAAGCAGCCGCCGACGCGTTCGGGGCACCCGACACAGCAATAATGCTCGACACGCTCGAACATCCCGAGACACGATTCGGCGACAACGCACAAGCGAAACGCGATGCCGTGCTACTCGCGAGCCTACACGACGCGTACGGCGAAATGGTACGCTTGCAAGGTGCGGATGTGAACGCATGGCAATGGGGCAAACTGCAGACGAACCTCAATGCGCATCCATTCGCCGATCTCGTCGACAGCGAGATGCGCGCGAAGCTCAATGTCGGACCGATCGGCAAAGGCGGCAGTGCGTATACGCCGAACCAGTCGACGTATCGTGCGAGCGACTTCGTGCAGACTATCGGACCATCGTTTCGCGTGATCGTCGACGTGGGCGACTGGGACAGTTCTCGTGCAGTGAATCTGCCCGGAGAATCGGGCGATCCGGACAGCCCGCATTATCGCGACCTTGCGCAGATGTGGCTTAACGGGGAATATTTCCCGCTGCTCTATACCCGCGCCTCCGTCGAAAAAGCAACGGAAAAACGCATTCGCCTCATGCCCGGCACGCAGACGCAATGACACGATAGTGATACGACAAAGCACAGATCGCCTTAAAGGCACATCCAAAATTTCTCTTTTATATCATTGCTTTAGGTTGAGATGTGGCGGATTTTTCG
>NZ_JARESO010000192.1:0-2627 GCF_046030175.1 Paraburkholderia sp. RL17-373-BIF-A
AAGCAACATTCAGCATACCGATTGAAGGTTGTCACAATGGAGTATCCATGGCATCCATTGCACGGCCAGCAACTTCGGGTGGTTCGTCGTAAGGGACGTGGCGCCGCGGAAGTGATTCATGTAGAAGTCCGCAACGGGCTATCCCGGGAATTGCCAGGATGGATGTTTGACAAGGTGCGGTGCGAAACGATGTCGTTGGGTTCTCCAGAAGTTACCCTGAACGCATTGATGGAACTGCGAGACGTTCTCGCGTGCGAAACGACGCTGTCGCCCGATGGTGGATCATCATCGTCTTCCTTGATTCGAAAACGGGAAGGTAATTCAGATGAGACCATCGTCGATGACCCTAAGGGCGCAACTGGCTCTATCACTGGAACGGGAAGAGCCGGTACTTCTCCTCCCGGCGCCAACGCGCGAAGAACTGATACAGGCCGTAGCCGACCTACTTCTGGAAGCGCTAGGCACCTCCGTGGAGAACGTGGACCAGGCGCGGGAGGCCGGCGATGAATTCTAAAATCAGTTCCGCGCATCTGGGTCGCGACGCCGTCGTATACATTCGCCAATCGTCACCTGGTCAGGTGCATAGCCACACGGAAAGCAAGCGACGTCAGTACGATCTTGCCGAGTCCGCGCGCAAGACCGGTTTCGCCAACGTTACCGTGATAGACGATGACCTTGGTCGTTCAGGGTCTGGGCTTACGGAGCGGCCCGGATTTCAGAAACTCGTGGCTGCAATATGCGGCGGTACAGTTGGTGCGGTATTCTGTATCGAGGCATCGCGACTTGCGCGCAACGGCCGTGACTGGCATCACCTCGTCGACCTGTGTGCCTTGACTGGTGCGCTAATTATTGATCCCGATGGCGTACACGATCCGCGGCTGACGAACGATCGCCTTTTACTGGGCCTGAAAGGATCAATGTCGGAGTATGAGCTGAGTCTGTTACGTGAGCGTGGAATTGCTGCACGCGATGCGAAAGCTGCTCGAGGGGAACTTCGATTCTCATTGCCGCCAGGATACTGCTGGAATGAGTTGGGGAAAATTGAACTGGACCCGGATGAACGCGTCACGGAAACAATCCGCCTCGTGTTCCGTCGGTTTCGAGAGCTGGGAAGCGCCCGTCAGGTGTTCCTGTGGGCCAAGCTAGAGCAGCTCCAATTGCCCGTGCTGAGGCAGAGCGCGGTTGGCAACCGGATTGCGTGGCAGTCGCCTGCCTATCACAACGTAATCAAGCTATTGCAGCACCCGGTCTACGCTGGAGCTTATGTATTTGGCAGAAAGAGTTCTGAGACTCATGTTGTTGATGGGAGAGCGAGAAAAGGTAGTGCCCGCAGTAAGCCCATGCAGTCGTGGAACGTCTTACTGAAAGATCACCATCCAGGCTATATCACCTGGAATGAATTCGAGGAAAACCAGCGGATGATTGCCGAGAATGCGCATATGCAAAGGCGAATGTCTCGCAAATCTGCGCGAGGTGGCCGCGCGTTGTTGGGCGGCCTTGTAAGATGTGGTCGATGCGGCCGGATGATGCGGGTATTCTATGGGATGAGATCGGGGCAAGCGCACCGCTACCAGTGCCGGGGCGACGACAGTCACGTTGGTGCCGGACTTTGCATCGGCATCGGTGGCGTACGTGTCGACAAGGCCATAGCGACCCAACTGCTGGAAGCGGTTTCGACATATGCAGTAGACGCAGCAATAAGAGCGATTGAAACGCGGTCCCACGCAGATGATGAGGTGCGAAAAGCATTGGTGCGCGAAGCGGAGGAAGCGCACTATGAAGCCTCGCTGGCAGAGCGCCGCTACGAGGCAGTTGATCCTGGCAAGCGGCTGGTCGCACGTGAGCTGGAAGCGCGATGGAACGCCGCACTTGAGCGCGTCGCTGAGCTCCAGAATCGCATCGAACATCTTGATGCGAAGCTTCTTGCCAATCCGGAAATCGACCGGGGGCGACTGATGTCACTCGCACACGACTTGCCGACTGCATGGAACGCATCAGGCGCCACCCCGAGAACCAAGCAACGGATAGTACGGGTTCTTATCCAGGAAGTGGTGATTGATCTGGACGACTCGTCCAATGAAGCTGTGCTTGCAATCCATTGGACCGGAGGGCGACACACTGAGGTGCGTATCGCGCGGATACGCGGTGGCCGCTATCCCGATACCGAAGCACAGACGCAATTTGGGTCGGTGGAGGTCATGCGCAAACTCGGTGGCAAATGGCCGGATCGCGACCTGGCCGTGACAATGAACCGGATGCGCTGTAAATCCTCCGACGGCAAGACCTGGACGACCGTTAGGGTACGCGAGCTGCGCGAGAGGCTGCGAATAGCAGCCTTCGATTCAGCATCTAACGATGGCGAATTGATTAGCGTCGAGGAAACGGCCCGGCGCCTGCAGATCTGCGTCGGCTCCGTTCACCATCTCATTGATGAAGGGATCTTGCCCGCATCACAGCTCATGCCGTGTGCCCCGTGGCAGATAGCGGTGGCGTCACTGAGTTCCGAGGCCGTGCAGATAGGCGTGCGAAGTGTGATTGAGAGAAGGCCACGGAACTTCGAGGCACTGCAAGACGAGAAGACGTTGAGGCTACCAGGATTCTAACCGGAGAGATGCATTATGAAACTC
>NZ_JARESO010000193.1:0-2554 GCF_046030175.1 Paraburkholderia sp. RL17-373-BIF-A
GGCGAACCCGCAACACACTGCCCATCATCATTGCGACGATGTCTTTGTTCGCTATCCGTTTCACCCCCGCTGCGGCGAGCGTATTAACGTCATTGGGATGAACCGCTATCGAGGCGAGTCATACCTGATCATCATGCAACCCGACGGCACTCGTGCTCATCTTCCGCCGTGGATGACCGGCGAAGAAGCCGCTCGCATGTCGATCGTTGTCCAGCCCGAATTACCGCACGCGGCGTTAGTCGAACTTCAGCGCCTGGTCAACGCCGCTTTATCTTCTTCTGTGTTGTCAACGCAGAGGGGATACGGCGATGCGCAAGCAGGTGATGAAGCAGAAGGATCTGTTCGAGGAGAGCAGCGAGGAAGCACGTCTGCCGGCGGAGGTGTTAGCGGACGTGGTGGCGCAGCTAGCGCTGTTGATGCAATCGGTGATCGATGCAGTCGAGATGGAGGTGCGCGATGAACAAGATCCGTGCTGAGCATCTCTCTCGCCTCGCCTATGTCTACGTTCGTCAGTCGACGCTGGACCAGGTGCAGCACAATCGTGAGAGCCAGTTACGTCAGTATGGGCTCGCAGATCGCGCTCGGGGACTCGGTTGGTCTGACGTGACGGTCATCGATGATGACCTGGGCCGCTCTGGGTCTGGAATTCATCGCCCTGGCTTCGAGCGGCTGCTGGCCGCCCTTTGTAGCGGCGAGGTCGGCGCTGTATTCTGTATCGAAGCGTCTCGACTCGCGCGCAACGGGCGCGACTGGCACACGCTGCTGGAATTCTGCCGTCTCGTGGGGACGTTGCTGATAGACGAAGATGGCATTTACGATCCTCGCGAACCCAATGATCGCCTGCTGCTGGGCATGAAGGGCACGTTATCCGAGATGGAGCTCTCGACGTTTCGCCAGCGGTCCCAAGCCGCGCCGGATCAGAAGGCCAAGCGCGGGGAACTGTTCATGACCGCGCCGATTGGCTACATGCGTGTACCGAACAATCGCATCGAGAAGGACCCAGACCTACGCATTCGCGAAGCGCTCGATCTGGTGTTTCGGAGGTTTCGTGAATTTGGTAGTGTGAGGCAGGTTTTAATCTGGTTTCGGCAGGAGCGCATTGAGCTGCCGGCGGTCAGCTACGGCCCGGAGGGCCGTCATATTGTTTGGAAACTACCGGTCTACAACACCCTGTGGCATGTCCTGACGAATCCCACCTACGGCGGGGCATACGCGTTTGGCAAGACCAAGACGACTGTGCGCATTGAGAGCGGTCGCAAGCGGCTGTATAGCGGCACGCACGTCAATCGCAAAGAATGGCAAGTCTTGATCGTCGAACACCACGCGGGCTACATTACCTGGGACGAGTACGAGAGCAATCGCAAATTGATTACTGACAACGCCAACATGAAGGGCAACTTGGTCCGAGGTGCGGTTAAACGCGGCGGTTCGCTATTGGCCGGGCTTCTCCGATGCGGCCATTGCGGTCGCAAGCTGCATGTCGCGTATTCCGGCACCAAGGGCGACGTCGGCCGCTATAACTGTCAGGGCAGTATGATCAATCATGGCGGACCGCGCTGCATTTCATTCGGTGCGTTGCGCGTGGATCAGCGCGTATCTGAGGAAGTTCTACGCCGACTCGAACCATTGGGTATTCGCGCATCGCTGGATGCCATTGAGCGTAAGCGCATGAGTGAGGATGAGCGATTTCGGCACAAGGAACTGGCGCTTGAACAAGCACGTTATGAAGCCGTGCGAGCGCGGCGGCAGTACGACGCAATCGATCCCGACAACCGGCTGGTCGCCTCCGAACTGGAGCGTCGGTGGAACGACGCGTTGGCAACACAAGCACAGCGGCAGGGCGAACTGGATGCGCTGCGCGAGCATCCGGCAGACTCACTCAGCACCGCCGCACGCGACGAGCTTATGAGATTGGGAACCGACCTGCCGGCGCTGTGGAATCACCCAGCGAGCGCCATCGAAATCAAGAAGCGTATCTTGCGTACGGTTCTTAAGGAGATCGTTGTCACAAAGCAGGACCTCACCATTCGAGCGCTTTTACATTGGCAAGGTGGCGATCACACCGAGCTCGAGTTTGATACCAACCGAACTGGGCAACATCGCTGGGCCACTGACGTCGAAACGATCGACATCGTTCGTGCGCTGGCGAGAACGCTTGCGGACCAGGGCATCGCGGCGGTCGTTAACCGTTTGGGCAAACGCACGGCGAAAGGCCTTTCGTGGACAGCAGCGCGAATTTGCATCTTGCGTAAAGACCATGCGATCGCAGCCTATCGCGAAGGAGAGCGGCAAGAGCGCAATGAACTGGGTGTGACGGAAGTTGCCGCGTTATTGGGCATCAGTACACCGACGGTCTTCCGGCTGATCCGGATCAAGCGATTGCCTGCCACACAGGCGTGTCCTGGCGCACCGTGGATCATGCAGCGGGTCGATGTAGAAGCGTTTATCACAGAAAGAAGTGCAACCGAGGGTCCGCAATCAGCGGACCCAAATCAACTATCCATTGATCTTCAATGACATAGGGAGGTGAGCATTATGTCTCGTGTCCGGGTGG
>NZ_JARESO010000194.1:0-2553 GCF_046030175.1 Paraburkholderia sp. RL17-373-BIF-A
GGACGAAACCGCTCGCGCGGTAGTGGGGCTCCGGTTGAGCTCGGGTGGCAGGTGAGAGGAAACCGACTCTGTTTCCATGTTGGGTACGAGGCAATCCGCCTCGTTCCTCAACAGGAGCAGAGCCATGACTCACACCAGCCAGGATATCAGTCCGCTGCGCCAGCACATGATCGACGACATGCGCATGCGCAAGCTCGCACCGCAGACGCAGGCCGGCTATGTCCGCGTGGTCCGTCAGTTCGCCGCTTTCCTCGGGCGCCCGCCCGACACCGCCACCGTCGAGGACCTGCGGCGCTACCAGCTGCATCTGGTCGACCACGGCATCTCGCCCGTGTCGCTGAATGCCGCCATCACCGGACTGAAGTTCTTCTTCGAGATCACGCTCAACCAGCCCGAGCTGATGGCCAGGATGCAGCCGGTGCGCGTGCCCCATACGCTACCGGTCGTGCTCAGCCCTGACGAGGTGGCCCGCCTGATCGCCGCTGCCGGCAACCTGAAGCACCAGACGGCACTGTCAGTCGCCTACGGTGCCGGGCTGCGTGCGAGCGAAGTGGTGGCGCTGAAGGTCGGCGACGTCGACAGCCAGCGCATGACGCTGCGCATCGAGCAGGGCAAGGGCCGCCGCGACCGCTACGCGATGCTCTCGCCGGTCCTGCTCGAGCGCCTGCGTGTCTGGTGGCGCGTGGCCCATGCGCAGGGTCGCATGCTCGAAGGCGGCTGGCTGTTTCCGGGCCTCGATCCGGTGGACCCGCTCAGCACGCGGCAACTGAACCGCGCGATCCATGCCGCCGCAGAAGAGGCACACCTCGGCAAGCGCGTATCCATGCATACGCTGCGCCATAGTTTCGCGACCCACCTGCTCGAACAGAAGGAGGATATCCGCGTGATCCAGGTGCTGCTGGGGCACAAGAAGCTTGAGACCACCTCCCTCTATACCCAGGTGGCCACCGACCTCCTGCGTCAGGTGATCAGCCCGCTGGACCGCCTGCCTTCCGAGTAGGCCAGCACCGCGCGGAGCGCCCCGTGCTGGAGGTCGCGGATATCTTCCGCATCCATGGCCCAGCGTGGCGACAGACTGTCCCGCTGAGCCTGGGACAGCTGAAGGTCATGTCGGCCATCGAACAGTGCCGCACCGCGGCGCTGGGTGGACATGTGTTGCGCTGTTCCGGCTGCGCCAGGCTGGAGATCTCCTACGACTCGTGTAGGAACCGCCATTGCCCGAAGTGCCAGGCGAGCGCCGCACACCGCTGGCTCGAGGCACGTCAGGCCGACCTGCTGCCCGTGGAGTATTACCACGTGGTCTTCACGCTGCCAGCGGCGATCAGTGCGATCGCCTGGTACAACAAGGCGGTGCTCTACGGCCTGCTGTTCGACGTCGCCGCCCAAACGCTGCGTACCATCGCCGCCGATCCGAAGCATCTGGGCGCGCACATTGGCGCGACGCTCGTGCTCCATACGTGGGGCTCGGCACTCACGCATCATCCGCACGTGCACGGCATCGTCCCCGGTGGCGGACTGTCACCCGACGGTGAGCGCTGGGTCGCCTGCCGGCCCGGCTTCTTCCTGCCGGTGCGCGTGCTCTCACGGCTGTTCCGCCGACGCTTCCTGGAAGAACTCGCGGCGCTGCATCGCCGCGGCCAGCTACGCTTCTTCGGCGAGTACGACGCGCTCGCCGATCCTGCCGTCTTCGCACAGTGGCTCGCGCCGCTACGCGCCCGTGAATGGGTGGTGTTTGCCAAACGCCCGTTCGCGGGACCCGACGCGGTACTCGCGTATCTCTCGCGCTATACCCATCGCGTCGCCATCTCCAACCAGCGGCTCATCGCGCTGGACGAACGGGGCGTGACCTTCCGCTGGAAGGACTACCGCGCGAAGGGGCGCACCCGCTACAAGGTCATGGCCCTCAGTGCCGATGAGTTCATGCGCCGCTTCCTGCTGCATGTGCTGCCCGCTGGCTTCCATCGTATCCGTCACTACGGCCTGTTTGCCAACCCGGTGCGGCGCGACAATCTCGCGAAGATACGCGAGCTGTTGCACGTAACAACCGTCGATATCGCGCCCGTTAGCGACAACACCTCGCCAGACACTGCACAGCCGACCTTCGTGTGCCGGCACTGCGGCTCGCCGATGATCATCATCGACATCCTCCAGCGCAGCCAGCCGATCCGGGCACCGCCCGCGCAGCGAGGCGCAGCATGAGCGCAAGTGGCTCAAGGTATTCAACCCGACTGTCGGCTCTCCGGCAACGAGAGCCAACAGGAGACAGTTGCGCTGGTCGTTTCAGACAGGTCCTTCCGCGTCGCCCCATCGTCACAACCATCGCCTGTGGCAGCTTCGCAACCGCGCTTGCGCCCATCCAACGCATGGTTTGCCTCAGTTCCCCATCGTCCGATTGATAGTGCGATCTCTTCAATCGCCATAGTCGGGTAAGGTTCTCACCGCATCGGAGCACTCCGCGGTTTCCTCCCTCGAGGCTTGTGCGACGCCTGCCCGCTGGCTCACCGGCGCGCTCACATGCATGCGGCTTCAGGGCAGGCATCGCACAACCCTTAA
>NZ_JARESO010000195.1:0-2532 GCF_046030175.1 Paraburkholderia sp. RL17-373-BIF-A
CCGTTTGTGCTGAACCGCTCCGCAGGCGGTCGTGGTATGGGCATTGAATCGTCGCTGCGGTCATTCAGCGCGCGCCACGCACGTTAGCCGGGCACCGCGCGACGATGAAGCGGAGTCGACGGTGACGCGACGGTGGTGCAAACGTGGTTCTGACGAGATGAATGACGTAGATTCCGGGTCGTGGGTATACGGCGAAGACTCGATGACGCAAGCCCGGGCGAGTCGCCACCAGGAATGAATGGAAACGTGATTGGTAGTCGCGCCAAAGCGGATCAGTGACCATGGTGAATGTGTGGAGGTGCACGCGGCAGTGCGCCGGGCAGAAAGGTTTCGATGCACACCATGTGGCCCTTGCCGCAGGCGGGGCAATCGCGTAATGACCGGCCGGTGAGTCGCTGGTAACGGTCACGGCAGTCTTCCGTTAAGCTGGATGTTTCTTGCGGGGGGCAACGCCGCCGAGTAGCCGGCGGCAGGTGGCAAGTCTGGCTGCGCGGTGGCGATTGGCCAGCAGGCCGTAACTGCGAATGTGCTTGAACCCGTCAGGTAGCACATGCAGCAGGAAACGGCGGATGAACTCGTCGGCGTTGAGCGTCATGGTCTTGTGCGCGGCATCATGCTTGTAGTCCTTCCACTGGAAGGTGACATCGTCGCCGTCGAAGCGCATCAGCCGGTTGTTGGAGATGGCGACGCGATGGGTGTAGCGGCCCAGATAGTCGAGTACGTGCCGGGCGTCGCCGAAGGGAGGCTTCGCATAGACCACCCACTTGGCTTGTGCGGCCGGTGCGAGAAAGGCGGCGAACGCCTGGGCGTCGGCAAGCGGTTCAAGCTTGCCGTAGAAATGCAGCGCACCCGTGTCGAAGGCACGGCGCAGCTGTTCGAGAAACAGACGCCGGAACAGGCGCGAGAGGACCCGCACGGGCAGGAAGAAACCGGGGCGACAGGCGATCCAGTGCTCGCCGTCCGGGGCGATGCCGCCGCCCGGCACCACACAGTGCACGTGCGGATGATGTAGCAGGTTCTGCCCCCAGGTGTGCAGGAGCGTGATGAAGCCGATCTCGGCACCCAGGTGTTTCGGATCAGCGGCGATCGTGCGTAGGGTCTCGGCGCTGGTGCGAAACAGGATGTCGTAGAGCGCTTTCTTGTTGTGGTAGGCAAGCGCGGCGATCGGTTCGGGCAGAGTAAAGACCACATGGAAGTACTCGACCTCGGGAAGCAGTTCGGCCTGGCGGTGTTCAAGCCATTGGGCGCGGGCAAGCGATTGGCACCTGGGACAATGGCGATTGCGACACGAGTTGAAGGCGATGCGCTGATGGCCGCAGGCATCGCATTGTTCGACATGGCCACCGAGTGCGGCGGTGCGGCACAGTTCGATCGCACTCATCACGCGCCGTTGGGCGCGACTGAGCACACCGGCATGCGTTAGCCGGTACTGCGGGCCGCAGTGGCGGAAGATGTCCGCCACCTCGAGTGCCGCACGCATGACCGTGTTCAGAAATAGTCGGGTGGACTGGGCGGAGGCTGGACCGGCTCGAGGTGCGGCAGCAGATCAAAGGGGCTGGAGGTTGCACAGATGGTGCTGGTTGCCACTTTCAAGTACTTGGCCGTGGTCGAAAGGCTGCGATGACCCATCAGCAGCTGGATCCTGCGTACATCGGTGCCGGTCTCCAGCAGGTGGGTGGCGAAGGCGTGCCGCAGCGAATGCGGCGTGATGGGTTTCTGGATACCGCTGCGCCGGCGCGCGATCCGGCAAGCCAGCGCTACTGCGGACCGGGTGATAGGGTGCCCGGGGATGTCGCCCGGAAATAGCCACTCCCTGGGGTGAGCATCGTGCCAGTACAGTCGCAGGATCTCGAGCAGCCGCGGAGACAGCATCACGTAGCGATCCTTACGATTTTTACCCTGATTCACACGGATCACCATGCGCTGGCTATCAATATCGGTGACCTTCAGGTGCACGGCTTCCGACACGCGCAGCCCGGCTGCGTACGCGGTCATCAGGATGGTGCGCTGCTTGAGACTGGCGATCGACTCGAAGAAGGTGGTGATTTCCTCCAGGCTCAGGACGACCGGCAGTCTGAACGGCTTCTTCGGCAACGGAAAATCCTCGTCGCTCCAGGGTCGCTTGAGCGTCACGCGGTAGAGGAAGCGCAGTGCGCCGATCGTTGGACCGAGGCTGCCGGGGGCCAGCTTGCGCTCCTCGCGAAGATGGACAAGCCAGGCCCGGATCTCTTCGGGGCCGAGTAGTTCAGGCGAGCGCCGGAAATGCCGGGCGAAACTGGAAACCTGCAACAGATAGGACTTCTGGGTGTTGTCGGCGAGGTTGCGGATCTGCATGTCGTGCAGCATGCGTTGGCGGAGCAGTGTCATGGCGTACCTCCTGGGAACAGTGGATGGCATGCCCGGTCGGGCACCTCCATGCTGCTCCTGGCCGCCTGCTCGTCCCTTCCTCGTGGCCCGGCATCCGATAACCGTCCTGACCGAACGCCAGGCACTGACCTCCGCTTCCCTCCCACTACCGCGTCAGCGGTTTAG
>NZ_JARESO010000196.1:0-2504 GCF_046030175.1 Paraburkholderia sp. RL17-373-BIF-A
TTTGCCAAGTTGATCTTATGTGATACGTGAGCGAGGTATCGGCTGCGGTCTTATATGCGGCCTTTTGCAAGCCGAAGCTGCGGGCCCTGATGGAATTCGCCAGGAACGTCCTCATCTCGGCCACGTGCTTGAAGCACAAGACTGTGTTCAGGTTTGCGTTCCTGCGGTCCGACCTGTCGCGCCATCACATTGAAATCAACCCAAGCAACCTACCAGTTCTTCAACGCTTCAAAGTGCTCATCCTGCTATGCAGGTCTGTTGCTCACATGATGCGCTTCGTACGACGTCCCGTGAGCGAGGATCGCCCAGGCGATTCTCGCCATTTTGTTCGCCAAGGCCACTGTTACTACATTTGCTGGTCGTCGCACCAGTATTGCCTTTTGCCATGCGGTGGGTACCTTGGTGTGACACAGAACAGAGCGCGCCCCATGTATCAGCAACGTACGCAAGTATGGGTCGCCACGTCTGGAGATCGAGCCCAGCCGTATCTTTCCGCCGGTACCATTCTGACGGGGAACAAGTCCCAGAAACGCTGCGAACTCGCGCCCGGACCTGAATGTCTTCGCATCTCCAATTGTTGCTACCAGGGCCGTTGCGGTCAGGCGGCCGATACCCGGCACTTCGGAGATCGCACGACATGCCGCTTCGTGTTTCTGCCAGACGCCAATCCGCTTCTCGAGTTGATCGATGTCCTCCTCAAACAGGTTGATGCGACGCAACTGTTCGAGAAGGTTAAGAAGTATCGATCGTGGCAGTGTGTCTTCGAGTTCTGCCATGCGATTTCTGATCTCGTCGAGTCCTGCTACGCGTCCTGCGCGAAACGTTACGCCGAATTCATACAGCAGCCCACGCAGCTGATTTATCTGCATCGTTCGAAATTTGACGAGCAACGAGCGCATACGATGGAGGCTTAGCATCACTTGCTGATCCTCTGTCTTGGCGGCAACCGTGCGCATGCCGGGTTGCTGCACTGCAGTCCAGATTGCCCGGGCGTCGGCCGCGTCAGTCTTGTTCGTTTGCACGAAAGGTCGAATGAATTGGGCGTGTAATAGCACCACCTCATGTCCGAGCGCGCGAATCTTACGTGCCCACCAGTGAGCACTTCCGCAAGCTTCGAGGGCAACGCGACCGGCGGGGCGCTGCGCCAGAAATACAATTAAATCGTCACGTCCGAACTTCCGATTCGCGATCTCGCCAGTTTGGGCGTCGACCCAGTACATCTGGAACACCCGCTTTGCAATGTCGAGTCCGTATGTCGTAGCATTCATCTGGGGCCTCCGCTCCTTAAGTGGTTGTGTCGCAACTCCACTTTGGCACATTGATGCCGTTCGGTCCTGGAGGCCCTCAATCGTGCCCAATTCCCCGGAGGGAGGGCGGTGTCCATTCCATCTCGACCCACTACGGACGTCGGACCAAGCCCGACTTAGCCGTCCGATTCTAGGGTGCAGCGGTCATTCACTCGGCGACCTGGATCTGCCCTTCTTTGTCGGCCGCAATCGTTACCGCCCTTACCGGCACGGATGGCCTCTCACCGTTGCGATCCATATCCTTGCATGCAGCGGGCGACCATCCTTATTGGCCGATGATGAAGCGCCCTCGGTCAGTGCGTGACCGTCAGCTATCTGGGCGATGCTGTTGAAAAAGTCGCTGCTCTGCTTTCTCAAATCGCCGGTGAGAAAAACGACCCCTTAGATCGGCCTACAAACCGCTGGCGAACGCCGGTTAAGGGTAGGAAGACCCCTAAAAACCTTTTGAGAGAGACGGTCAGCGACTTTTTCAAAGCATCGGCCGACTCCTGTCTTTTATGTTTTCAGCATAAACCCACGCAGGGCCGTGGCATAGCCGAGCGCAATCAGGAGCGGGAGAAGCAGACTCGCGATGATCTGCACCAAGCCGCTGGTTTCGGCGTAACCGAGGAGATCGAAAAGCTTGACCGTCTGAAATCGGCAGGGGCCATTTCGGAAGCGGAATATTCGCGCCTGCGAGCCCGGCTCGTGCAGTAGTCAGGGTTTACGGGTCGACCCGAAGATCCTCTGCCTCGCGGGCGCGGGCCTGGAACCGACCCTGGCCCGCGCCCTCCGCTATTGCGAGACCTGGTAGATCATGGGCCCTTGGCGGTACGGACGGGGAAATGACCCGGCCCAGTATCCCGCCCGGTAGACCGGATAGGCAATGGGACTGGCAACGGCGACGACCGGCTGCACCACGGCCTGAACCGGGTATTCCTGCACCTCCTCCTGGGGATAGACCGGAACGTACTGGACAGCCGGTGGAGGGGGCGCTGCATAGGCCTGTTGCACGTACACCGGCTGCGGATAGTTCGACGGACCGCTTTCAAAAACCGGCGCTTGCGCATAGACGGGCGCCTGCTGGTAACGCGTCGGCGGTGGCGCGTACTGCGGCTGCTGCGCAACCATCTGATACCCGGGCTGGGCCGGCAATGCGCGCTGGGCGACGTGCGGTTGGGGGACGGGGACGGGCGCCTGCAAGGCCTCGTCGTCTGG